>DAOUBX010000119.1:0-20895 GCA_034432445.1 Anaerolineales bacterium
GCGCAGCCAGGCGCGCCTAGGACACGCCTTCCTCACGCCCTGGAATGACCACCCCATCGACTCGTGCGAGACTCCCCTCAACCGACCAGCAGGGTAGGCGACAGCCGCAGCCCTCGGTGCGGCTGTCGCCTACGACGAGCTGAAGTTCAGAAGAGCGCCTCTTCCTCCGTCGGCTCAGCGAAGGGACTCTCTTCGCCGCGACCACCGCCGAGGAACTTGACCGTGTCCGCCGTCACCTCCAGACTGGCGCGCGGTTCACCGTTGGCCGCCGTGTAGGCGCGCGCCGAGACCCGTCCGATCACCAGTACCTGGCGGCCTTTGCGCAGGTATTGGTTGACCGTCTCCGCCTGCTTGCGCCAGACCGACACACGGAACCAGGTCGTATCCTCGCCGTGAGTGCCGTCGGGATTCGTCCACCGACGGTTGACGGCTAGACTGAAGCTGGCCACGGGCGTCCCATCCGACGTATACCGTAGCTCTGGATCGCTGCCCAAATTGCCGACGAGAATGAGCTGTTGGAACATATCTTCCTCCCTGGAACAGACTGGGTGCGCTGCCTGATGAGCAACGGAAACGCCAGACAGCGCGGGACGAAAAACGATGGCGGGAGTATACCACACAACCAGCTTCACGCCAAGCGTTGCACGATCATAGCTGGTGCTACGCCAGCCAGCCGGCTGCCCGCCGACTCAAACCAACAACGCGTCTCTCACAGAGACCATGCGTTCCAACGTACTCCAAGCCGGCGACGAGTCCCCTTGCGCAGAACACCGGGATGCCTTGGCGGACTTCAACATGACACTCGCCGGCACTCTCGAGCAGCCCTGGGAGCGTCCAGCGAACGACTTGCCTAAACTGAGCTCTTGTGCTATCATATAGCCACGGTGCCCTGCTGTGTGCGTGATGTCGTTTCAACGTTTTGAGCCAACACCCGATCGAAGGGCTTCGACATCTCGTCCGCAAACACGATAGCCACCGGCTCGTCCGGCGCCGGCAAGGTGAATGACGGCGATAAGTTGCCCACCTGCGCAAGCAGGTTCAAAACCCGATGACACACGGCACGGCGGGGAACTAAGCAATCGATGGCCATCGGCCGCAAAGCCGATGGCCTTTCTTTGACTGAAAGGGCGTGCGCATGCTGCGAGAACGGGTCGCTGCTGATATCTACGTCTTTCGCAGTGATATGTACCTGCAAGTGACGGCCGGCGTGGTCGTTACCGAGGAAGGCGCAGTCATTGTCGACACGTTGCCGTTTCCCCAGGAAACCCGCCAGTTGCGCGACTTCGCTCGCCGTCGCTGCCCCCAAGGCATTCGTTACGTCATCACCACCCACGCCCATGCCGATCATACCCACGGCAGCTGGCTGTTTCCCGAAGCCGAACTGATCGCCCATCGCCGCTGTCGCGAGTTTCTCGTGCGCTTCGGCGAACAGACTCTGGCGCAAGCCAAAAGCCATACGGCCGAACTAAACGACGTCCAACTGCGCCTGCCATCCATCACGTTCGACCACACCTTGACCTTGCGTTTGGGAGGAAAAACGATCGTCTTGCGCCACTCGCCTGGCCACAGCCCAGACGTCATCACCGTGCGCGTCAAGGAAGACAAGGTGCTCTTTGCCAGCGACACGGTCCTGCCCGTGCCGTACCTCGACATCCCGGGCGGCGGCAACATCGCCGAGCTCCGTCAGTCCCTGCGCGCGATCGAGGTCGGCGGCCTTGAGAACATCGTCCAGGGCCATGGCGAGGTGCTCCTGCGCGGGGAGCTGCGCGACACGATCCAATCGAGCCTGAACTACCTCGACTGCATCGAGGACATCGTCAAGGAGTGGATCGCTGAGGACAAGCCGCCGCAGGATCTGCTCAAGCTCTCCATCGAGGATTGCGGCCGTTCGCGCATCCCCCTCAACGGCATGGTGCAACGCCTGCATCAGGGTAACCTCTACTATCTTTACAAGCAGCTACGCGGGGAGCCACTCACGCCGGCAGGCCGCTAAGGACGCGTTTGGAGCCGTTAAATCCAGGCACTTGAGCCTGCGTCGGCAAAGGTGTCCGCAGAGTCGACTTCAGCTGCCAACCGATCGCTAGTCCCTCCAGGTTGGTTCCCGATGCCCCGCACCTGACACCTGAATCGTTACGAGCCTTTTTCTTGCGTCGGGGTGCCCGCTTGCTTGACCCGCCTCTCAGGGCGTGTTATAATGCGCACAAGTAACTACTCAGCCATAGGTGCCGGGCATTTGAATTCTGGTTTGCAGACGTGTCTGCGAAGCCAACCCAGGTCGCAAATCGCCTACCAATGCCCGGCACCTGAGCAGTTACGTGCACAATTGCATATCGTGATAACCTTCGGGGCAGGGTGAGAGCGGCGCAGCCCTTGCTGGCTGCGCTGGCTCAATTCCCGACCGACGGTGGAGGAGACTGAGCAGAGTCTCCTGAGCCCGTGACCCGCGCAAGCGGTGGATCCGGTGCGAGACGCCCGCGTTGGGCTGCTCCAGGCCGGAGCCGACGGTATAGTCCGGATGAGAGAAGGTTGCCGATGAGCCAGACCTGGCCCGCTGCGCCAGAGCTGGCTTCTCTGCTATGCCTGTTGCGCCTCCGGAGGTCGACCCGACATCTCTGGAGGCGTTTGTGTTACCGGGTCGACCACCGGCAGCCACAACCAGGCTAACCGTTTTTCACGCGCCAGCCCCGGCCAGGTTTACCTTGCGCCGGGGCTGCGTTTTGTAGAGCAAACTCCATGGAACTACACGTGAGACAACAATCAACCTTGCCGGCGGTGCGTCGCCCCACCGTGCGGATGCGCAGCGAAATCTGGCTGGCGCCCATCGTCCTTGGCGCGTTCATCTTGCTGTGGGAAGGGCTGGTGCGCTGGCGAGACTATCCGGCGTTCATCCTGCCGTCGCCGCAGCTGGTGGCGCGCAAGTTCTCGCTGGTCTTAGCCGATGGCAGCCTCTGGTACCATGCCCAGTTCACGCTGCTCGAGATCTTCGGCGGGCTGCTGCTGGGCTTGGGAATCGCCACGGTGCTCGGCTACCTGTTGGCGAAATCGCGGCGGCTGGAGCGGTTGCTTTCCCCTTACCTCGTCGCATCGCAGGCGGTGCCCATCATTGCGCTGGCGCCGCTGCTGGTGATCTGGATCCAATCGCCTAGCGTGAGCAAAGTGCTGATCTGCGCGCTGACGATCTTCTTCCCCGCGCTCATCAACACCATCGTCGGCATTCGTTCGGTCGAGCCTGATCTGCTGGCGTTGATGCACTCCCTGCAGGCCACACGCTGGCAGATCCTCACCAAGCTGGAGATTCCGGCCGCGTTGCCCATGCTTCTGGGCGGCCTGAAGATCGGCGTGACCCTGGCAGTCATCGGCGCGGTCGTGGCCGAGTTCGTGGGCGCGGACCGCGGTCTGGGCTTCTTGATCAATCTGGCGCGCGGCATTCTCGACACGCCCTTGCTGTTCGTGGCGCTCGTCAGTCTGGTCGTGATTGCCGTGGCCCTGTACGGCGCAGTCAGTTGGCTGGAGCACCGACTGCTGGCATGGCAGCGCATCCAGTAACGTGCCCCAGATCAAGAGACGCCTCTAGAAGGTAGGTCGACATGTCTCCTTTCACTCGTTCGCTCATCCTCATCCTAGTATTGAGCTTAGGTATGGCCGCTTGCCAGCCCGTGCTTGTCTCAGGCCCGGCCGGCAACACGCCTGCTGCTGGGAGCGAACAGCCCACCGCCAGCCTTACCCCGCTGGTCATCGGGCTGGGCTACATCCCCAGCGTGCAGTTTGCGCCGTTCTACGTGGCGCGCGCCAAAGGCTTCTTCGCCGACGAGGGACTTGACGTGCAGTACCAGCACGGCTTCGAAACCGACTTTCTCAAGCTCGTGGGAACGAACAACTTGCAGTTTGCGGTTGCCAGCGGCGAGCAGGTGATACTGGGACGCTCCCAAGGCTTGCCGGTCACCTATGCCGCGGCTTGGTACCGCAAATTCCCCGTGGTGGTCTTCGCGCCGGCCGAAAGCGGCATTGCACAACCCAAGGACCTGGAAGGCAAGAAGGTGGGCATTCCCGGCCTCTTCGGCGCCAGCCTGGTCGGCTGGAAAGCTCTGGTCAACGCAGCGGGCATCGACGAGACCAAGGTTACCCTGGAGAGCATCGGTTTCACGCAGGCGGCGGCTGTCAGTGAAGGCCGCGTGCACGCTGCGCTGGACTACATCGTCAACGGCCCGGTGCAGCTCAGCCTGGCTGGTCACGACGTGGTCGTGTTGCCGGTCTCCGACTACGCCGACCTGCCTGCCAACGGCCTTGTGACTAACGACAAGACCATCCAAGAGCAACCGGAGTTGGTGCTGAAGGTGACACGGGCCATGCTGCGCGGCATCCGCTACACGCTCGACAACCCCGACGAAGCGTTCGCCATTAGCTTGCAGGCGGTACCCGAGGCCGGCGGCGACAACGAGGCCATCAACCGCGCTATCTTCGACGCCTCCTTGGCGCTCTGGCAGACGCCGCAAGACAGCCTGGGGCGCTCCGACCCCCTGGCCTGGCAAGAAGCCGCCCAGTTCATGCTTGACGCGGGATTGATCAGCCAGCCCGTGGCGCCGGACAGCCTGTATACCAACCGCTTCGTTGAGGCTGCGCAGGTCAAATAGCTATGCTCCTGACGCTTCCTCTCACCAACGGTCAGCGCCAGACATCGCCCACGCCTGCACCGGCCAATGTTCTCTTGGAGGCGGCCGCTGTGAGCAAGACGTTCAGCGGCGGCCGCAACAGCCTCCCCACCGAGGCTTTGGCCAATATCTCGTTTCAAGTGCGCAAAGGCGAGTTCATCTGTTTGGTGGGGCCGTCTGGTTGCGGCAAGACAACGCTCTTGCGCATCCTGGGCGGTCTGCTACCGGCGACGCAGGGACAGGTTTGTCTCAACGGCGAGCCGCTCGATGGGCCGCGGCGGGAGATCGGCTACGTTTTCCAGCACGCCAACTTGATGCCCTGGCGCACCATCATGCGCAACGTGACCCTGCCGCTGGAGGTACAGCGCGTGCCGGCGGCCGAGGCTGAGCAACGCGCCCGACGCGTGCTGCTCTTGGTGGGACTGGAGGGCTTCGAGCAGGCTTATCCTCGGCAGCTCTCCGGCGGCATGGCGCAGCGTGCAGCGCTGGCGCGCACGCTCGTGCACGAACCGACGCTGCTGCTGCTGGACGAACCTTTCGGCGCGCTAGACGCGATCACGCGCGAGCGCATGAACCTGGAGCTGCTGCGTGTGCGCAAAGCATTGGGCTGCACGGCCGTGATGGTCACCCACAGCATCAGCGAGGCGGTGTTTCTGGCCGATCGCGTCTTGGTGATGAGCCAACGGCCAGGGCAAATCGTCGTTGAGGTGCCGATCACGCTGCCTCGGCCACGCACCCTCGACCTGCTGGGCACTGCGCAGTTCGCCGCTCTGGCGCAGGCCGTGCGCAAAGCGCTCCCGATCTAGCCGCTGTAAGACGCTGCGACCGAACCAAGCCCACCCGAAACCTTTTGCCTGTCGCTGCGCCTCTGTGCTATAATCCTGTAGCCTCAGGGCGCCACCCAGTAGACAGGAAACAACTAACCATCTGTGCCATCACAGCGTTTCTATTACGAGGATAGCTATCAGCGCCGCTTCACCGCTGCCGTAACCGGCCAGCGCACCATCGCTGGTCGGCCTGCCGTAACCCTGAGCAGCACCGCTTTCTACCCCACGAGCGGCGGCCAACCCAACGACACCGGCTGGCTCAACAACACGCCGGTCGTGGACGTGCGCGAGGAAGACGGCGACGTGTGGCACGTGCTCGACGCCCCTCTCAACGTCGAGGAGGTGCTGGGCCAGATCGACTGGTCGCGGCGCTGGGACCACATGCAAAATCACAGCGGCCAGCACGTGCTGTCGCAGGCTTTCATCCTCACGGCTGAGGCCGAAACGGTTGCCTGGCACCTCAGCCCGCTGACCTCCGCCGCCGGGCCCAAGAGCGCGGTGACGATCGACCTGGATCGCGTGGGCCTAAGCGACGACGACCTGGCCAGGGCCGAGCAACTGGCCAACCAGATCGTGCAGGAGAACCGCCCGATCAGCGCGCGGTGGGTGGATGCAGCTGACCTGCCGGCGCTGGCTCTGCGCAAGCAGCCCAACGTCGCCGGCCCGCTGCGCATCGTGGAGATCGCCGATTTCGACCGCGTGGCGTGCGGCGGCACCCACGTGTCCTCCACAGCGCAGATCGGTCTCATCAAGGTGCTGCGCGCCGAACGACAGGGCAAGGAAACGCGGGTGACCTTTGTCTGCGGCGGCCGAGCGTTGGCCGACTACAGCCGCAAGCATCAGCTCGTGCGCCAACTGGCGGCCCACTTCACGCGCAGCGAGGAAGAGCTGCTCGAGGCCGTGATCAAGCTGCAGCGCGAGGCCGACAGCAATTTCAAGGCGCTGCGCAGCGCGCAGGAGGCGCTGGTCGATGTCGAAGCCAGCCGGCTGTGGACCGCGGTGGCCGGCCAGCCGGCGCCGCGGTTGATCAGCGGCATCTATGGCGACTGGCCGGGTGACCAGGTCAAACGCCTGGCCCTGGCTCTGCGCAGCCGGCCAGGCTGCTTCGTTGCCCTGGCCGGCGGCGACCCACCGCAGGTGTTCGTCGGCCGCAGCGACGACCTGAACAGCGACGCCGGAAAAGCGCTGCGCACGGCGCTGATTGCGGTCGGCGGCCGCGGGGGCGGCCGACCAGAGTTTGCCCAAGGTAGCGCGCCCTCTCGTGAAGCAGCGGCGCAAGCGCTGGCCCTGGCTATGGCTGCCGCTTAGAGACTTCAGCCATCCTCTCACTCACCGATTGATGATCGTACCATGAAAGAAATCGCTCCGGGCATCTACGTCCATTTGGATTTTCGGGGTTGCAACGTCGGCCTGATCGAGACCGCCGAGGGCAGCATCCTCATCGACACACCGATGGTGCCGGCCGACAACGTCAAGTGGCTGTCCTACATCCGCAAGGTGACAGGCGACAAGCCAATCCTGTACGTGGTCAACACCGATCACCACCGCGGACACATGCTGGGCAACCAGTACTACCACGCACCGGTGATTGCCCACGAGCTGGCCTGGAAGAACATGCGCGGCTACGGCGCCAACTTCTGCCAGCGGGTGATCGAGTCGTTCAAGCGCGAGCCCGAGATCCAAGCGCAGCTGACCAACATCGAAATCGTGCGTCCCACGATCACCTTCGACAGCAAGCTGGACATCGAGCGCGGCGGCCGCACGGTCCGCCTCATCCACGTGGGCGGCCACACCGAAGCCACCATTATCGCCTGGCTACCGGAGGAAAAGGTCCTCTTCGCCGGCGACACCGTCTGGGGCGACCAACATCCGTACATGGCGCAAGCCAACTCCAAGCAGTGGCTAGAGGCACTCAGTTACATCCGCAAGCTGAACCCCACCCTGATCGTGCCCGGCCACGGGCCCGTGTTCGACATCGAGGTGACCGAGCCGCTTTCGGAGTACATCCGCCTGGTGCGGCGCCGTGTGCGATCGTGCTTCCAAAAGGGCTTCAGCAAGCAGGAGACGGCCAGCTCGCTGGTGAAGGGCCTGGTGCCGCTCTTCCCCGTGCCGCCTGAGCGCCGCAGCAAGATCGAGTCGCAGATCAAGCAAGGCATCAACCGGGTCTACAACGAGTACAAGAAGCAGGCGGAAATCGAGGCCAAAGCCGCCAAAGCCACCGCCAAGGCCGCCAAAGCCGCCGAAACTGCCTCTGCTAAGGCATAAGCCATGGGCAACCTCCGCCCCGTCGCCGATGACGACACTGCCACGCTGGTAGAGATCACCCGCGGAGACCTCGTCGAAAGCAGTCACCGCGGCGCGCTGGCCGTCGTGCAAGACAACGGCCAGCTTTTGGCGGCGGTCGGCAACCCATTCGCCGTGGCCTACCTGCGCTCAGCGGCCAAGCCGTTCCAGGCCCTGCCCACCGTGGCCTCCGGCGCCTTTGACCACTTCGATCTCACGCCGGAACACTTGGCGATCATCTGCGCCTCGCACCATGGCACGCCGGAACACGTGGCGGTTGTCCAAGGCATTCTGGACCGCATCGCCCTGGGGGTGCAATCGCTGCGCTGTGGCGTTCACTGGCCCATCGATGAGGCGGCGACGCGACAACTGGCCGCGGCAGGGCGGGAGCCAGACGCGCGCCACAACAACTGTTCTGGCAAACACGCCGGCATGCTGACTCTAGCCCGCTTCTGGGGCTGCGAACAGCAAGACTACACGCGTCCCGACCATCCCGTGCAGGACGCCATTCTGCACCGGCTGGCAGCCATAGCGGAGTTGCCGGCTGCAGCCATCCACTGCGCGCCAGACGGCTGCACGGTGCCGGCTTTTGCCCTTCCGCTGGCCCACACAGCGTTGGCCTTCGCCCGGCTGGCGGCCGCGGATGCGCCAGCGGAGTGCCGGCGCATCGTTGCGGCTATGCAAGCCTATCCCCACTTGGTCTCTGGCCACGGCGCGCTGGATGACGTTCTGATGCGGGCCGGGCAGGGCGCCATCGTCTGCAAAGGCGGCGCCGAAGGCTATCAGGGGCTGGCCGTGCGCGCGCCCGATGGCCGGGTCGTGGGCATGGCGCTTAAGATCGCCGACGGCAACCCGCGCGCCAAGGGGCCGGTCGTTGTCGCCGTGCTGGCGGCCCTGGGCCTGGTAGACGGCGACACCCTCAACCGGCTGGAGCCGCTGCGCCGCCCAGCGGTGACCAACCGGCGTGATCAAGTGGTCGGCGAGATCCGACCGGCCTTTGCGTTGACGCGCTTCGACCCTCCCCCGACGCTTCTGCCAGCAGCCGGCCACACCATCTAGTCTGCGTGCCCCCGACCAATCGTGACGCAGCAGCGCAGCGCGGGACAGATCGCCTCCACTACCGCCGCCGTGGCCGTTCACCTGCGCTGAGGGCGCGCCGATGAGCCGTCGCCTCTCCTCTCCCTTGCGCCTCCTTGCTCTCCTGACAGGACTCGTCCTCTTGGCGGGCAGTGCGCTGCTGCTGTCGCCGGATGGATGGCTTGCGGCCCGCCTGCCTGCCGATACGCCTACAGCATCCCTCAACGCCAGCATTCTGAGTGAGATGCGCCTGCTCGCGCTCTTGACCGGCGCAGCGCTGCTGTTGGCAGCACTGGCGGGCAGTCGGCTGGGCAACCTCCTGCACCGCCTGGCCGGCCCGCTGGTTGCGCTAGACGCCTGGCTGGCCGCGGGCCGACGTTGGCGGGTGGCCGTGTTCGCGGCCGCGGCGCTCGCTGCCCTCCTCCTGGCAAGCTACAGCATCGCGCGCCACAACGCCTTCAACTCCAAGGCCTACGATCTGGGCCTGCACGCCCAAGTGATCTGGAACACCGGCCACGGCCGGCTGTTCGCCAGCTCGGTCGAGGTGGACAACTACCTTGGCGACCACGTCTCGCCGATCATTCTGCTGCTGGCGCCGCTCTATCGCTTGTGGCCCGACCCGCGCAGCCTGCTGATCGTGCAGGCGTTGGCCCTGGCCGCGGGCGCGCTGCCGCTCGCGGCGATGACGCGACGTCTGCTGCTGCCTCCTTGGCCCGGCGGCGCGCACCTGCTGGCCATGCTGCTGGCGCTGGCCTACTTGGTCGCGCCCGCGCTGGGCTTCACCAACCGCTTCGAGTTCCACGAAGAGGTCTTGGCCGTGCCGCTCTTGCTGCTGGCCTTCTGGTGGTTGGAAAACGAGCGACCCTGGCCCATGAGCCTGGCCTTGCTGTTGGCAGCCCTGTGCAAGGAGGACGTGGGGCTGACGGTCGCCGCCTTTGGCCTATGGGCCGCGTGGCGCAAACCGCGGCTCAAGGCCTTTGGCCTGGCCTGGCTGGCAATCGGTCTGGCGTGGTCGCTGTTGGCGCTGCTGGTGATCATCCCCGCCTTCCGCGGCGCGCCCGCCGACACTCTCGACCGCTACGCCTGGCTCGGCCGCACACCCTCAGCCGCTCTGACCACCCTTGTGACGCGGCCAGACCGGGTGCTAGCGCATGTGCTGGGCGATCCCCGTCGCTTCTGGTTCCTGTTCAAGCTGTTGCTACCCACCGGCTTCTTGGCGCTCCTGAGCCCGGCCTTGCTCATCGCCCTGCCCGGTGTGCTGATCAACTGGCTGGCAGCCAACCTCTACCAAGCCACCTTTTACTTTCACTACGCGGCCGTGTCGATCCCGGTTGTGTTTGCGGCGGCGGCGTATGGGATGGAACGAGTGGGGCAGCGGGAAGGGAGGGGAAGAAGGGAAAAGAGGGAAACGCAAGAAGGCCGGGAGGAGAAGGGAGAAGCGGAGGAGGAAAGCGAGGGTAGGGAGGCAACGCCTGACGCGACGGCGCTGGCGCAGAAGACCGACAAGCCGATGCGCGTCGATGCGCCAACGCCGCACCGGCTCCCTGCGTTGGTCGTGTGGCTGGTGCTGTGTGTGACGCTCAGCGTCAGCTTCGACCAGTTTTGGCAACGCGACTTGGGCGTGGCCGCGTGGGAGAACTACGGGGTGGCGCGCCAGATCAACCCGACGCCGTTTCACGCGGCAGCCGCCTTGCTGCCCGCTGACGGCGTCGTTGCCACAACCGAGGCCTATGCGCCCCACCTGGCCAACCGCGCCGGACTACACCTGCTACACGATCCGCGCATCGGTGAGGTGGTAGACCGGCTGGAGTGGGTGCTGGTGGACCTGAGCGACCATCGCTATGGCGTCAATCCTAGGCTATACTACGCGCTGCTGCGTTGGGTTGCCGAACGCCGCAGCCTGGCAGTGTGTTTCTTCGACCAGGACGTGGTGCTCCTAGGTCCCGGTTGCCGCAATCCCCAGGCCGAAGCCGCCTACCGCGCGCGGCTGGCCGCGCTGCAGAGCGCAGCGGCCCCCACGCCGCTCGATGCCCAGTTGATCGAGGCCTTGGGCCGGCGCTTTTTCGAGCCATAGCACGGCAAAACGGCGCGGACACGTTTGACACCTGCCAACTACTGCGCCTATCCCCGGCGCACCACCCCCAACTGGATCAGCACCCCGATCACCATCGCCGCTGCCATCACTGCGCCGGCCAGCTCGCCGGTGAGGTTGAACGCGCCGATTAGCCCGCTAACCAGCAGATTGGCGCCGACCAGGGCCGAGAGCACAATCAAACCCAGCTCGAACACCTGGGAGAGCAACAACGCTCCCACCGCGCCGCCGGCTAGAAAGACCAGGACAGCTAAGGCCGTCTCAAAGCTGAAGCCAAAGGCTTGCAGAAGCGCCAGCGTGCCCAAACCGCCGGCCACAAAGCCCACCAGCCAGACCAATGTCTTCTGCGCCACGACGGCCAACACCGCACCGAGCACGCCAAAGACGATGGCCACCACCAGCACTGTGGTGTCAGGCTGCTCGCGCAACAAGCGATTGGCAACGAACAAACCGACCAGAAAGCCAACGCCGCCGGCCAGCAGCCAGTAGAGCTGCCGCCCTCGCAGCAACAGCATCAGGCCAAGCACCACCTGCACCCAGTTCCACATCGACGCGACTCCTCTCAACCGTTGGCGGCTTCGCTCCAGCCGCCAACAACAGATCGAACCGCCACGCACGAGCCATCTACCGCCCAATGGGCCGGCGCCGCTCAGAGCTGCAACGGCTCCCAACGCTGCACTTGCAGCCACGCAGCGCCCCACTCGTCCTGCTGCCAGCGGCCCTGCACACGAACCGGCTGCCAGCGGCTCGGGGTCGGCTGGTCCTTGTGCCCGATGGCAACGACGAAAGTGTCGCCATCGCCGAAGAAGAAGCCCTGGCCGCCCGTCCAGCCGGGCAGACGCACGCCTGCCGTGGTCACCACACGACCGACCGACTCCTGAGCCTGGCGCAGCGTCGCCGTCTCTGCCAGTTGATCACGCACCAGATCTAACGGGTGGACGCTCAACGGCTGTCCGAGGACATGTTGTTCCCAGGCGAGCCGCTGGGCAGGCGTATCTGGCAGCGCTGTTGGCGCGGCAAAAGCAAAGGCCATCTGCTGCGCGCCGGCCGCCAAGATCAGCGCAGCTTCGGCCAGCAGTGCGGCGCGGCTGGCCCCCAATCCGTCCAGTGCACCGCACTGGATCAAGTGCGTGATCTCCTTGGCCTGCAGTGGCACGCGCGCCATGAAATCACGCAGGTCGGCGAAGGGCCGCTGCCGGCGCTGCACCCTTATGGTCTGCACCGACGCTGCGCGCAGGTCACGCACCTGGCCCAAGCCCATGTAGAGCACTGCGGGTGGGTGATGCTCACCGCTCGCCGGTAACCGCTGGCTGATCGGGAGGTGCAATGTGAACGCCTCATCACTGTAATTGACGTGCGGAGGGCGCACAGGGATACCCAAGCGCACAGCCTCGGCCATGTAGATAGCCGGATGGTGGAAGCCACCCCAGTCGGCCAGGCGCGCACACAAAAACGCCGCCGGAAAGTGCGTCTTGAGATAAGCCGAGCGGTAGCTGACATCGGCGTAGGCTGTGGCATGACCCTGGTTGAAGCCGTAGCCGGCAAACGGCAACACCTGATCCCACAGCGTGCGCGCCTGGTGCTCGCTGAAACCCGGCCCGGCCGGGGGCGGTCGCATGCAGCCCGCCACGAACACCGCCTGCATGGCGGCCATCTCCTCGCGGCCGAAGTGGCTCATCCCGCGGCGCAGGTGATCGGCCTGCTCCCAGCTCAGGCCGGCGATCTCCACGGCGATTCGCAGGATTTGCTCCTGGAAGATCAACACGCCCTTGGTGCGGCCGAGGATCGGCTTGAGCGCCGGATGGAGGTAGCTGACGGCCTCCTCGCCGCGATAGCGCCGGACAAAGGCGCGCGCCATGCCGCCCAGGGCCGGCCCCGGCTTGAAGAAGGCGTTGGCCACCGCCAGGTCTTGCACGTTGCGGGCCTTGAGCTGGCGCAGCGTGCGTTGCGCGCCGGTCGACTCGCACTGAAACACGCCGATGGTCTCACCCCGCGCCAGGCAGTCGCCGGTGGCCTGATCGCTCATGGGTATGTCGGCCAGGCGAAAGGTTGGATCGTAGAAACAACGCACCAACTCGGCGCTGTCGGCCAGCACGGTCAAGGCGCGAATGCCCAGCAGGTCCAGCTTGGGCAAGCCGATGGCCTCTACGCCCTCGGCGTCGAACTGGGTGATCAGGAAGCCTTTCGCCGTCCACTGCACGGGCACGACATCGGTCAACGGCCCAGGCGTAACGACTAGGCCGCCCGGATGCACGCTCAGATGATCGGGCTGGCCCACCAGCTTGGCGGCGGCGAGCAGTATCTGGCGCAGGCGAGCATCATGGAGCTGCGTAGCCGCCTCTGCCAGGGTCTGGGTCGACCGACGCCGAGGGTCTGGATGCCAACCGGCGGGGGCCAGCTTGAGCAGTTGCTCGGTAGTGGCGTCGTCCAGGCCGTGAGCTTTGGCCGTTTCCCGCACCGCGGATGTGGGTCGCATGGTGCTCACGGTGGACACAAGGGCGGTGCGCTCAGGGCCGTAGGTGTCACGCACATAGGCCAGCACCAAGTCGCGGCGCCGGCTGCAGAAGTCTAGGTCGATGTCGGGCGGGTTGCGCCGCGCTGGGTGGATGAAGCGCTCGAACAGCAGGTCATGCTCGATGGGATCGACGGTCGTGATGCCCACGCAGTAAGCGACCAGAGAGTTGGCTACGCTCCCGCGCGTGCTGACGGGAATGTCGTGTTGTCGCGCGTAGCGCACGATGTCGGCGACAATCAGGAAGAGAGGCGCATAGCCATGCGCGGCGATGGCCGCCAGCTCGCGCTGCAACCGCTGGCGGGTCGATGGTGCCGGATCGGCCCCGTAACGCGCCTCCAGCCCGGTCTGCGCCAGCGCCGCCAGCGCGGAGTCGGAACTTTCGCCGTCAGGCAGCTTGAGCACGGGCCAAATGGGCCGGCCATCAGGCAGGGCGGGATCGCACTGCGCAGTTACCAGACGCACGTTGGCCACACAGCCGGGTAAGCCGACGAAACGGCGTTGCACGTCCGCCGGCGTCAGCCAATGCAAGTCGATGGCCGGATCGTCGCTGTCGGGCAGGGCCTCACCCGGCAGGTCGGCCAACCGGCAGTTCTGATCGATGGCAGCCAGCAGGCGCAGCTTGGGGCGATCCTGGCGGCTCAAGCAGTACACCGGCTGGACCGCCACGGCCGGCAGCCCAAGTCGCTGGCCGAGGCGCAGCACCTCGCGGGCGACCGGTTCGTCGCTCGGCCGATGGATCTCGACTGCCAGAAACGCGCGCTCGCCGTAGATGCCGGCCAGGCGACCGGCATAGTGCAGCGCTGCCGTCGTCTCCCCGCGACGCAGCAGCCGCTCGAGCCAGCCCTGCCGCCCGGCGGAGAGACAGATGAGCCCCTCGCTGTGTGCCTTGAGCGCGCCCCAGTCAAGCCCCTGACGGGCTAGAGCCTGGCGCTGGGGGCTGCTCTGGATCAACGACGAGAGGCGGCACAGAGAGCGGTAGCCCGCCACGCCGGCAGCCAATAGCACCAGCTGTCCTGTCGTGTCCGGCGTCGCCAGCTCTGCGGGGGCCGCTACCGTCGCCGTCATGCCGATGATCGGCTGAACACCGGCGGATCGACAGGCGCGGTCGAAGGCCACTGCGCCGTATAACCCGTTGGTGTCGGTGAGCGCCAGGTGCGCCAGACCGTCGGCGGCGGCTTGCGCCGCCAGTTGCTCCACCGACGCGGTGCCACCCAGGAAGGTGAAATGGGAGTGAACGTGAAGGTGGGTAAAGCCGTTGGGCGTTGAGTCTCCCGGCGACTCAGGGAGCGGCGCGGCGGGTCTTAGGTCCAAAGCAGTGCTTCCATCTTGTGTAGTGGCGGCTTCAGTCGCCTGACCAGCGACGGCTGATGAAAGTCAAGAAAATGTTCCGGCAATAGCCTCTTGCAGCGAGTCGCCCCTCATGTGAGCCCGCCCGGCGACACCTGCACTTGCAGCGCAGGTGCAGGTGTGAAGCGACCGGGCTATTAAACGGCGCCCCGTCAACGGGGCTGAAAGACGCAGCATGCACGCGCTAGCCCGTTTCAACGGGCGCTGTTATGTAGCCGGGGAACTTCATTCCCCGGCAAGCTCGCACCTGGACGCGCTTCGCTCTGTTGCCGGAGTATTATCTTAAGGCTCATAAGCCGTCACCATGAAGGCAAGAGACTAACGCAAGTACTCGAACGTCCACCACCCCGACTTGGGGCCTTCGCTGTAGTCCAAGTACACAGCCCACACCCGCCAGCGCCCCGGCTGTGCACCGACGAAGTCGAAGGTGAACTCGGTGTCGGAGGCGTTCTCGATCTGCCAGGTCTGCCCAACTTCCGTGCACCAAGCCCCACTTGCGCAGCAGTGATAGCAATCGATCTCGACGCGGTAGAAATACGCGTCGGGGACGCTTTGCCAGCGCAACGTCGTTGTACGCGGGTAACGGTCGAACACGCTGCCGTCGGGCGGGCTGATCTGGACTGGCGCCTGCCGCTGCGGCGCTCCCACGCTGATCGTCTGGTAGTAGTAGCGATCCTGGCCCGCCAATGTGACGACGCGCAGCGTGTAGCGCGTGGTCTGGGCAGGACACATGCGGCGCTGGTCGTGGCCGGTCACGCCATCGCCGTCCAAATACACCGCCCGTGCGTACTCCACGTCCCAGCGCAAAAGCCAGCACGACGTGTCCAGGCGCTCCGTACGGAAGCTGACCTCGGGCTCGCGCGGTTGGGTGACCACGACGGTGGCCGTGCGCTCGATGTTCTGCCGGTAGCCCCGCACAGCGAGCCGATAAGTGGTGGTCTGCTGGGGACACACCCGCTGCGAACCATAGCCGGCCACCCCCTGCCCGTCCAGGTATACTGCGCGCGCGTTGTCCACCTCCCAGCGCAGATCAACACACTGCCCGGGCGCGATCTCGACGCGCTGCGGCTCGAACAGCACGCGGACAGGCGGCGGCGTGGGTGTGGAGGTCGGTGTGGGTGTGGACGGCGGCCGTCGTTCTGGCAAGGTTCTGAGGTCAAAGTTGCACGACAGGTACTTGCGGTCCGCTGCCACCCACCCTGCTGCCGCACCGCGCGGTGGCTGCACGTAGAGCCAGGAAGACTCGGCGTTGCGCGCCAGCGGGGTCAACCGGGCACCCTGAGCCAGACGGCCGACGATGTCGTACACAGAGCCGGGGCCTGCGCGCACGTTCAAGGTGTCGGCGACCACCGTGCACTCCCTGGGCCAGGGCGTCGGCGTGGCGGTGGGACGCCGCGTCGGCGTGGCGGTGGGTTGCGGCTGTGGCTGGGTGGGCGTGGGGGTGGGCTGCTGCGGCTGCAGCTCGTCGCTGGTAACGGCCGGCCGCGGCTCGCCTGGCTGGCCGTCCGTGGTCGGCGGGGTCAGGCTGAAGCCCAAGAAGCACCCGGCGCGCATGTCGAGTTGAGCGTAGTGGTAGGGCCGGCCCGGCTCCGAGCGCAAGCTGATCACGTCTACCGCGTCGGAGGTCTCGACCTGCCGCGTGCTCATCACCTGGCGGTTCGGGTTCAGAACGGTCACCGAGGCTGTGCCGGGGTAGGCGGTGTTGATTACCGTGACATCGAGCGCGCGCACGCGGTTGAGCACCGGTCGGAAATCCATGTGCAGCCGGCCGCCAAGCATAGCCAGGTCGCGCACGCCGTCGCCGTTGCAGTCGCGCAGTGCATACTGCGGGTTGCCAGAGATGCCCTCCGGGTCGAGCATCAACTGCACACCTTCCAGAAAAAAGGGGGTGCCCGGCGCAGGGAGGGCGGTAAGGGGCGTGGTGTTGGCGATCACATCAGCTTGCGGCCACAGCACTTCGCCGATCTCCGGCGCAGCCTGGCCGGCGCGCGCGCGGCGCACCCACTGCACCACCTGCTCGGCGTCGAACACGATGGCCTGGCTTGGCCCATCCACAGGGGCCACCCAGCGCGCCACGCCGGAGGTCACCGGCTGCGTGACGCCGGCCGCCGTCACGCTCAAGTCGTTGGGGGCAGCATCAAAGGCCAGCACCCAGTCGAGGGGCGTGTCGGCCTCGCGCACGACCAGGAATTGGGTACCGTTGGCAACAATGACCGCCACCCCCGTGTCCACGTCCAGCCGCTTCTTGGCCTGGGTCTCGGGGTTGTACTCATACAGCGCTGCGCCGGCGCTTTGCAGCACGGAGACGATGGCGGATTGCTGATCGACGTCCACGACGCGCACCTGCAAAGCGCCCTTGCGCACCACGTCCACCGCCAACAGGTCACTGAAACGCAGGATGGCCCGCCCTACCTCGTTCACGTCGACGCCGTCGCCCACTGCCAGCGATGCGCTCTGTGGCGCAGGCAGGTCCTGCCGGGCGCCGCCGGCCCACACAATCGCAACCTGGTCCTGAAGCGCGGTCGTGTCCACCTTCTGTCCCTGCGCCGTGGGAGTCCGGACGGTGCACGCCGCCAAAAAGCTGGGTATCAGGAGCGCCATCACCAGAATCGGCGCGAGGTTTGTTGTCGGTTTCATCTTCGCACTCCTGCAGCCACTGGGCCTAGAGCCCATCCAAACCCGGCCGGCTGGCTACCGCCGGCGCATGATCCCCCCAGCTGACCTCCTCGGCCTGGGCCTGCGTCGCGCGCCACAGGCCAGGAAACAGGCCAACCAGCACGGTTAGGCCCACGCCCGCGCCCGACAACAGCGCAGCCTCCGGCTGCAGCGGCCAGACGCCTGTCATTAGCTGGCCGAACCAGGCGGCCAAACCGAACGCCGCCGCGCCTAGCGCCAGCGCTGCCGCTAGCTTGAACGCCCAGGGGACGGGCAATGCGCGCGCCGTCATGATCACGCCGCCAACCGTGGCGGCGCTGGCCAGAAACACCAACCCGAACAGCGATCCCGTGCGCCATACGCTGCCGGGCACGGCCGCCAGCAAGAGCACCTGGCCCAAAGCAAAAGCGGTCGCGGTCGCCAGGCCGGCAACCGTCCAACGGCGCAGCGGCTGCGCCCGATCGGCCAGGCTGCGCAGGGTGGCATTCAGAAAGCCGCCCAGCGCCGCGGCCGCGCCGCCGACGAAACCGGCGATGGCCAAGGCATAGAGCAGCACGGCCGCGGCCAGCGCCCACGCATCAACCCCGCCAAGCCCGCCCACACCGTACAACGGCCCACGGGTCAGGGCGGCGGCGGCATAGCCCCACTGCGCACTCTGCAGCGTGGCGGCCAGGATGTGGTGTCGATGGCGCTGCCAACGGCCGGCCCACACACGACGCCGGATGGCCGGCCGCAGCCATGCCGGCAGATGTGCCTCGCTGGAAGGGGCTTCGTCGCGCGCCACGGTCAGAGCTTGCAGCGCAGTCTGGCTCGTCGTCGGCGCTGCAACGGCCTCCGCTAAACGGGCAACGCCGCGTTGAGCGAGGCCTGGCTGCCCCGTCCGCTCAACAGCAGCGATGCCCCGGGCGGCGGCCAGCCGCACGGCCGGCTCGCCATCGGCCATGGCCAGCTCGACCAGCCGGTCCAGCGCCGCCTCGTCGGCATGGCCCGGCAACTGGCCGGCCGCACGGGCGCGCACGGCTGCGTCGGAACTGTGCGTCAGCGCTAACAAGAGGTGCCGGCGGGACACGGCCGGCACCTGGTCGGCCCAAAACGACGCGTCCTCGGCGTAGGCGACGGCGCTGGCGTAGAGCATCTCGTGCTCGGCAGCCGAGAAACGCACGCGTCCCCGGTAAGCAGCGGCCAGGCGCAAGGTGTCGGGCGACAGCAACAGCGCCCGTTGTTGCCACGCCGGTGCAGCCTGCCGCACCAACTCGCGCACTTTCTGTTCGTCCCAGAACTCGGCACCTAACCAGCGCGCAATGCGCGACGCCAGGTAGTCGTGGATCAACTCGTAGTCGACGCCGGCCTGACCGCCCTCGCGCTCATAGCGCACCACCAGCCGATTTCTGACCAGCTCGTCGAGAACGTCGGCGGCTTCGGCCGCGGAGCAGCCGGCTATGCGCGCCAGATCGTCCAGGCTAAGCCGTTGCTTGACGCGATTGCTGCTGACCAAGGCGCCCAGAAGTTGCCGGGCCAGCGGCTGCACACCAACGGGCAGGCCCTGCACCACGCCGTCCAAATAGTCGCCCAGGATGGCCTCGATGCCGCCGAGTTCCTGCAAATGCGCCAGGGTGATCTCCGAGGCCGCGGTCTCAGCCGGCGCGGCGGCTCGTTCTTGGACGGCGCGGAAGAGCCGCGCGCAGACGATCTGCAGCTGCGGCGGGGCCACGCTGCCTATGGCGCCCGCCAGCCCGTCGAGCAGAGTCTCGACCAGCGCCGGCTGCCAGCGCACGCCAAACGCTGCCGCCGGCTCGACGATGGCGGCTCGCGCCGCCTCCCGCCCTAGGCGCTCCAGCCGAAAGCGTCCGTCCCACAAGCCGGGCAGCACAGCTTCCAGGGCCTGCATTCGGCCCAAGAAGTCCTCCCGGATCACCAACACGAGGCGCAAAAAGAGGCTGCGGTCTTGCACAAGCGCGGCGAGCAGGTTCAGCCAATCCTCTTGCTGCTCACGATCGAGGGCCAAGAAGAACTGCTCGAACTGGTCAATGGCCAGCACGACCGGGCCATCCAGCCCGTGTTGCCACCGGCGGATCGTCTCGGCCGGAGAGTCGGCGGAGGGTGGTGGCAGCTCGGCGCGGCGGCCCGCAGCTAGCAATCCGGCCGTCAAGCTCTCTGTCGCAGGCTGAGCTGCCACAGGCGCGGTCACAGCCAGCAGGGCGCGCTGGCCGGCCAAGATAGGCGCTACGCCGGCGTGCAACAGGCTGGTCTTGCCGCTGCCCGCCTCGCCGTAAAGCAGGGTGAGCTGTCGCGCCAGGATGCGATTGGCCAGGCGCTGGCTCTCCTCCTTGCGGCCGAAGAAGACAGCGGCATCGGCCAGGGTGAAGCTCTCCAGCGCCTTGTAGGGCGCAGCGGGCAACAGCGGCGCGCTGAGCGGCGCCAGCAGATTGGCTACAGCCACCGGTTGGCGCAGCGCATCCTTGACGGCCTCGGCCAGCCTCTCCAGAAATGGCGCCGGCTCGCGCACGCAGAGCTCGACCCCGCGCTGTTGCCAGTAGCGCTGCTCCACCTCGGGCAACGGCTGGGCAGTGATGGCGTAGGCGGTGCGCCGAAAGCCCTTCAGCTCGCGGCTGACCTCGCGAAACAGCCGCTTGAAGTGGCCGCTGGTCAGCTCATAGCCGAGGAAGATCAGCGTCTTGGTGGCGAAGAAGGAGCGGATTACATCGCTGATCGTCGGCAGCCGTTGGATGAAGTCATCGACATCGTCGTCGGTGATCACCAGGCTGTCCGGCTGGCTGATGTCCCCCTGGATCTTGATGACGGTGACCTTGGACTCGTCGAAAAAGGGCAGGTCGGTGTCCCGCACAATACGCACGTAGGGCTTGTGGAACTGCTCTAGCGTGCGCTCCAAGACCTGGTCGAAGCGGGTGGTGATGACTTTGGTGCCGGGCAGGACGGCGTCGGCGATCAAGCGGTGGATTGCGGCCGGAGTGCCTTCGAGTCGCTCGATCTCCTCTTTGAGCGCCTGCACCAGCGCGGCGCGGCCCAGCAACGTCTCGTAATCTTGCGCCACTTGCGGCAGACTGCGCTCCGGCTGCCGATAGTCGATGCGGCGGGCCAGAGCATCGGCGATCTGCTCCATGAGGGAGGTCTCCCCCAGCTCCCGGCGCAATTCGGAGCCGATCAACAGCACGGCGTTGTCTTGGGCGATGAGTTGGGCCAGCTGCTCGCAGAGATCGGCCATGTGCTATCTCCTGGCGGGTGAGGGAACTGTCATCCTCACTATACCAGCAAAGGCAGCAAATGCAAACTCAGTAGTTCACGATTTGGCTCGTGGTGTGCACTCTAGCACGCTGTTGAACATTGACAGATTGACCCAACCCAACAATGAAGCTGGGCATGCGAGTCGTGCGTTGGCGGCAACCACCGGGGGATGAAGTCCCCCGGCTGGGAAACGGCGCCCCGTCAACG
>DAOUBX010000120.1:0-12890 GCA_034432445.1 Anaerolineales bacterium
CGCGCCAGCTTGTCGAGCACCGGCGCCTGCGACTGGCGCGCCGTGGCCTGCAAGCGCTCCATCACATAGCGGCCGCGGGCCTCCCAATCCTGCATGGTTGCAGCCTGGCTTAGGTCAGCGCGGGACGAGAAGTACACGAGAAAGGTCGCCTGGCCATCAGCAGAGGCGGCTAGGGCAGTAAGCACGGCGGGATCCACCCCCGCCGCAGCCTCGACCAGACCTGCATCTGGCGCAGCGGGCGAGGCAAACGAAGCCATCAGCAGGAGCGACAACAGCAGCAGTGCTGCCAAGAGGAAACGCATAGCGGGCGCAGGACGGGTCATCGGTTCACTCTCCTGTGTTTGCTGCAGGGATATGGGCGGCTGACAACGTTGCGCTGGCATTATACACAGGGGTGTACGCATCAAGAAAACACAGCGGGCTCAGCCGCCGGGCCCGTCCATGCCCAGCGCTCATCACCTGCGCAGCTAACAGAGGCCGGCGGCGCCGGGTTGCCTGCTACAGCCGGTGTAGCCCTACCAACCCAGCGCCGCCGACGCTGTTCTTGCTTGTTGTCAACAGCGCACCGGAGCGCGCCGATAACGCCTGCTCACGTGCTACGCATGACTCGTGGCCAGTTACTGCGTCACCAGCGGCAGCCACAGCCGATGGCGCAGAGAGGGCCCGGCCAGTACGCTGACCGGCCCGTGCAGCGTACTGGCGCCGCTTGCGTCCACCGCCTCCAGCCAGTACCAGTAGACCGCTGCGGGGTTAGCCGTGTTGTCCACGTAGCTATAGCTGGCGCCGGCCGCGCTCCCAGGCGTCGCTGAAGGCACAAAGGTCAGCCAGTGCACCGGCTCTGGCCGGTCTGCAGCCGAGCCAACTCGGTAGACATTGAAACCCACGTTGTCCGCCTCGCTCACCGTTTCCCAGCGCAGGATCACGCCATCCGCTATCCCCTGCGCCGCGAAACTGGCTAGGGTCACCGACAGCGGAGTAAAGGTGAAGCGGTGGTCCTCCACCTCGCCGCCGAAGACGAAGCCGGTGTGGGCCACCGTGGCGGTGCAGTTGCCGCCGCCATCGCGAGGGCTCAGGCGGAAGCGGAAGAAGAAGCTGTTGGATTGGCTGCCTAGCACGCCGGGCGGCACCGGGAAGGTCACGTTGTTGACCCCGACGGTCACCGGCTGGTTCTGGATGATGTACTCCGAATAGATCGTGCTGCCGACGGTGTAGGTATCGTAGCCGCCGGTCTTCACGAAGTTGCCGTCGGCGAAGCTGGGCCCTACGCCAGAGCCGGTGTCGTTGGTAAAGTCCATCCACGCGTTCAGGCAGCCGTTGTCACCGGACACTGTCACCAGGAACGCGCCGGTACCGTTGCCCCAGTTGGCCGAGGGGCTGTAGATGCTGACGCCATCCTCCTCCGCGCCGTCGCCTGTGGCGTCAGATGTCGGCTGGCCGTTGGACTCTGTTTCGACGATCAGGCCCAGCTTCAGGCCGTTGACCAGATGGCGCGCGCCGTTGTTGGCGAAGAGGGTGTCGTAGGTGCTGGGTAAGTCGCCGAAGTCCAGGGGCACCAGCAGCGTGGTGCTCGAGATCACCTGATAGTCGTTCAGGCCGCCGCCGCCCAGTAGGCCGTCGCCACTGCCCCGCTCGTCCGGGTTGTTACCGGGCAGGGAGGTCCACCGCGCGTCGCCCGTGTTCGTCACGTTCAAGTCTGCGTCCCCGGTGACTGTGGCCTGGTAGTCCACCACCACGCTGCTGACGCCGTCGTTGGGGATGGCGGCCACAGTTACGTTCACGGTGTTGCCAGCGGAGCTGTTGATAGCGCCGGACGCGCTGCCGTTGAGGGTGATGCTCACCGAGCTCAAGTTCAGCGTCAAGGCGGCGGGCAGCACGTCGGTGATGGCCACGTCGTAGGCCGGCGCGGTACTGCTGCCGGCATGGGCCACGGTGATGCGGTACGTCACCACACTGCCCAGCTGCGCCGGCGAAGGCGACACCGAGAGCTGCGCCTTGCTGATGCTCAGCACGGGCTCCACTACGGTGACCGTCGGGTCGTTGGCGGGGTTGCTGTCGGGCACGGTGCGCGCCGGCAGGGCGGGATCATCGAAGCGCAGGGTGGCGGTGTTGGTGCGGGTGAGACCGTTCTGGTTGGCCATGACGTTCAGCACTGTGGCTGTCACCCGCAGCACGAAGGCGTTGTTGTTGGCGTTGCCGTCGGCCGTCAAGCTGCTGTTGTTGAAGGTGAAAGCGACGGTGTTGGGCCCGCTAACGGGCAGCGTCGGCGTAACCGTGGGCGGGTTGACGCTCAGCGAGCCGCTGAAGTCCTGGCTCAGCATGCCGCTGCCGCTGACCGTGGTGATCACCGCGTAGCTGTCCAGGCGCAGGCCCTCAGGCACCACATCGTTCACCACCACGCCCGGGGTGAAGCCCTCGGGCAAGGTGACCAGGATGTCGTAGGTCACCTGCTCGCCGATGGTGACGTTAGCGCCTGCGGTGCCGGGGTGGCTGGTATCGTCCTCGGTCAGCGTCCCGTCCTTGAAGGCCTTGTCCACCGTGGGCCGGGCCAGCGTGGTGATGGCCGTCGAGGCCACGCTGTAGTTGTTGCGCACCGACGTGGCGTAGTTGACCGGCGTGTTGTCCGCCGCGGTCACGTTGCTGCCATTGCGTTCGCCGTACTGGCCACCGGAGGAGTCCACCGAGCTGCTGGTGGTTGGGTCGGTGCCGGTGGGATTGACGGCGGTGCCCCTGGGCCCCGGCAAGCCGGTGTAGGTGAGCCGCGCTGTGTTCACGATCTCCTGCCGGGCTGCCGCCGAGCCGCTGACCACGCCGTTGACCGTGATGGTCACGTCCTTGACCGCGCCGGTGATCTCGACCTCCGGGTCCAGCCGATCCAAGTTGACGGTGATGGTGCCGCTGGTGTTGACGGCAGGAACGCTCACGGAGCCGCCGGTGAAGGAGCCGCTGGCGGTGAAGGTCTGGCCGGCCGGAATGTCCGGCGTGACGATGGTGACGCTCTGGAATAGCACGTCCGGGGGCAGCACGTCGGTCAGCACCAGGTCGAAAGCCGTGACCTGGTCCACCGCCACCCAGTTGATGCTGGACGTGTTGAGCGTCGCCACCGCGGACACCTGAGCAAACGTGCGCCCGGCCATGCGGTCACCTGCGGTCACGTAAACCTGAATGCCCACGGGGAACTCTGCTGCGCTGTCGAAGTCGGTGGCGCGCGTCAGGTTCATGTTGCCGCCACTGACCGATGTCACCAGGTACACGCCGTTTTGTGCAGCCGTGCTCTGCGCCCGCACCAGCACGCGGTCACCCACGGCAAGGGTCACGCCGTCCTGCGTGGCGCTGACGCCGGTGAAAGTCCCGGCGCTAAAACCGCTCAGGTTGGCAGTGGTAGCGACGCGCACGGCTGGATTCGCCGCCACTTCGAAGAAATTGACCGGGCTCGTGTTGATCGTCGTGACCGTGGCATCGAGGGCAAAGGTCTTGCCGCCATGGGAGGTGCCGGAGACGACGTAAGCGCGGTAGCCCAGGTTCATCTCGGCGGCGGAGTCGAAGTCGGTCGCCCGGTCCCAAATGCCGTTGACGGCGTCCACCACCTTGTAGATGCCGTTCTGGCTGGTCGCCGCCTGGTTCTTGACCAGCACGCGATCGCCTTCGGCGAGGGTCACGCCGTCCACGGTGGCCGGCGCGCCGGTGTAGCGACCAGTGCCGCCCACGCCGCCGGTGGGATTGAACGTGGCGCTGAAGGGAGCCGTGGTGGCGGCCCGCACGCGGGGCGCGTACTGGGCCGGGTGCGCCGTGTTGTTGGAGAACCTGATCTGATAGGCGATGGGGTCGCCGGCGTCCACCGGCGCGGTGGTGATGGCCTTGCCCAGGTTGTTGATCTGCGGCTCGACGATGATTACGGCCTGGAAGTCGTTGGCTGATGAGGTCGAGCCGACCTGGGTGTTGGTCGTGCTCGAGTTGAGGCGCGCTTGAAAGGTGTTGGAGAGGCCGACGCCGGCCTGTTGCCCGCTGCCGTTGGCCGCGTCGGTGTCCCGGTCGTTGGTGACCAGGGTATTGAACTCGACGACCACATATTCGGCATCGGCGTCGTTGTCGCTGTTGGTCAGCGTGCCCAGGCGAAACCAGACGTCGGTGCCATCGTTGTAGGTGTCGGTGTCCGCAGTCCGGCTGTTCGACACATTGGCATCGAAAGAAGTGCCTTCACCGATCGCCAGCCCGTTGGCCCCGCCCACTGCGAGGCTGAAGGAGGAGACGTCGTCGCCGCTGCCGGTCAGGTTCAACCCGCTGCCAGTAAGAGCGGGGACCGCCGCCCCGCCGGTACCCGCAGCCGCCGACGCGATGCCGCCGCCGTTGGCCACGAAGGCCACCCGCACAGTGTTGTCATTGATGAACCGCATGCCCGCAGGGATGCTGTCGAAAAGGGCAAAGTCAGGCAAGGTGCCCTCCGGGATTTGCGCTGTGAGCCGATAGCGTACGATCTCGCCCGGGGCGGCCAGCGTGCGCAGCGCGACGATGCGGTCAATGTCCCAGCGGACCGCGTTCGCATTACTGCCCGCTACCGTCAACGAGCCAATTGACGACAAATCAAGACCGGCAGTGCTCCCGCCGGTAGGGCCGGCCGCCGGCGCAAGCAGTGACGTGAGTACAAACTGGCTGAACCCGGGGGCGCCGGCGGTCGCACCGGTCACGGTCGCATCAAAGCGGGCCGTGGTGCCGTCACTGTCGGTCAGCGTGACGCGAAGATTCACGCTTCCGGCATCCGCGTGACGCCGGAGCAGAACGCCCAGCGTGGCGTAGCCGCGGAGGTCTAGAGGGGTTCCAAAAGTGAGGGTGCCACTGCCGCCGGTGCCGGTCGCCGGAGCGCCAATGCGGACAAACTGTGGCTGCGTCGTGACCGCACCTACCCAATTCCCGGTGAGGCTGCTGAACCCAGTGCCGGAAAAGTCGGCGATGATGAGCGGCTCCACCGTGTGCGCCTCCGACGAAGCCACCAGGGTCTTGCTCAGGACCGGGACGGTGATGGTCGTGCTGGCGGTGTCCGTTCTATCGGTGCCGACGACGTTGGCGCCTCCCTCCTGCGCGGCGAAACGGAACAGCGTCGCCGTGTTGTTGATGGCCTGGTTCGGCTGGGCGGTGGTGGCCACCTGCAAGTCAAAGGTGAGGATGGCGATATTACGGCCGGTGGTGATCACCGTGCCGTCGGGCAGCCGGCCGGGGTCCAGGCCGCCCGCGGGCGAGCTGGTGGGCCCAGGGTCGTTCAGCTCGATGCCGCTGCCCAGCAGGCCGCCGCCCAGGTCGGTAACGGTGAAGAGCGCGCCCGTGCCGTCGGTGACGCACAGATTGATGCCGCCGGAGGGCACCACGAAGCCGGTCGGCAGGTCATCCCGCACCCGCACGTCGAACGCGCCGTTAGGGCCGCGGCCGCTGTTTTCGATGACGATGGCGAAGGTGACCAGGTCGCCCGCGTCTACGTCGGTCAGGTTGCTGTCGAAGGTGGTGCCCAGGTTGCTGGAGTTCACCGGCAAGCCGCTGCCGCCGATGCGTGGGCAGGAGGAGCCCGGGGGCGAGACCGTCACGTTGGTCGGTAGGACAGGCGTGGGGCTGAAGGTGGCAGTGGCCTTGTCCGTGGCCACGATCCCTTTGCGTAGGCCGAGCACAGGCCCTAGCACCTGGATCTGCACGATGCTGTCCACGGTGCGTACAGTAGTCTGCGTGGTGCCCTCCACTGAGCGTGCCTGGTTGGTCAGGAATAGCCCGTCGGCGAAGGGTTGGTCCTGCACGGTGACGGTGAAGAGCAGGTCCACCACGCTGGTGGGGTTGGTCGGGTTGTCATAGTTGCCGTAAGTAAAGGCCACCGTGTTGTTGGCCGCCGTGGTCGTCATCGTGGGCGTCACTGCGCCGGCCAGGGTGTGGTAGGTGTCGGTGGGGCCCAGGCAGGCCGCGCCGGCCGCGGGCACGCCGCAGATGGAGTTGCTGAAGCTGGTCACCTGCGTGGCGTTGAACACCGGCAGGGGCAGAAAGTCGGTGATGCTGAAGTTCTCGAAGCTGCTGGTGGGATGGGTGTAGCGCAGGCGATAGGTGACGGTGTCGCCGGGTGTGACCTGCACGTTGCTGCACGGCTGGGGGGAGCAGGCCGTGCCGTTCCTGGCGTAGATCGTCTTCTCCAGGTTGCCCTGGGCGATGGTGACGCTCGCGGCGCTGGTGTCGGCCTCGTTGTAGCCGGTGGGGGTTAGGGTGGCGTTGTCCAGCACGTCGCCGGACGCTTCAACGCTGTTGTTCAGGATGTCGCCCTGGTCCACGCTGGGGTCGCCGGAGAGGTAGTTGTCGGAGTACTGGTCCTGGATCACAGCGCGGAACTTGAGCGTGGCCGTGGTGGCGCCGTCGTTGTAAGGGTCGCAGTCGTAGTCGCTACCGCCGCCGGTCGGCACGCAGCCGCCTAGGAGCTGACCGTTCGGCCGTCCTCGCGTCACCAGCTCGGCCGAGATGTTGAACGTGATGCGGGTAGTGCCATCGTTGGCCGCTGGGTCGTCCGCATCGCACTCGGCGCCAGGACCGCCGGTGTAGTTGCACAGCACTTCCACGTTTGCCCCGTCCATGGCGGCGGTCGGCAGGCTGAAGCCGTTGCCGTTGACCAGCAGCGTGGGTGCCAAGGAACTGTCGAAGCGCTGGCCGTCGGACAGCACGTCTACCAGCGTCACGCTCTGAAAGGCGAAAAAGTCAGAGACCTGGAAGTTCAGGGTATACTCCAACACGTCGCCGGGCGAGTTCACGCTATCGCTGAGGTTGGCCACGCTCTTCTGCACGGCGATGGACTTGCAGCCCAGCACGTGCTCAGGCGGCGCGCCGCTGCCGCCGGCCGAGGCGTTGCCCGTGCCGCCGACATCGCGCGGGTCCAGCGGCGTCCAATCCCCCAAGGCGCCGGCGTTGTTCTCGCACAGCGTGTCGTCGCCGGTCGCCGCGTTGATCACCGGGTTGCCGCCCGCGTCGTTCAGAGGGATGTAGAAGCTGAACGTCACTGTGGCGTCCGTGGCGCTGGTCGTGCCGGTCACCGAGGCGAAGGTGCAGACCAAAGTGCCGCCCGGCGTGGTGGTGCTGGGCAAGGTGCCGCAAGTGGCGGTCGGATTGGTGCTGATCACCTGCACGAACTGCACGTTGTTGGGCAGGTAGTCGGTCACTTCCAGGTTAGTCACCGTCTGGCCGTTGGCAATGTCCACTGCGACCGTGTACTGCCGGGGAAAATTCGGGCCGGTAGCGGTCTCGTCCTCCGGACCGTTGTAGCTCTTAGTCAGTCGGATGAGGGAAGGCGTGACATCATCCTCGACAAAGGGGCTCTGCACGATGGGCGGATCGCTGCCGGGGTTATCCAAGGGGTCGGTGCCATAGCGGAAGCCACCGCGGGCCTGGATAGGCAGCGCCACGCCTAAGTCGGCGTAGTTGCTCAGGCTGACATTGACGGTGATGGGCGCGGGCGGCTGGTCGGCGGCAAAGGAGCCGAAGGGCAGCTCCAGGGTCACGAGCTGCCAGGTGAAAGAGGAGTCGAAGCCACCGGGCAGGGCCGGGCAAGTCACCGTCCCGCCGATCAGGGGGTGGGTGACTGTGCCACCGGGAGAGCAAGTGGCGCTGAAGGAGGTGACCGTAGTGCTCAGGTACTGCGCGTTGACAAAGCCGATGCCGTCGTTCGGCCCGCCGGCGCTGGTGCCGTCTACGCCGCCCACGGGCAGAAATAGGTCCACGAAGGGGCCGTAGCCTACCTCGCTGCCGGTGCCCAGGTTGTCGAACAAGACGGTGAAGTCGAAGGCCTGACCGATCATGGTAGTGGCCGGCACGTTGAGCGACGCCGAAGGCGTGACGGCTAGCGGGGCGGCCTGCACGGCGCTAGGAACCGGCAAGGTCGCAAGAACCAAAGTGAGCGCCAGTAGAATACTGGCCAGCCAGTGGGCTATCCGGTGATTGGTATTCATTTCCGTTTTCTCCGATTGCGCACATCACAAGAGGTTTATCTAAAGAGGTGTGGCCTGTGCTTACACCAGAAGGGGCCTCCCTTGCGCAACGTCGTTTTCTATCCGCCACCCGGCAATCGAGATGTTCGAGTGAGAACAGACACTCCCTAAAACGATGGTGACGCAAGTAAGGTGCATCAGCGTACGCAGAATGAGCGCCCCAGAAGCTCTTTGTCATCTGGCACTCCCAGCCAGTAGCTGCCCATGCCGTACCAGCCTGAGCTTTTGCCGAGGCAAAAGCATCTGTCCGCTTCATTGGTTGATTCACAAAGAGCGGAAAAGGCTGCGCTCGTCCGCCCAGCCACCTTCATTGTGCGCTTCGAAATTGAAGACGCACGGTCGCCCCTTAGGTCGCGACAACCGCACAGACTGGGGGTGATTTACGGCAATCTTACCAGTAGTGTCCCTTTGCCTGCGCCTCCCCAAGCACAGGCTCAAGTTCCCGCAAACGTTTCCAACGCCCGATATGCATGGCGAAGTAACCGTGCGTGTCAACTGTTGGCCCCCACAACACAGGCCAGGTTCCTTCCTACGTCCAACCCAGCACCGGCTCCAGACTTAACGCCCAGCGCAACAGCGCCTCGTCGGCGCCAAAACGACCGACCAATTGCAGCCCCAGCGGCAGACCATTCTCGGCGCGGCCGGCCGGCAGCGTGATCGCCGGCAGCCCGGCGTGCGTCCAGGGGAGGTTCATGGCGGGATCGCCGGTGGCATGTAGCCCCTCCGGCGCCGGCCCGCGCGCGGCCGGGCAGGCCCACAGATCGATGTTTGCGCCGTCCATCAATCCCTCCAGCTCGGTGCGCAGCGCCACGATGTTAGCGCGCGCCGCAGCCAGCTCCTCGATCGAGACCGTTTGGCCGATCGCAATAATCTCGGCGGTGCGCGGGCGATAGAGCACTGCGTGCCGCGCGTAGATCTCGGCGTGCTCTTGCGCAAACTCAGCGAAGACCAGGCGCCGGTGCAGGGCGTTGAGCGCTTCGATGCCGCCTAGGGCCGGGACCTCCCGCACCGTGACGCCGGCCGCGGCCAGCCGCTCCATCTGCTGCCCAAAGGCCCGCAGCGCGGCCGGCTCAGCCTGCTCTAGATAGGGCCCCAGCGGCACACCCAGCACCGGCGGCGGGCCGCCCGGCGGCAGCCCGCGCCACTCCTGGCACACCACCCCGGCGGCCAGTGCCATGCCGGCCACATCCTGCGTAAACATCCCCACCTGGTCCAGTGTGCGCGAGAAGAAGACCAGGCCCTGCGTGGCGATGCGGCCCAGGCTGGGCTTGAAGCCGACGACGCCGCAGAAAGCTGCCGGCCGAATCACCGAGCCGATCGTTTGGGTGCCCAGGGCCAACGGCGCCAGCCCGGCCGCCACCGCCGCTGCCGAGCCGCTGCTGGAACCGCCCGGCGTGTGAGCCAGGTTGTGTGGGTTGCGCGTCGGCCCCGGCTCGAAGTAGGCGAACTCGGTGGTCACAGACTTGCCGAGGATGAGAGCGCCGGCCTGGCGCAGTTGGGTCACGCAGACGGCCTCACCGCCGGCGAAAAGCTCCGGTGGCACCGCCGAGCCGGCGCGCGTGACAAAGCCGTCCACGTGAAAGATATCTTTGACCGCCACCAGCGCACCGTAGAGCGGCGGCCGGCCGGCCGGATCGGGGTACCGCGTAGCGAGGCGAGCCGCCTCAGCGTGCAGCCGGCTGCGGCGATCAGGTTCCGGCAACAACGCCTGCACGTGGGGATCGACCTGGTCGATCCGGTCGCACACTGCGTCGATGGCGGCGTGCAGGTCGTGGTGATTGCTGCGCAGGGCAGCAACGGTTACAGCCAGAGGAGCAGGGTTGCAGAACGTTGTCGGCATCATGCACTCACCAAATGCACATCGGGCTAAAGGTCGACAGGCTGCTCAGCGGGGCCCAGACGGGCGGATTCCCCGTCCCCGGCTCCAGGTTGATCAGGTACCAGTATTGGCCGGCTTGTTGGAAGCCTTGAATGGCGTTGTAACTGACGCTCGCGCCAAATGTGCCGCTGAGTGGGCCGTTGGGGAACTGATAGAAGGGTGACCCGGGACGACTCTGCACGACACACTCGCCGGGCGCAAAGGTCTTGGTGATGGGGCCGGGCGCGGATCCGCCGAAGGTCACTCGAATGCTCACGGGCGCAACCGGTGATTGTGGCGAGGAGGCCGTGATCACGCCCGGCGTGCCGGCCGGCTGATTGACGGTGAGCTGCACGATCCAAGTGCCCTGGCCGCCGGCGCCCACGTTGCTGCCCTGCAAGGTGGTGGGTTGCTGGGCCAAGAGCACGCCGGCGCTGTTGAACGCTTGCACCAGGACGCTACCCTCGAACAGCCCTGCGCCGGCGCCGCTAACCACAAAGGTGGGCGGCAGAACGGCCCCCGGCGCGGGGCTGTCGATACGAATGAACGGCGCCGGCGTTGGCGACACACTGGGGGTGGGTTTGGGCGTTGGTTGCCCAGTAGGCTGCGGCGTTGGCTTGGGGGGTGGGACGAGACCGGGAATGACCAGCCGCTGGCCGGCGTAGATGCGCCACGGGTAGGGGATGCCGTTGGCCGCGGCCAGTTGTTGCGTCGTCAAGCCAAAGCGCTGGCCGATAGAAAAGAGCGTGTCGCCGGGTGCAACAGTGTAGATGTTACCGGCAACCGTCCCTTGGGCATGCGGCATGGGGCCGCGGTCGTACACGCCGCCCGACGGCGGCGTCGGCACAGTTCCACCACAGCGATTGGGCACCAAGATCACAATGCCCCAGCGCAGGTAGTTGGGACTCGGGCCGATCACGGCGCGGTTGATCTGGTAGACCTCCTGCCAGGTGGTGCAGTAGCGCCGCGCAATGCCGGACAACGTGTCGTCAGGCTGCACGCGATAGGAAACCAGAGGCGCCGTTCCCTGTGCGACGACGGCGCCCGGCCGCCCGGCCAGGATCACGGCAATGATGCCAAGGACCCAGATCATTCGTTTCATGGCAATCACCCTTGCTCCATGGGCAGGACGGACGCTAGCGCGGCGCCAGGACAAAACGCAGGACAGCCGGCTGGTTTTCCCGGCTGGTGTCAATGGTCAGCCGGCCGTTGACGATCTGATAGCTCTGGGCAGCGCCGAGGCTCGCCAGGTAGCGCTGCTCTTGCTCCATGATTTCTGGGGCGCAGAGCTGCTGCGTCGCTACCAAGCCCGCAATGCTCAACGACTGGCCGTCGATCACGTAGCTGCCGGTGTAGTTGTTGCAGCCGCTAAAGCCGGTCACCAAGCCGTTGCTGAACAGCGCCGTGATGTTCGTGCCCGGCAACGCGTCTTCTAGCAACCAGACAACGCCCTCTAGGCCGATCGATGGCAACGGCGTAGGCGTCGGTGTGGGCGCTGCACTCACTTGCACCGGCCAATTGGCGCTGCTGACCAGCCCTTGCGCGTTCTGCACGGTCAAGATGACCACATAGACGCCCGGTTGGACAAACACGTGCTCAACCCGTTGGCCGCTGCCTACGGCGCCGTCGCCAAAGTCCCAGAAATAGCCGACCAGCGGGCTGGCGCCCGTGGAGTTGCCGGCATCGAAAACCACGGGCTGGCCGGCCAGGGCTTGTGAGGGGCCGGTGATGACAGCCGTGGGCGGCGCAGGCGTGGGTGTGGGCGTCGGCGCATCGGCCACAACGATTTGTTGCACGGCCTGTCCCTGCCCGCCTTTGTCGTCGCTCACGGTCAGCCGGACGTTGTACACCCCTGCTTGCCCGTAGATTTTGCTGACCTCGGGGCCGCTGGCCGTGCTGCCATCGCCGAAATCCCAGTCATAGCGCGTGATCGCGCCGCCAGGCGCGGCGGTCGACCGTCGGCTGCTAAAGACAATCTGTTGCCCGACCTGGGCCTGAGTTGGGCCGTCGATCAGCGCCATGGGCGGCAGCAGCGTGGGCGTGGGCGCCGGCGGTGTCGGTGTTGACGTAGCTGTTGGCGTCGCCGTAGGAGTGGGCACCGGCGGAGTCACCACAGGCACGCTTTCGCTGTTGCGCGTGCGCACCATGGCCGCCGCCACCCAGCCTTCCCCGCCCGGCGCAGCAGAGAACTCGATCAACCACCATTGCCGATCGGCCGTCACCCCGCGCACAGGCGCCGACTGGTTGGCAAGCAGCGTGCCTACGACGGGGTATTGATTGCCCGGCCCGGCGAAAACCAGGGTGTTGTTGATAGCCATCGCCATGGGTGCAGAGACGGTGCCGGTCGGCGTCGCTGTCTCTCCACCCCCACCGCCGGTGCGCAGCAAGAAGATCAGTGCGAGGGCAATGGCGATGATCACGATCCCCAGCACCAGGAGACCGGCGACCATCCGCCAGCGCGCCATGACCGACTCCTCGGCGGATGGAAAGGAGGGGGTGTCTTCTACTGCCGGCGCAGGAGGAGAGGTCGGCGGCGTTAGAACGGGGGGACGTTCGGCCGTCCTGGCCGGGGCTGCTGCCGCGGCGGCAGCCTGTTGGCGAATGTTGGCCAGGATGGCCTGATCGGCTGCGTCCAGCGGCAGCGCGCGCAGACCCAGGAACTGCATCGTGGCGGCAAGCTCACGCTCGGACAGAAACTCTAGAGCGCGCCCCGCCTGCTGTTCCACCTGCATCACCTGGCGTTGGCTAAGCTTGAAGGTGCGTTCAGGGGCGCCACCGAACGTCACCAAGGTGGTATCGGGACGGCGCACGACGCGTTGCACTGCTGACATAGCGTTGCCTCTCACATCGATTAGTCGCTGTGCATGATGCCACGAAAACCGATCTACGGCAAACTGCATCGAGCAAAAAGGCCCGTTGCCTGCAAGGAGGCAACGGGCCTCAACAAACGTAACTATTCAGCCCTAGGTGCCGGGCACTTAAGGCTGCGCTGGCCAGGGCGTCTGCAGAGCCGGCTCAAGCTGGAAACCGGTCGCAAG
>DAOUBX010000121.1:0-2984 GCA_034432445.1 Anaerolineales bacterium
CAACGGGCGCTGTTATGTAGCCGGGGAACTTCATTCCCCGGCGAGCTCGCACCTGGACGCGCTTCGCTCTGTTACCGGAGTATTATCTTAAGGTTCATCAGTCGCTGGACGTCATCAGAAACGACTAAAGTCGTCACTACAAAGTGCCTGACAACTTGCGCTGGTTAGATCTGCTCAAGAAAGGCCCGGACGACTTCGTGGATGCGGGACTCCGGCGGTTGGTAGGGTACCAGGGTTGCATGACGGGCTTGTTCGACCGCGGCCGGTAGCTCGGCCAGGTTGCGACACCACACCAGGTGCCCCGCCTCGGCGAAGGCCTGTAAGATCTGATCCTGGTGCTTGTCGTAGCGATCAGGGTTGGACACGCCCACGAAGCGCAGCCCACGGCGCAGCACCTCGGTCACGGTGCCAAAGCCGCCGTGGCCGATTACCAAGCTGGCCCGGTCGTAATACGGCGCCAGTGACTCGGCAAAGCGCAGCCAGGCTGCATGGCGCGGCTCGTAATGTCCGCGGCCGATCTGGATCACCATCTCTTCGGCGATAGTGGCTGCCAGCCGGTCAGCAGCCTCGACGAGCTGGTCGAATTCGGTGGTGCCGACGGTGACGAAGATCATGGGCGGTGGTGAACGGTGATCGGTAAACGGTTATCGGTTATCGGTGAACGGATGACGGATGACGGATGACGGCTGAAGGATGACGGATGACGGGTGCCGTTCGGTGTCAACTTGCCATTGGCGATTGCCAATTGATCATGCTCTAGTCCCCCTTTCCTCAACCACCATTTTCCGCTCACCGTACACCGTTCACCGTACCCTGTTCACGAGGATCACAGCAGCCGTCCCGCATACACAGCCTTGGGATAGCGCTGGCGGAGCTGGGGCCACTGCACGATGAACAGATCGGCGATGGGATAGACCAGACGCGCGCTGGCGCTGAGGCTATAGACTCTTGACGCTGTTTCCAGCCAGATGACGCGCGCGCCGATCAGCTTGCCGAGAAAGGCCGCCGGCACGGCCACCGAAGGACCGTTGGCCAGAATGGCCTGGGGACGGATGCGGCGCAACAACGGCCAGAGCTGCGTCAGGCTGCGCAGGGTCTGCCAAGCCGAGCGCGGCCACGAGTCGGTGCGGCCTTCGACCTTGCTGCGCGGGCGTTCGATGCGGTGTACGGGGCCGGGCAGGCGGATTTGCTTCTCCGACAGGGTATCCCCGGCAGCCAGGAGATAGTGATACTCGTAGTCCGCGCCGAGTTGGTCCAGCAGTTGCAGCATTTGACGGGTGTGGCCGCCTTCGCCCAGCACAACGAGAATGCGCATGGTCGATCTGACTGCCGGTTCCTAGCGCCGTCGCGCGCGGCGTCCGATGGGCGCAGGCTGCGGCGCAGCGGTTCCTTCGGACTGTGGCGGCTCAGGTTGGCCTTGCAGGAACTCTGACCGCCCGCGCAGGCCCATGAGCTCCCATTCTACGCGGCCGGCGCCGGGCGGCGGCGGTTCCCAGTCGCCGGCGTCGTCGTATTCACGCCAGCGCCGCCGCGCCAGCGGATCTATAGGCGCCAGCCCGTAAAGCGCAGCCACATCCTCGCGGATGCCGGCCCAACTGTAGCGCTCCACGGCCAGGCGTGCGTTGCGCGCCAGCCCCTCAGCCAACAGGGGACGGCGCAGCACCTGTGCCGTGGCCGCGGCCAGCGCAGCGTGGTCATCCGGCTCCACCAGCAGCCCGTCGACGCCGTCGGTGAGCAGCTCTGGCACGCCGCCGATCGCGGTACTGATGATCACAGCGCCTGAGGCGGCTGCCTCCAACAGGCTGAGGGGGAAGTTGTCGTAAGAGTTGGTGTTCCAAAGCACGCTGGCCGTTTGCATGGCCTGGCGCAGCTGGGCAAACGGCAGCCAGGGCCGATAGGCGATGGCGTCGGCCACGCCCAACTCGCGCGCCAGCGCGGCCACCTCTTTCGCCAAGGGGCCACGACCGATCATCATCAGCCGCGCCTCCGGCACCGTCTTGCGCAGCACGGCCAGGGCGCGCAGGGCCATGGCCGGGTTGGCATGGGGTTGCAAGCTGCGCATCCAAAGCACCAGGGGCGGCCATTCGTCGCGTGGGCGGAAGGGGAAGCGCTCGATCTCGATGACGCTGGGGATGATCAGGGCTTCGATGCCGTAGCGCTGAAACACCTCTTGCAAGAAATGCGAAGACACGGCGAAGCCATCGAGCCGGCGGAGCATTGGCCAGGCCCAGCGCTGATGGCGCTCCATGAACTGGGCCGCCATGCCGCCGAAGAACGACACCACGACCCGCCGGCGAAAGAGCCGGCCCATCAACAGCGAGAGGGTAACCGGCAGGTAAAAGGCCCAATAGCTGGCAGCTTGGACGTGGATGACGTCGCTGCGCGGGACAGCGCGTGCCAGCCGCCACAGGACGGCCACCACTTGGGCGAAGGGCAGCAGCCAGTGGCCGACCAACGGCAGTTGTCGGATGTTCTCGACGTTGGTGTCCACGCGGCGCACGACCACGCGTTCTTTCGCCAGGAAGCGGCACAGCAGCTCGGTTTGCACGCTGACGCCGCCGGGACGGGGCAGAAACGGGCCGACCACACACACGCGCAGGCTGTCGAACTTGATGGGTCGCTCGCTCATACCGCACCATCCGCAATGAAAAACCGATGTTTGCCGCCTGGCCCCAGCGGGATATCGTCGACCAGGCGAATCTCCAGCACAGCCTCGCCGCGCACCTGCTCCTCCAGCCGCTCGCGCAGAAAGGCCAGCGCCGCTTCCCGTCCTACGTAGGGCCCCAAGCTGTGCGGACCGCCGCCGGCGCGGTGTCCCTCGCCGGCCGACAGGTGGCCAAAATCCCGTCCTGGCGTCACAGACACGACGATGTGATCCGGCGCAGTCTGGCGCATTTGGAAAGACTCCACGCCCGGCAACTGGCGAAAAACGTCGGTGAAGAACCACATGATCAACCCGCGGCCGAAAGCGCACCAGCTGGGCC
>DAOUBX010000122.1:0-10120 GCA_034432445.1 Anaerolineales bacterium
GGCCGCTCACCTGCACCTCGCCTGCGGCCCACCAGTCGCTTCGCTCCTTAAGGCTTCGTCGGCGCAGGCGCAGGTGTCGTGCTGTCAGACGGTGAACACTTGCACCTGCGATGCAAGTGCAGGCGTTCCATTCACCGGGCTGAGTAGTTACGATAGCGCTTGAAACCAGAACAGTTGCTGCGTTTTTGCTCGATTTCCGCGTATCCCGCGGCAGCATTTTGCGTCATGGTAGAAAGAACTCCATCGATTGGAGGTAAATCCTACCCAATGAACTCACCAATTACCGTCCAAAATCCTGCAAAAACCAACGGCGCGTCAGTTGCGGAGTCTCCATTGCCCTCTGCGGGAGATCGGCAGCCTATGGAAGTCATCAAAGTCTCAGCCAATTCACGGTCCACAGCAGTTGCCGGTGCGATCGCTGGTGTAATCCGCGACAACCGCAGCGCTGAAGTGCAAGCCATCGGCGCTAGCGCAGTCAATCAAGCCATCAAAGCGATCGCCATCGCTCGTGGCTATCTGGAGTTGGACGGCATCAGCATCGTCTGTGTGCCGTCGTTCACCGAAGTCGACATCGACGGTAACGAACGGACTGCGGTGCGCCTGTCGGTCGAGGCACGCTGATCCTACGCGGTAGTTTGACCTCGGCTCGATCTCCCTTGAGGGCGGTAACAAGTGATCAGAGGCTTGCACCTGCGATCGTGACGCTAACGTTGCTGCACGAGACAACGGTGTTCGTCAAGTTGGTACGGTGGCTCAGAACCAAAAGGGCAGGCCGCAAAATGGCCTGCCCTTTTGGTTAGCCTAGCCGCTGCTCAACCGCTGCGCTTGCGTCGCTTGCGACCAGCCTTGGCGCTTGGCTGTGGTTTGGTCTGCTTGGCGGGCAGATCGTCGAACCCGTAATCGTCATCCCCGCGATCGTCCAACGTGGACAGTTCTTCATCAAGGGATGGAGACGCCGGCTGCGCACGCAGAGCGCAACCCGAACAGCCACAGCTGCGCCCTGGCCCCGCAGCAGTGAACCCACTGAGCTGTTCCACCGGATAGTCCCGTAACGACTCGTCTTCATCCAGGCGCACAGTCACAATTTCGCCCAGGGGATGGACTTTACGCACGCGCCCTTTGCCGTGGGGAGTGTCCACAACAGAACCTACTTTCGGCAAACGCGCGCGCGCTTCCTCATACACTTCCATTTCGTAGGAAAGGCAGCACAACAACCGTCCGCAAACACCGGAGATCTCCGGGGGATTAAGCGGAAGGTTCTGTTGCTTGGCCATCTTGATGGTCACGGGATTGAACTCGCGCAACCACGCAGCACAACACAGCTGACGGCCGCACTTGCCGATGCCGTTGAGTTCCTTGGCCTCATCGCGCACCCCAATTTGCTTCATCTCGATGCGCGTGCCCAAGGTTTTGGATAGATCGCGCACAAGGTCGCGAAAATCGATGCGCCCTTCAGCCGAGAAGTTGACTACTAACCGGCTGCCATCGTAGTTGTATTCGGCGCTGATGATCTTCATTGTCAGGCCGTGTTCGGCCGCTTTGGCGCGGCAGATTTCAGCTGCTTCCGCCTCGCTGTGGCGCCAGCGGTCGCGCTCGACCAAGTCCAAAGGTGTGGCGCGGCGCACGACCGGCTTCAGCCCGGCACCGACCTCGCTGTCTGCCAGCTTCCGCGGTTGCCACACCACTTGCCCTACCTCGCGTCCTTGGGAGGTCTCAACCACCACATAATCGCCTGCTTGTAGATCGAGAAGGGCGCCTGGATCGAAGTAATAGATTTTGGTTACTGGCTTAAAGCTCACACCTACAACGGTGGGCATAGATCCTCCTGTGGAAACCGGCTGTCGATCAGTTGACCGGCGCAGGCAAATGCAGCAGCACGGTCTCTAACAGCAACCGCGTGTTGACGTTTTGGCTCATCCGCATGGCTGCCGCCTGCAGCCGAGCCAGAAAGTGCTGGACCTGTTGGGGCGAGAAGCGTGCTGCTTGAACAGTGAGCTCAGTGGTCAGGTCGATGTTGTACACATACGCCTGACAACCGGTTTGCACCAGCAGCAGGTCACGCCACCAGTCGCTCCACAGCGTCAACGTTGACAACACAGCCTCGGGGGAACGGCTCAGCGCCTCGGCGTAGGCCAATCGTTCGAGGCGACCCTGCCCGGTCAACGCTTGCAAATCTGCCAGCCGCCGCGTCCGTTCTAGCCACGACTTGCCGTCGGTTAACCGTTGCACTGCCCAGCCCAGCCGGCCGCCAGAAAGACGGGCCAACAGCGCAGCTTGTTGGGGATCAGCGTGCCATCGTTCCACCAACGCCGCCTCGACTTGCCGGAGCGGCAACGGGCGCAACGGCAGCGCTTGGCATCGCGAGACGATCGTGGGAAGCAAGGCATGCGGTCGAGCGCTGGTCAGCAGAAGAACAACCTGAGCAGGCGGCTCCTCCAAGGTCTTGAGCAAGGCATTGGCAGCCGGCAGGTTAGCCCGTTCCAGCTCGCGCAGAATGAAGACCTTGTGTTGGCCCTCCATGGGCGCCAGGGCTGCCTCGCGCTGTAACTCACGGATTTGATCGATCTTGAGCACGCCCTCCCGACCGCTCTTGCCAGCTTCGGCCTGCACAAGGCGCACATCGGGGTGTGTGTCATGGGCGACGAGACGGCAAGTGCGACACTGGCCGCATGGCCTGGTTGCGCTTCGGCAGAGCAGGGCGGCAGCAACGGCGCGCGCAAGCGTCGTCTTACCGATCTGGGGAGGGCCGCTGATCAGCAACGCATGGGTCAGACGGTTAGCAGCCAAGCTGTTCTGCAACAGTTGCACTGCCCACTCGTGGCCCACTACGGGCCACGGTGCCATCTGTGGTTGGTGTTCGTTCACTATCTGTGTGCTCCTGATCACTGGGGCAACATTCTACCACAAGCGGACAATCCTGACAACGCATCGCAACAACGCAGCGATGATCAGCGTTTGCTATTCAGGTATCGCGCATTGGCGCCCGATCTACAGTCTGGAGTCGGTTCTGTCGACACGCTTGCCAACGCGGGCGCAAGGGCTCGGCACCTATGGCTGAATAGTTTCGGCGAACCTTGTTTGACAAACCAAGACAGCTTGACTATGATACGACGGCTGCTAGGTGCGCCTTGTCGCCATAGACAGCTGTCTGTTTATGTAAGAAACGCTGGAGGAATTGGCATGACAAAGCCGCTGGAAGTTACCGACGCCTCGTTCGAGCATGAAGTCATCGAGTCGACGCTGCCGACGCTGACCGATTTCTGGGCTGAATGGTGCGGGCCCTGCCGCTTAATTGCGCCGATTTTGCTGGAGCTGGCCGCCGAGTACGACGGCAAGTTGAAGATTGCGAAGCTCGATGTGGATCACAATCCTGCTACCGCACTGGCGTTTGGCGTGATGAGTATTCCCACGTTGATCCTGTTCAAGAATGGCCAGCCGGTAGAGCGCATCGTGGGTTACCAGCCCAAGGATCGCTTGTTGAAGGCCCTTCTACCTCATCTCTCGGTTCACTAACGCACATCCTGCACCTATCACACAAGGAGACACACCCCATGACCCTCACCAAGATCGTTCTGTCCGAAAAGGACATGCCTACCCATTGGTACAACATCAACGCCGACCTACCGGCGGCCGGCGTTGCCTTGCCTCCCGTCTTGCATCCCATCACCTTCCAGCCTGTGGGGCCGGCCGACCTGGCGCCACTCTTCCCCATGGGGCTGATCCTGCAAGAGGTGAGCACCGAGCGCTACATCGAGATTCCCGACGAGGTGCGCGACATCTACAAGCTTTGGCGGCCAACGCCGTTGTACCGCGCTCACCGCTGGGAAAAAGCCCTCGACACGCCCGCCAAGATCTACTACAAGTACGAAGGCGTCAGTCCGGCAGGTAGCCACAAGCCGAACACGGCCGTGGCCCAGGCCTACTACAACAAGCAGGAAGGGGTCAAGCGCATCACGACGGAGACGGGCGCCGGCCAATGGGGCAGTGCGCTATCCTTCGCTTGCCAGAGCTTTGGCATCGAGTGCAAGGTCTACATGGTGAAGATTAGTTACCAGCAGAAGCCCTATCGCCGCAGCCTGATGCAAAGCTGGGGCGCGACCGTTGTTGCCAGCCCCAGCACCGAGACGAACGCCGGCCGCGCGATCCTGGCCAAGGACCCGGACAGCACCGGCAGCCTGGGCATTGCCATCAGCGAAGCGGTGGAAGAGGCGGTCATGCGGGAGGACACGAAGTATAGCCTGGGCAGCGTGCTCAACCACGTCCTCATGCACCAGACGGTGGTGGGGCAGGAGGTGATGAAGCAGCTGGAGCTGATGGACGCCGATTGGCCTGACATCATGGTCGGCTGTATCGGCGGCGGCAGCAACTTTGCCGGCTTTGCCTTCCCCTTCCTGCGGGAGAACATCGTCAACGGCAAGAAGACGCGGCTGATCGCCGTGGAACCCTTGGCTGCGCCCAGCATCACGCGCGGCGTCTACGCCTATGACTACGGCGACACGGCCAAGATGGCGCCGATCGTCAAGATGCACACGCTGGGCCACGACTTCGTGCCGGCGCCGATCCACGCCGGCGGCCTGCGCTATCACGGCATGGCGCCGCAGGTGAGCGCCGTCGCCAAGGCGGGCTTGATCGAAGCCGTCGCCGTGCCGCAGCGAGCGATCTTCGACGCGGCAGTCAGCTTCACGCGCGCTGAGGGCATCCTACCGGCGCCTGAGCCGTCGCATGCCATCCTGGTGGCCATGCGCGAGGCGCTGGCCTGCAAGGAAAGCGGCGAGAGCAAGACCATCGTCTTCAACCTCTGCGGCCACGGCCACTTCGATTTGGGCGCCTACGATGCCTATTTCAGCGGCAAGCTGGAGGACTACGAGTATCCGGAGGAGCTGGTCAAGCAGTCGTTGGCCAATCTGCCGAAGGTGGAGTAGATTGGTGGATTGGTGGATTGGTGGGTTCAGTAGTTCGCGATTTGGCTCGTGGTGTGCACTCTAGCACGCTGTTGAACATCAACAGATCAAACCTGCGACCCTCGGCCTCCTTTCACGCCGTCGTCGCTCTCCGCCGCAGCCGCAGCCAGGGGATCTCGCCGCGGCGCACGACGTCCAGCAGCACGGCCAACACGATGATGGCGCCGATGACGATCTCCTTGGCCGTGGAGGGCACGTCCAGGTAGACCAGACCGGCCTCGACGATGCGAATGATGGCGACGCCGATCAACGTGCCCCAAATGCCGCCGATGCCACCGGACAGCGAGGTGCCGCCGATAACGACCGCCGCCACGGAGGCCAGGGTCATGTTGGTACCGTTCTGATAGGCGCCGGACTGCAAGCGACCCATCACCAGGATGCCGCCGATGGCCGCCAAAAAACCGCTGATGCCGTAGATTGTGGCCTTGACCAGGTCGACGCGAATACCCGACAGACGGGCTGCGGTCTCGTTGCCGCCGATGGCGTAGGTGTAGCGACCGAATTTGGTGTGCCTGAGCACGAACCAACTGACAAAATACACGGCCAGGGCAATCAGGAACGGCACCGGCAGCGGAAACTTGCCGATGCGGATCACGCTGGTGATGGCGGTCAACGGGCCGTCTTTGAGGATGTTGATGCCCGCCCCGCGCGTCCACACCAGCGCCACGCCCAGCAACATGCTGCGGAAGCCCAGCGTCACGATCAGCGGGTTCATGCGGAAGAGGGTGATCAGCAACCCTTGGAAGAGGCCAATGCCTGCGCCCGCGATCAACGCCACCGCAATGGCCACCAGGGATGGTACCCCTTCTGCGATCTGGCCGCCGGCCACGCTGGTACCGGCGATCAGAATCGCCGCCAGGACGCCGGCAAAGGAGACCATGGCTTCCACCGAGAGGTCGATGCCGCCGGTGAGGATGACGAAGGTCTGCCCGGCCGCGACGATGCCGATGGCGGCCACCTCCAGCGCCAACAAGCCCCACGTGGCGGGGTTGCGGAAGGGCTCGGACAGGATCATCAGCAGCACCCACAGGACAACCAGGATCAGCAGGGGGCCGGTGTTGGCCAGGCCTTTGCGCACCAAGCCGCCGATTGCGCCGTTTTGTCGTTGTTTTTCAACAGTTGTGTTCGCCATCGTTCGTCAACCTCGATAGGATCGGTTCGGTACTCAACTTGCCGTGGCCAGCTCCGGCAGCACCTCGGCGATGAGCTCGCGATCGGTGGCCGTGGCCAGCTCCATGACCTTCTCCTCGGTGGCTTCCTCGCGGCTCAGAAAACCGCGAATACGGCCGCCGGCCATGACCATGATGCGATCGCTCATGCCCAGGATCTCCGGCAACTCGGAGCTGACCATCAGGATCGCCACGCCTTGCCTGGCCAGGTCGTTGATCATGCGGTAGATCTCGACCTTGGCGCCCACGTCGATGCCGCGCGTCGGCTCATCGAAGATCAGCAGCCGCGGCTTGGTGGCCAGCCACTTGCTCAGCACCACCTTCTGCTGCGTGCCGCCTGATAGGTTGATCGCCAATTGATCCTGGCTAAAGGCTTTGATGGCCAGGGTGTCGATGAACTCGCCGGCCAGTGTCGCCTCCTTCTTCTGGTTGGTGCGCAACCCGCGCGTCAGTCGCTCTAGGACGGAGATGGTGATGTTCTCGCGTACGTTCATCTGCAGGAACAGGCCCTGGCGCTTGCGGTCCTCGGTCAACAGGCCGATGCCGTGCTGCACCGCATCGCGCGAGGACTTGATTGTGACCGGCTGGCCGTCGATGTAGAAGCGGCCGCTGTCGATGGGGTCGGCGCCGAAGATGGCCCGCACCAGCTCCGTCCGTCCGGCGCCTACCAGCCCGGCCAGCCCCAGCACCTCGCCGGCATAGACCGAGAAGCTGATGTCGCGCAGCCGGTTGCCCTGGTTCAGCCCCTCGACGCGCAACACCTCGTGGCCGCGCTCGGCCGGCTGCTTGGGGAACTGCTCCGACAGATCGCGGCCGACCATCAGCCGGATCAGCTTGTCCACGTCCAGGGTGTTGGTGGGCTGAGTGGCGATGCGGCGGCCATCGCGCAGCACGGTGGTACGGTCGCTGATCTGGAACACCTCCTCCAGGTGGTGGCTGATGTAGATCACCGCCACCCCCTCGGCCTTCAGCTCGCGCACGATGTTGAACAGCTCGCTGATCTCGCGGATGCTCAGCGAGGAGGTCGGCTCGTCCATGATGATCAGGTCGGCCTTGTGATAGAGCGCCTTGGCCACCTCGACCATCTGCTGCATGCCCACGCCCAGCTCGCCCACCGGCGTGCGCGGGTCGATGTCCAGGTGCAAGCGGGCCAGCAACGCGCGCGCCTCGCGGTGCATGTCGGACCACTTCAACGCCACCCCGCGCGTCAGCTCGCTGCCCAGGAAGATGTTCTCGGTGACCGACAGGTAGGGGACCTGGTTCAGCTCCTGGTAGATCGTCGTGATGCCGGCCAGCTGCGCTTGGCGCGGGTTGCGAAAGGCCACCGGCTGGCCTTTGAAGGTGATCTCACCTGCGTCTGGCTCGTAAACGCCGGAGAGGATCTTCATCAGGGTCGACTTGCCGGCGCCGTTTTCGCCCACCAGGGCGTGGACCTCGCCCTTGCGCACATCGAAATCGACCTTGCTCAGGGCCAGCACACCGGGAAAGCGCTTGGTGATGCCGCGCATCTCAAGGAGGGGTGGTTGGGTTGTGTCAGCTCCGTTGTTCATCTGATTACCATGGATTTCCGTTATGGCTCGGTCAACTGGTCACGGGGTCAGGGTGTACGAACCTCAGCGGCTGTGTCCGCTTCGTGGCGTTAGACGGTGAAATCTGTTCACTAGGCTTTACGCCACTGCTCCAAGCGGCGGATAATGGCAAGCTGCTCTTCTGCGTCGTTGGCGGCGATCCAGAGGAACAGCCCTTCCGGCCGCATCGCCGCCATAAAGTCCTCTAGTTCCGCCTGCCTCAGGTCGACGATCACCGGCACGCGACGGGCTTGTAGACTGCGGATCAGCGACACCCACTGCATGATTGGCTGGTCATCGCCCACGCCCTGCACCCACTGGATGGCATGCACCTCTGGCACGCTGAGGATGGCGTCCAGGTGGCGGGCGATGCGCTTGCCGTCCACGTGGAAGATGTTGTGGGTCATGGTCTTGACCTCACGCTGCAAGATCGGCAGGCCAAACCGGCGGAACATGGCGGGTGAGATCAGATTGGCAAAGTCACAGCTGGGGATGTGCATCCGGCCGTAGGAGGGGATGCCCATCCAGCTCACCGAGAGCTGGCCGGCCGCCTTGAGCTGGGCATCGAAGTGATCGTAGATCGTCTCGAAGTCGGCGATGGCGAGCTCGGCCAGGCGCATCACTTGCTCTGGGCTGTCGATCATGTCGATGCAGAGCTGCTGCGGGTCTCGCCAGGCCGCTGCGCAGTCCAGCCCTGGGTGCAGGTCGGTGTAGCCGACCAGATAGCGGCTCTGGCAGCGTTCCAGGGCGCAGCGGGTCAGCTCGTTGATCTTCTGGAAGTAGAAATTAGCGGGGCTGAAACGCAGCCGCTCCACGTCGGCCCAATCGTGGACGATGGGCGTAGACCAGGAAGTCACCTCGCCGAAGTGCAGCGGCGCGCCGTAGAAGGCAGCGTAGACGTCTGGCCCAAGGTTAGGCCAGTAGACCGGGAAGGTTTCGCCGTGAAAGGCGACGCCGGCAAGCGACGACTCGAAGCGGTCGAGCTGGTACTCGGGATCCAGCCAGCGCGCTCGGCGCTCGTCCTCGGTCAGGCCGGCCAGGTCGGCGCCGCTGTCCAGGAAAGCGTTGTGGGCGATAAAGCGCACCGGCGGCCGATCGAGCATCTCGCCGGCAAACCACGCCTCGATGCGCTGCATCGCTTGCTCGCAGTCTGGCTTGCACTCTAGCCCAATTGTCTTCTGTGGCCCATCCGCCGTCCTCATGCTCTTTACCTCATCACCTCGTCGCCTTGTCACCCTTCGCGAATCGCACGCACCATCGCCCAGAAGTTCTCCAGTGGCGTGTCGAGCTGCACATGGTGCGTCGGGCCGAGGATCAGGCCACTGCGCCGGCCCAGGGTCTCCTGGCGCAGCCGCACCTCGGCGGCCACATCAGCCGGCGTACCGTAAGGCAGCGTGTGCTGCTCGTCGATGGAGCCCCAGAAGCAGAGCCGGTCGCCGAAAGCCCGACCCACCTCGGCCGGGTCCATCGAGCGCGGCTGAATAGGGTTGAGCACGTCGAGGCCGATCTCGATCAGGTCGGGGATGATGGGCCAGATGTTGCCGTCGGAGTGGTAGGCTACCTTGAGCGCCGGGTTGATCCGCTTCAGCGTTGCGATGAACGTGGCCAGGCGCGGCTTGAGCATGCGCCGCCACGTGGCCGGGGAGATGAGCATGCGATCCTGGGCGCCCACGTCGTCGCCCAGCCAGATCATGTCTACGCCGAGCTCGACCAGCTTCACGGCCGCGGTCAGGTGATACCGGTACGGGATCTCCAGGATGCGATCGATCAGCTCTGGGTTGAGCGCCAGGTCCTCGAGCGCCTGCTGATAGCCGCGCAGCGCCCAGGCTGTTTCCCAGATGGTGGTGACGGTCACGCCGACGATCCAGTATTCGTCGCCGAACTCGCGAACCACTCGCTCAGCCTCGGTGTACAACTCGGGGCGGTGCGGGTCAGGTGGTTGGTAGCGGTCGATCGCGGCTTCGTCTGCCAGGGGATGGCCCACCATCTCGGTGTAGTGGCCAACGCCGAAAGGGGTCTCGTAGGGCACGTTGCGCCAGGTCACGCCCCACTCGTCGGTGTAGGTCACGCCGTCCTGGCTGAGCGCAGCCGTGGCGTAGTAGGAGTTGGCCCAGCCGACCGAGGTCAGCAGCAAGTCCTCGTCCAGCGCCCGCTCCAGCACATAGGTGTTGCCGCCGCCGTGCGGGTTGTGCATGGCGGCATCCGCGATGCCCAGCTCCCGCCGCAGCCGCGCCGCAAACTCCGGTGTAAAGCTGATTTGCATCGGACAGCGGTCGGGCCTTTCGTGGCTCAAAGCGGTTTGCACGCGCTCGCGGTGTTTCATAGGTGGCTAGTAACTACTCAGCCATAGGTGCCGGGCATTTGGATTCTGGTTTGCAAACGTGTCTGCGAAGCCAACCTAGGTCGCAAATCGCCTACAAAT
>DAOUBX010000123.1:0-15141 GCA_034432445.1 Anaerolineales bacterium
GTAACTGCTCAGGTGCCGGGCATTTGTAGGCGATTTGCGACCTAGGTTGGCTTCGCAGACACGTTTGCAAACCAGAGTCCAAATGCCCGGCACCCATGGCTCAATGGTTGCGTCACGGGTCAGCGTAGCGTCGCGTAGATGGTGCTGAGGGCCAGGAAGATAAACACCGCCATGGGAATCAGGTTGATGCCCACGCCGAACATGACAGCCGCCAGCAGGCCGAAGCCAACGCCCAGGAGGATGGCCACAACGGCGACCACGCCCAGGTAGCGGCCACGACGCCGGCCCACCGAACGGCGGATGATCGTCGCTGCGGCGCCGCCAACCGCCGGACCCAGGAAAACGGCCAAGATGATGCCGAAGAACAGGCCTAGGATGCCCAGCAGGGCCTCGATGATGGGTGTGGCTACGGCGGCCAGCAGAAAGCTGACAATGGCCACCACAACGTAATCGCGACCCAGGGCCGTGAAGAAGACGCTCTGCTGCTCGCGAATGCAGTCCTTGCAGCGATAGCCAACCTCGGTGAGCTCGACACACTTGACGCACACCGGCCGGCCGCAGCGGTTGCAGCGCAGGGTGGTCTCTGTGTCAGGGTGGTTGACACAGAAGAGCACCTCGCCGGTGTCCACGGGCGTGTGTGCGTGGTCGTCCTCGACGGCCTGAGGCGCAGGCTCGGGCGGCAAAGCCATGCTGCGTGCTGCAGCCTCGGCCAGGGTTGCCTGGATCGCGCTGGCTTGCTCGGCGTTGCCCAGGGCCGCCAGGCGCTGCAGAGCCGCGCGCGCCTCGCCGTTGTTCGGGTTGATAGCTAGGACTCGCTCGAAGCAGGCGCGCTTGGCGTCGATGGACTCGACCGCGCCGGCCAGGCCCAGCCAGGCTTGCGTGTTGCCGGGTGAGCGCTCGGTGGCGCGACGATAGAGCCGCTCGGCCTCCTGCCGGTCGCCCAGGCGCAGGGCCGCAGCCGCCTGGTCCATCAGTTCGGATAAGGTGATCAGGGGTTCGTCCAAAGGGTTGCTTCCTGTGGGCTGGGGTGAGGTCATGTTGTTGGAGTGACCTCTGGGAGGGACCATGGGTAGGTCACGTCATGACCGTGACCTACATGTTCCACTTGAGGCGTTGCAGCAACGTGCTGTAGAAGTAGGCCGGCGAGCGTAGGCGCACAAAGTCGGCCGAGTCGGCGCTGGCCGTCACCTCCACAGCGTCGCCGTTGCGCACCTCGACCTCGAATTGCCCATCCACCGTCAAGATCACCTGGTGGTCCGAGGCGACGTTGAGCAGAACCACGGCGCCTTCTGAGAGCACGATGGAGCGATCCAGGCTCAGGTGGGGGGCGATGGGCACCAAGACGATGTTGCGCAGCTCAGGCGGCAGAATTGGGCCGCCGGCCGCTAGGGCATAGCCGGTGGAGCCTGTGGGGGTGGCCACGACCACGCCGTCAGCGGCATAGGTGGTCAAGAAATCGCCGTCGATGGAGGTGGTGACGCGAATGATGCGCGCCAGCCCGCCGCGGCTGACCACCACTTCGTTCAGGGCTTTGTAGTGTAGCTCCTCGCCCTGCGCGTCTGGCGCGCTTGCGTTGCGCACGAGGCGCGCGTCCAGCATCATGCGTCGCTCTAGCCAATAGTCGCCGGCCAGGATACGCTGCAAGGGGACCCGCCAATCCTCCGGCTGCAGTTCGGCAAGAAAGCCGAGCCGGCCCAGCTTCACGCCGAGAATCGGCACAGCAAACTGGGCCGCCATGCGCGCGGCGCGCAAGATCGTGCCGTCGCCGCCCAGGGTGATCAACATGTCCAGGCCGTTGGCAGCGCCCAGGCGATCGCCCACGCCAGGCTCGTCCCAGGCCGAGCCCAGCCAGGCGGAACAGCCCCAGCTGCTGAGAGCGTCCGCCATCTCGGTGGCCAACGTCACCGAGTCGGGCTTGCGCGGGTGATGCAGAATGCCGACACACCGCATCGGCCGAGCGTTTGCTTGGTAAGGGATCACGCTTGAATTCTCGCTACCGATCACTGATCACCGTTCACCGATCACCACCGGTCACACGCGCTCGCAGCCACGGGATGAGCTCCCCGCGCGCCACGGTCTGCTGCGCGCCGTCGCTCAGGTCGCGCACGGTGGCCTGGTCGTTGGCCAGCTCACCTTCGCCGATGATCACCGCATAGCGCACGCCCGCGCGGTCGGCGGCTTTGAGCTGGCTCTTGAGGCTGCGGTCGCCGAACGGCACCAGCGCGCCGATGCCGGCCTGGCGCAGTTGGCGCGCCAGGTGCACGGCTGCCTGCTTGGCCGAGCGGCCCATCTCGCCTTGGCCGACGTAGGACACCTGCACCTGTGGCCGGTCGATGGCCGGCGGCGTCACGCCCTGCGCCTTGAGCGTCAGGATCAGCCGCTCGATGCCGCTGCCAAAGCCGATGCCGGGCGTGGGCGGGCCGCCCAACTGCTCGATCAAGCCGTCGTAGCGGCCGCCGCCGCACACTGCCGCCTGCGCGCCGATGCCCTCGGCCCACACCTCGAACACGGTCTTGGTGTAGTAGTCGAAGCCGCGCACCAACCGCGTGTTGATGCTGTAGGGCAGGCCGGCGCCGTCTAGGTAGCCCAGCAGCGTGGCAAAGTGGTCGCGACACTCCGCGCAGAGGTAGTCGATGCTGCGCGGGGCTGCGTCCAGCAGTCCTTGCGTGCCAGGTTCCTTGGAATCCAGGAGCCGCAGAGGGTTCAGCTCCAGCCGCCGCCGATCGACCTCGCTCAGCCGCTCCTTGTGCGCGTCGAAATGTTCGACCAAAGCGCGGATGTGCGCCGGCCGGCACTGCGGGCAACCGATCGAGTTCACCTGGAAGGCCAGCCCGCGAAAGCCGAGGTCCTCGAAGAGCTGCCAGGCGATCGACATGACCTCGAAGTCGACCGCCGGGTCGATCTCCCCCAGCACCTCCAGGTTCCACTGCGTGTGCTGGCGATAGCGGCCGGCCTGCGGCCGCTCCTGGCGAAAGATCGGCCCGATCGAGTAGAGCTTGACCGGGGAGGGCCGCACGCGCATGCCGTGTTCGAGGTAGGCGCGCATGATGCCGGCGGTGAACTCCGGGCGCAGGGTCAGGCTGACGCCGCCCTTGTCGGTGAAGGTGTACATCTCCTTGTCCACCATCACCGCGGCCGCCTCGCCCACGCCGCGCTCGAAGAGCTCGGTCACCTCGAAGATGGGGGTGTCGATGCGCTCGAAGCCGTACAGGCTGGCCAACCGCTCGATCTGCTCGCGCAGATAGCGCCAATAGGGCCAGTCCTCCGGCAAGATGTCGTTGGTGCCGCGGGGTGCCTGGTACACAGAAGTCCTCTCATGGGCAGGAGTGCCAGAAATCGCCGTCCATTATAGCCGAAGTCCGGCGCCCTGTCTAAACCACCTGCGTTCGAGTTGCTGGTCAGACCGCGACGCCGGCGCTTGACGTAAGGCCTTCCCGGGTAGCCGCAGGCCAACTCGAGCCGCGCAAGGCGGTCGTTGGTGCCCAGCACCGGTGTGCCTACGGTGCACTGCCGCCCTGCAGCGCAAAATCGAACTCCCCTTTGCGCAGCGATGGGGATGACTCCCACCCATTGCTGTCCACTGCGGTGACGAGGTAGGTGTAGTTGACGCCGGCGTCGCCCACAGCGTCGGGATCGGCGTAAGAGACGCTGCTGACTGCGCCCAGCAAAACGCCGGCTGCCGTTTGAAAATAGGGGCTGTTCGCTGCCCGGTAGATGCGGTATGCGACAATCGTCGCCGGTCGGCCGGCAATGTCCTGGGTGACGGGCTGCCACGTGAGCTGCGCTGTGTTGCCGCTGCGGCTGATGGCAAGACCGGTCACCGCCTGGGGCGGCGAGGCGCCGATCAGCACCCAATCGGAAAAGCGGCTGACGCCGGGCACGGTTAGCGTGTCGGCAACCGTGTCGACGCTGCCTCCCAGGTACTGCCAGCGAACTTGACCGGCGTCCCAGCGCGCCGCGCCACCGATTTGGCTTTCGTCGACGCCGGGCAGGTCCCGTTGACGATAGGTGAACTGCACGTCCACGACAAAACCGCCGGCCATGTCGGTCTCCATCTGCCAAGAGCGGCTCAGCGCATTGACACCCTCAGGCGCCTGCGGGTGATCATCCATGTGCATGGTCACCGTCACCTGACCACCGGGTGAGGCAGAGAAATCCAACATCACGTCGGTGCCGGGAAAGGCAAGGGGCACCGGGTCGCCGGCCGGCACGACCTGGGTCGACCGCACGAAGCGCTTCCTGACATCCACGAAGTGAATCCACTCGTCGCCGTCGCCAATGCCGTTCTCATCGCGTGCGTCGATGGCGAAGTCAGCGCCACCGCTCAGCCCATTGGCGAAGCGGGCATCGTCGATCTGGAAGGTGACCGTGCGGAACTGGTCGCTGCCCTGCTTCTGTACCCAGGTCGCGGCGGTTCCTTCCGGCGCGGCGTAGCGCGGGCCGCTGGCCGCGTCGTAGAGCAAACGAAAGCGGTCGACTCCGTGGTCCCAGTAGGTGATGGTGAGCGCAATGCCGTTCGTCTGGCCGGCGATGTAGCCGTCGTCAACATCGAAGAACATCCACGGATTGGCGCTGGCTTGATCGGTGCGGCGGATGGTAAGGGCTTCGCGCACGGCGGGCAAAGTCGGGTTATAGGCGTTGCTGCGGCAGGGGTAGCTCGGCGGGCCGTTAGGGGTGGGCGGGCACAGGCCCATCTGCGGCGCCTGGCCGTTCAGGCTGCTCAGATAAGTCTCAGGGACGGTGCGTCCACCAGGCACGCTGTCGCGCTGATACAGCCAGAACTCGAAGTTGCCCAAGGGCGGGTAATAGCTGGAGTTCTCGTAAGAGTTGGAGTAGTGGTAGTAGGTGGGGACGATGTGCTCGCGCAACGCCGTCCACACCGACGGTGTGGTACGCAAACTGGCGCCGATGTAGGGGGCGGCCCATTGCATGATCGAGGTGTAAGCAGGCACGGGTGTATCGCCAGGACCCAGGTACCAGCCGCTGTAGTCGGCCAGGCGGATGTAAGCAGGATGTTTGTCCAGCCCGTTGAGAATGCCCCAGTAAAAGCGCTCGGCTGCCGGGTCGTTGCCCAGCATGTAGCCGTAGGTCTCGAACGCCACGGGGACGGTGGCTCCGTGGGCGGTCAGTGGGTCATAAGCAGCCGTGCCGCGCACGCTGTTGCTGGCGTAGTCGCCTGTCTCGGCGTAGTTCCAGTCCCAGTACAGGCTGTTGAAGGAAAGCCCTACGCCCTGGCCGGCGGCGTAGGCGGAGAAATCACGGCGCTCCCAGGCGTTGAACTGAAACGGCGCCATCTGCAAGAGCAGCGGCTTGCGCAGTTGCCCTGCTTCCGAGAACGCGGCCACGTACATGTCGGTGATGGCGTTCACGGCGTTCACCCACACCGTGCTGTCCAGCCCGTTGGCAGCAGTCACCGGCTTGTCCACCGTGTCGCTGGCGCGCGTTTCGCCGTACACCCCTGTGCCCAAAGCCACGAACTCCAGCCGGGGATCATTGCGGTACCGATCGCCCAGGGCCTGCACAAACGCCTGATAAGGTTGCTGATAGGCAGCGTCCCAGAACTTGGGCAGAACCGGTTGCACGGTCAGGCTCACGGCATCGATGATGACGGTGGTGGGGTTCACGCTGTCGTTGGTCAAGCGAAAGCGCAGCGTGGCGGTGTGGCAGTCGTAGGGGATCAAGCTGAAGGTCCGCTGGGCCCAGCCTGTGTTGCCGGCCGTGTTGGACACGCTGTGCACTTGGACAACGACGGAGCTACCCTCCAACAGGTCAACGGTGAGGATATCCTTGGCTGCGCCGCCGTTTTCGCTGGTCTCCATGCGCCACCAGTAGCTGAGCTGGCCCTGCGCCAGCACGCAAGGGATGCGAATGTTGGCCTGGCTCAATTCGGCTGTGCTGCTGACGCTGCCGCCCAACTGGGCCGCATAGACGCCGGCGTAGGGGGCATTCCCGTCGGCGCTGACCGGCCCCGCGCTGGACCACGAGTCCAGCGGCCCGCTTTCGAAGCCGCCGTTCCGCACCTGCTCCGTTAGCTCGCCGGGGATCGTGGCGTTCGGCAAGCTGCGTGCCCAGGCGGGCATCTGGCGTGCGCCCAGGCCGGCGCGCGCGTCGTAGGTCGTGAGGGCGATGGCGGCCTGTTTGCCGGCGCTGCTGCGGCTGTTGATGAAGTTGTCGATGAGCGACCAGTTGAACTCGTTCTCCCCTGGCTGTAGCTGTGACCAGGCGAAGAACTGCATGTCGCCGGCCTGGTAGAAGAGCGCCGGGTCGAGGTTCTTGCTGCCGACTAGGTAGAAACCAGGCGCGGCCGGCGTAGGTGCGACTGCGGAGGCCTCCATCGTGGCCGGTTGGGCGAGGGTGACCACGCCGAGCGCCAGCACGACGGCAACAAGCAAGAGGAAGAGGGCTATGCCGCGCAAGTACACTTGTTTCATACGATGGCGAGACGTATCTACGGCGCCCAATGCGCCTAGCATCTGAGTAGTTCACGGCGCGTCGAACTCGCTTGGGCAGCCCTTGGACGAACTACCGCAGCGCACGGTTCCGCATTGCAAGCAAGTTGATCGGACCGATCTGTGGGCAACCAACGGGCCCGCTGGTTGCGGTCACCGATATTCGGCCGAGCACGGGCGGCTACCCCAAACCGTGGGAGCGGCATCCTGGCGCAGGGAAAACAAAAAGGCCTCTGGCTACTCCTCATCGCCAGAAGCCTCTCCGTGGTTGCACACACTGTCGCGCTGACCGCTATTTCCCCTGCCCCAAAACGAACTACCTGACCCCCTCGGGTATCGCAATGATGCAGCGTAGCAGAGCCAGAGGTCAACGGCAGTGTGTGCAACGCTTTGATGTCTTGATAATAGCACAGCGATGTTACGGGGTTGTTACCTGGAGGTCGCACAGCTCGGCAGCAGCCAGATGTTCACGCGTTTCTTAGTCTGTGAGCCACCTTATCTTTCCTCTTCCAGTTGTTGCGCAGCCCTGAGCGTACGCAGCAGCTCCGCCGCCCGCTCCCGCTGTCCCTGCTCGGCGTAGACCTTTGCCAGTCGGCGCAAGCCCTGCAGCCAGGTCCGCCGTAACCGCTCCCGCATCGCCTCCAGCATCGTCGAGTCGATGTACTCCTCGTCGACCAGCAGCCCCTCAGGCGGGTAGAGCGCCAGCGCCTCCTCCCAGCAGGCGATGGCTGCCTCTTGCCGGCCGGCGACCCAGTGCCGCTCGGCCTGGGCTGCCAGATCGTCGAACTGCCACACGTCCACCCAGACCTCCGGGCTGCGGCGCAGGAAGTAGCGCGACCCCTCTTGTGGGATGAAGCGCTGGCTGCCGCGCGGCCCGTCCGGCTCCAGCACGTGGCGCAACGTCGAGAGGTAGCTGCGAAAGGCCGTCAGGCTGCGCTGCTCGGCTGCGCTGTCCCCTTCTGGTCGCACCGGCCACAGCACGTCGATGATCTCCGTCTGGGTCGCGCCGGTGCGGCTCCGCAGCGCCAAGTAGGCCAGCAGCGAGCGCGTTTTGGCGGAACGCCATATATCGTTCGAGTTGGGCACCAGCGCGCCGCTTCTTTCCACGCGCATCAAGCCCAGCAAGTAGATGCGCAGCGCCGGCGGCTGCTCGGCGGCGCTCTCCTCCGCAGGCGCAGTTTCTGTCCCTCTTGTTGCCGGCGGCGCTGCTGTTTCATTGGCCGGGGCTGCACCCGCCTTGCTGAGCAAAGCATTGATCAGGTACGCACCGGCCCCGGCAATGCCGACCGCTACGACGACCAGTGTCCAAATCGGCCAGCCAAACCAGTCCCAGTTCAGGTCCAGAGCCACCGCTACGATCACTGCCGCCAGCCAAATCAGTGCGCCGCGACCGGCGTTGGAGACGCGGATGCCGGTCTCTTGTTCCTCCAGCGCTAAGAACAAGCGCAACCCGATCACCGTCGCCAGCAGCACCATCGGTTGGCTGGGGAAGACGCCGACGTCTGGCCGCTGTAACAAGGTTAGGCCGTGCAGCATCAGGCTGCCACCCACGATCAGCAGGACGATCCACACGATGTAGCGCCGCAGGATGTGGCGTCGCGGTTCCGCTGCCTGGACGGCCGTGCTAACGTATAGGATGCCAACGAGGGCCGCCGTCACGGCGCCGCTTGCAATCGCCAGTTGCGCCTCGTCCACGCACACCAGGCGCGGCAGGCCCTGCGGAAGGGGCGGGCAGTGGCGCGGCAGGTCCACCCGCAGGTAGCGCGGCAGCCAGATGAAATCCACGGTGATCATGCGCACCAAGATATAGATTGTGACAGCCCACTCCCACCAGGACAGGCGTCGCTCGCGCAGCAGAATGTTCAACATCACGGCGGAGAAGATAGTTAGGTTGGCCCCCGTGTTGCTGACGAACTGCCAGATCAACCCGCCCTGCACCGACAGCCCAGTTTGGTAGAGCACCAGGTCCCCGAGATAGAACACGATCAACCCGGCCATCACGCCGGCAAACCCCCAGGTCATCGGCTGACGCGGCCGGCGCACCAGAATGAAGAAGATCATCCCGGCCAGCAAGGGCATAGTCAGCAGCGAAAAGAGGGCAGGGGCGCGGCTGATCATCGCTTAGAGCCTGATCTCAACCCAAGGCTTGGCTGCCGCACGCGTGCCGCACGCCGCAGCCGCGGCAGCGGGCCGGATCGCCGTGACTGCGAGGTACGTCCGACGCAACGCGGGCCTGCCGCATCTCAGCCAGCAGGTCGAGCAGCGCTTGGCGCAGGGCTGTGGTGTAGTCGATCTGCACGGTGGCGTTGGCGTAGTGGATCAGTCCGTAGGGCGGCGGCTGGCCGTGCGCTTCCTCCACCAGCAGGCAATAAGCAGCCAACTGCATCACATGTGACGGGTAAGCCTGGCCGCTGGCCGGCGCCGCCGTGCGCTTGACCTCCACCGGCACGAGACCTTGTTCGGTCTCCACCAAATAATCCGGTTTGCCGGTCAACCCATAGCGGGCCGAGAAATAGGGCTTGGCCACGGCAGACCAGCGGCCGGTGTCGGCGTAGACCAGCCGACCCGACGGCACACCACTCTGCGCCTGCCCGCGCCGCGCCCGCCAAGCTAGCCACAAGGCAAGGACCAACAGCAGGGCGCTGGCGCCAAGCAGGAGTAGCCACATCATAAGAGTTTTGTCGATGGAATTCAGCTGCGCGTCGCCGGCGGCGAGGCAGCGCGCCGGGCAGGGCTAACAACTCCGGTTGCTGCCAATCAACAGAGTCCAGATGAACGTGCACAGGAAGCAAGGCTATCTTCGTTCGCTACGCCGCAAGGTACGGCTATTTTACCCCCAACGGCTCTTTATGGCGAAAAAGCCCGGTAGCGCTCGCCGATGAACGAGGTCTATCCCGATCGGCCGGTGCCGCCATCCCAAGGCAAAATTACGATCGGCACACCGTAAGGCCCCCAACTGGTGAACCAGCGCGCCTCCTCTGGATCGAGGCGAATGCAGCCGCGCGAGGCGGGGAAGATGCCCAGCTCGTCCCTGCCCTGGTAGGCTTTGCTGCCGTCGGGCATCAGGGTGTAGGGCAGGCTGTGGATGAGGATCGAGCCGCCGGCCTGGAAGAGATACCAGGCGTCGTCGGCGGTGACGCCATTCGCCGTGAAGGTGCCCCAAAACTCACCAATGGCGCCGCTCCAGGCGGGCGTGTACCAGCCCCGGTCTGGGTCGCCGGTGCTGATGGAGATAACGCGCAGCACGACGCCGCTCTCAACGACGGTCATACGCTGCGCGTTCTGGTTGACGATCACGTAAGTGCCTGCCGGGTCGATGCCGTGGCTGCGCGCCACCTCGACCAAGAAGGGATCGGGTGTAGGCAACGGTTGGCTGGCCACTTGCGGTGCAGGCGTGGCTGTGGGCAGGGGGGTCGGCGTTGGCGGCGGCGGGGTAGGCGAGGGTAAGGGGGTCGCGGTGGCAGTCGGTGTCGGCAGGGGCGTCGGCGACGCCATCCACGGCTGGCCAGCGTACACCTGGCCTACCACAGGCGCCACAGCCTGGCCCTCGCGCGTGGCCCAGCTCAACGCATGCCAGCCGGCCAGAACAGCCAGGATCAGCAGCGTCAGCAACGACACCAAGCGCACGGCACGACGCACCAGACGTAGCATCACCAGCCTCCTGTCAGGGCCATGGCAACGGCCGCCACGGCCACGACCAGAGCCAGCCCGGCCAGGGCCAGCGCTAGGCGGCGCTGCCGCTGCCAGCGGGCTACCGCGCGGCCATGCCGTTCGTGTATCTGCCGGCCGCTCTGCAAAGCAGCCACGTTGATCGAGCTCACGTCTTGCACGCGGTGCAGCCACCACGAGCGGGCGCAGTAGGCGTACTCGCCGACCTCGCTGGCGCGTAGGACAGTCTTGGAACCAGAAGGGCGGGTTCGGTCAGCTGGGGTCATCGTTGTCGAGCAAGAGCACAGATAAGTCCGAGGGCTGGACACCGTTGCTGCCCATCACGCGCAGCTCGAAGGCCGCCAGCGCCGCGCGCATCTCCTCCTGGCGAATGGCCAGGGTGACGTCCCCGCGCGTGCGCTCTAACGTGCCGCGCAGGACATCGGTCTGCCGGCGCAGGCCGCCGGTGATGGCGTCGGGGAAGTCGATGGCGATCTGCAAGCTGTACACGTCGTCCATGATGTCCAAGAAGGGCACGGCCTCGGTCACGCGACCTTGGCGAATCAAATCGAGGGCAAAGCGGCGCATCTCGGTTGCGGCCTCTGACAGACCGTTCAGGTAGGTGCTAGAAGGCACGCCGAGGTCGACAGGTGTCGGCAGCGGTGTGCCCGTCACAAACGCATAGACGAGATGTGCTTCCGTAAGTTCCTTGAGCGCGTCCTGGGTGTAGCCGGTGTAGAACAGGTCGGGCATATTGGCCAGGTCGGCTGTCATTTGAGCGGCGGCGGTCCGGGCTTCGGCCAGCAAGGTCTCGGCCTCGGACAATTCGTGGCGATGTACGGCGCGGATGCTGTGCGCGCACAGGCGGATCAGCTCGCGCGAGCGGTTGAGGGTCAGGTCGCGCACGCTGTTGCGTGCTGTCAAGTCGCGGCGAATGTCTTCGAAGATGGCGGTTAGTTGGTCCACGTCACTCCTCGGTGGTCGGCTTATGGCTTTCGTCGTCCTCGGCGTCGCCACCCACGGTCCACTGCATGCCGCCTAGGGTGCCGGTCTTCGGGTCAAAGGACCCCATGGGCCGGTTGCCCGCCATGATCGGCCCGAAGGTGCGCTCGTACTTGGCCAGATTCTGGCTGAGGGCGTGTAGGAGCATCTTGGCGTTCAGGGGTGTGAGCAACACGCGAGCTTGCACGCGTGCCTTGGGCATGCCGGGCAGAATCTGGGCGAAGTCGATGATCAGCTCGTTCGGCGAGTGGCTGATGATGGCAAAGTTGGCATAGGTAGCGTTCAGGTCGTTAGGCAGCTCGATGTTGATGCGCTGCGGAGGTGGTTGTTTAGGGTCGGCCATAAGGAATGCTCCGGTGTGCCAGTTTCCCGGAAACTTCCGAGTTTCCGGGAAACTGAGAACTCATTCTAGCACAAATGCTGCCGGATTGGCGAATGGTGGGAAGGTGGATAGAATGGGGCAAACCCCTCAGTTCCCTCTCAGTTCCCCGGAAACTTCCGAGTTTCCGGGGAACTGAGAGGGAACTGAGGGAACTGATACACCACATCAGCGAGGGAATCCCACCATGCCACGTCGCACGATTTATTTTCTCCCTGGGGAGTACTACCACATCTACAACCGCGGGGCCGGTCGCCAGAGCTTGTTCCGCGAACCAGACAACTATGCTTACGTGTTGCGGCAGCTGAAGAAGTACGCTGTTGAGTTTGCGGTGGCCGTGATTGCTTATTGTCTGATGCCCAATCACTATCACCTGCTCCTGCGGCAAGACGGCAACATGGCGGCCGGTGAGCTGGCCACTCGCATCTTCGGTGGGTATTCTCGAGCCGTGAACAAGCGCTATGGGTGGAGCGGCACGCTCTTCGAAGGACGGTTTCAGGCCAAGCATGTGGACTCGGAAGGGTATCTGCTGCACCTCTGCCGCTACATCCATGCCAATCCGGTCAAAGATGGATTGTGCCAGACCCTAGACCAATGGCCGTACTCCAATTATCGGGAGTGGGTTGGTCTGCGCCACGGTTCTCTGGTGGATCGGGAGTTCGTGCAGTCGCGGTTTCCGGTATCTGGCGATTACGTGGCTTTCGTGGAGGAGTTTCTGCGCATGCGGCAGCTGCCGGAAGAGCTGGCGTACTTGAGGGCGTTTTAGAGGGATGCGTAGTTCTCCCCCAGTTTCCCGGAAACTTCGGAGTTTCCGGGAAACTGGGGGAAACTGGGGTTATACCACCCCCAACTCCTTGCCGACTTTTCCGAAGATCTCCAACCCCAGGTCCAAATCCTCGTGGCTGTGTGCGGCCGAGATCATCACACGGATGCGGGCCAGGCCTTTGGGCACGGTGGGGAAGGTAATGGCGGTGCCGAAGACCCCCTCTTCGTACAGCCGGCGGCTGAACTGCTGCGCCAGCCGCTCTTCGCCCAGGATCACCGGCGTGATGGGGGTCTGCGTCTTGCCGGTGTCGAAGCCGAGCCGGCGCATCTCGCTTTGGAAGTACCGAGCGTTCGCCCACAACCGGTCGACCAACTCTGTCGACTCGGCCAGGAGATCGACCGCAGCGATGCAGGCCGCCACGTCGGGCACAGTCATGGCGCTGGAGAAGAGGAAGGGCCGGCCGCGCTGCTTGAGCCAGTCCACCAGCACGCGTGAGCCGGCAACCACGCCGCCCACTACGCCGAAGGCCTTGCTCATGGTGCCGATCTCGACATCGACGCGGCCGTGCAGGCCGAAGTGATCGACGATGCCACGGCCGCCGCGACCCAACACACCCTCGCCGTGTGCGTCATCCACGATCGTGATGGCGTTGAACTCCTCGGCCAGCTCGACGATCTTGTCCAGCGGCGCGATGTCGCCGTCCATGCTGAACACACCGTCGGTAATGATGAAGATCCGCGTGTAGCGGCCGTAGTTCTCCTCCAGCACATCGCGCAGCGAGGCGGGGTCGCAGTGCTCGTAGATCGCCCGCGCCGCCTTGGTCAGGCGCACACCGTCAATGATGCTGGCGTGATTGAGTCGGTCGCTGATCACCAGGTCGTCGTCGCCCACCAGGGCCGGGATGGCGCCGCCGTTGGCCGTGAAGCCGCTCTGGAAGGTAATGGCTGCTTCGGCGCCTTTGAACTCGGCCAGCTTGCGTTCCAGCGTCTCGTGCAGCGACATCGTGCCGGCGATGGTGCGCACGGCACCCGGCCCCACACCGTAGCGATCGATGGCGGCCTTGGCCGCGGCTGCCAACCGCGGGTGATTGGCCAGTCCCAGGTAGTTGTTGGAGCAGAAGTTCAGCGCCTTCTTGCCGTCCACGATCAGCCACGCGCCCTGGGGCGAGTCGAGCGTGCGGATTTGGGTATAGCGGCCTTGCTCGCGCAGCTGGGCGAGTTCAGCCTCCAGCCAGGCCAGTTTGTTGGTATGAGCTTTCATAGGCGCTCCTGTTCGTGTCTACTTGTCTACTTGTCTACCTGCCCACCGATCTACACCGCTACTCCGCCACCATCATCACCACCTTGCCGCTGGCGCCGCTGTTCATAACCTGGATGGCGTCTTCCCATTGGTCGAGGCGGAAGCGGTGGGTGACCAGCGGGCTGAGGTCTACGGAACCGGCGTTGAGCAGCCCGCGCATGCGGAACCAGGTGTCCCACAGCCGGCGGCCGACGATGCCGTAAACCGTAGCGCCCTTAAAGATGATGTGGTTGTTGATGTCGAAGCCGATCGTGCCGGGCGCCAGGCCGAGCAGAGCCGCTTCGCCGCCATCGCGCAGCGACCGAAAGCCCTGGTCGATGGCCGACTGCGCGCCGCTCATCTCCAGCAGCACGTCCACGCCTTCGCCATCGGTGTCGCGCTTGATGACATCGACCACGTTGACCTCGGCGACGTTCAGGGCGTGGGTAGCGCCCATCTGCCGCGCCAGGCGCAGCCGGTAAGGGCTGATGTCGGTGGCGTAGATGCTGCGCGCGCCGGCAGCCTTGGCCACGGCCACGGTCATCAGGCCCACCGGCCCGCAGCCCGTGATCAGCACTTTCTTGGCGGTCAGGTCGGTGGCAAAGGCCGTGTGCACAGCGTTGCCGAAGTTCTCCAGCATGCTGGCGATCTCAGGCGGCATGTCAGGGGGGTTGAGCCACAGGTTGTAGGCCGGCATGGCGATGTATTCGGCCCAGCAGCCATCGCGATCGACCCCGATGATGCGCGTGTTTTGGCAGATGTGGCCGTTGCCGGTGCGGCATTGGGGGCACTTGCCGCAGATGATGTGGCTCTCGGCCGAGACGAAGTCGCCTTCTTTAACCTCGGTGACGTCGCGGCCGACGGCGACCACATGGCCGCAAAACTCATGGCCCACCACGATCGGCGGCCGGATGCGTTTGCGCGCCCACTCATCCCACTTGTAGATGTGCAGATCGGTGCCACAGATGGAGGTGGCCTTGACCTTGATCAGGGCCTCGTGCGGCCCAATCGATGGTACCTTGACCTCGCCCAGCACCATGCCGGGCGCTTGTTCGGGCTTGATTACGGCTTGCATCGTCTTTGACATGGTGTCGCTCCTGGACACGGGGTTACCCAAGCGCGTCGGCGCATTGCGCAAGGGTGTTGGCGTGGCGTCATTGTCGGCAGAGGTAGTATACTCTGAAATGGGCCGCAAGGAAAGGTTGGGAGAGGTGCGGAGCGTGAGCAGAGCGTGAGCAGCTGCCATGGCGAAGAGCTACCTGCGCTGGCGGGTGATCCTTCCCTGGAGCAAGACGCGTCGATGCCACAACCTTCCCGCACGGCACACCGAAGCCCGCCGCAGCGTCTCGGCGTGGGAGTTTCTGGGCAGCCGCCCGCCGGAAGACCCTGTTTGTAGGGAAAGAGCGGGCGCGACGTTACCGCTGCAAGCGCCCGGCCGCCAGCCCAAAGTCGAACTCGCCCACGGGGTTGGAGGGCGCGGCGGGCTGGCCGGCGACCACCGCCACCACCCGGTAGACGTCGTTGACCACCGGGTCGCCCAGGTGGCTGGCCGCGTCGGTGAAGATTACCTCGCCGCCGGGCACGGGGGCCACGTCCGCCGCAATCGGCTCCGAGCCGGG
>DAOUBX010000124.1:0-74178 GCA_034432445.1 Anaerolineales bacterium
TGAAAGCGCGGCGGGCACGGTCGGAGACCGGCCCGAGCGATTTTCAGGTTAGAATCCAAATGCCCGGCACCTATGGCTGAGTAGTTACTAACTATCACGGGTAATCTATGATCGAGAAACAGTTCATCGAAACAGACGACGGTTTGGTGGCGCGGGTAACGTTCACGCTGCCCGATAGTATTTGGGCGGCGTCCATCTTTCTGGTGGGAGACTTCAACCAATGGAACCGCACCTCACATCCGATGACACAGGATTCTACAGGCCGCTGGACCAGGACGGTGGATCTCGAGCCGGGGCATGCCTATCAATTCCGCTATCTTGTTGACGGGGAGTGGATGAACGATAACCAAGCGGATGCCTACGCCTACAACCAATATGGCACCCACAACTTCATCGTGGTGACCGACCCAAGCTTCAAACAGCATCCAGAATGACCATAGAACGGGAATTCGACAGTGGGCACCTTGAATCCCGACCTGTTAGCGTCTGACGCGCGCCAAGCGCTCAATGACGCCGCCAGCAGTCTGCTTGTGTACGGCAAGCGCGTGCTGACGCCGGAGCTAGTGCTGCTGGCGCTGCTGCGCAGCGCGCAGTATCCGGCCTACCGCGTGCTGGCGCAGTTTGCTCAGGAGCGCGGCTTTGCCTTGAGCGAACTCGAACGCGGCGTCGAAGGACTGGCCAAGGCGCGCGAGGGACGCAGCGCAGACTTCAACTTCGTGGCCGACGACGGCAAAGCGATCCCCCTCTCCGATGAGATGCTCGTGGTGCTGGACGAGGGGCGGGCGATTGCCCAGTCCATGAACGAGATCTACATCGGCACGGTGCACGCCCTGGGCGCCATGTCGCAACGCGGGGTCAGCACGTCCGGCCTGCTGCAGCGCTACGGCATCACCCCCACGGCCATGAGTGACAAGCTGGTCGATCAGGCTTTGGCGCAGCGCATCACGACTTTCGACTTGGTGGCCCAGGCCCGCGACGGTGAGCTGGCTCCTGTCTATTACCGGCAAGACCTGCTGCGCGAGCTGCTGAACTTGCTCTCCCTGCGCGGCAACCGCCACATCATCTTGCAAGGCCCGGCCGGCGTGGGCAAGCGCTCCTTGGTGCACAGCCTGGCCCTGCTGATCGCCGAGGGCCAAGGGCCATCTGAACTAGCCAAACTGATCCAGATCAGCGAGACTGCCCTGTTGGACGACGCCGCCAAAGCCGTGCAAGCCGGCCTGCGCCAGGCCCAGGGCGGCATTCTGTTCTTGCCCAGCATCCACCGTTTCTTCGGTGGGGTCGTCCGCGCCGACTTCCCCAAGGCCACCCGAGACCTCCAGAAGGCGCTGCTCGACGGGGGCGCCGTGATCATCGGCACCACTGCCGAAGGTGATTTCAACGAGCGAATGGCAGGCGACGCCGCCGTGGGCGCCCATGTGCAGGTGCTGCGCGTGCCGCAGCCCGACGAGCGCGAGACGGCTGCCATCCTGAGCGTGCACAAGCCGCGGCTGGAGGCCGACTACGGCTTGCAGATCGCTGATGCTAGCATCAAAGCCGCTGCCTCGCTGGCGCGGCGCTACCTCACGACCCAGCCTCTGCCTGCAGCAGCCGTCCAGCTTCTACACCGTGCGGCGGCGCTGGTGCACATGGGCCAGCAAACCCACCTGGCCTTCCGGCCGGACGTAAGCAATGACGCCACAGTCGACGAAGAAGATGTGACGCTCGCAGTCAGCATGATGACCGGCATCCCGGCCAGCAAGCTGAGCGGCGACGAGCGCAGCCGCTACGCCGGCATGGTCGAACATCTCCACCAACGGATCATCGGCCAGGAGGAGGCCGTGCTGGCCGTCAGCCGTGCCGTCAAGACGGCGCGTGTCGGCTTGAAGGACCCCAAGAGACCCATTGGCTCCTTCCTGTTCCTCGGGCCGACGGGCGTGGGCAAAACGGAGCTGGCCCGCGCCTTGGCCGACTTCTTGTTCGGCGACGAAGACGCCATGGTCACGCTCGACATGAGCGAGTACCAGCAAGACCACACGGTCAACCGACTGATCGGCGCGCCGCCGGGCTATGTGGGCTACGAGGGCGGCGGCCAGCTCACCGAGCGCCTGCGCGCCCGGCCCTACACGGTCGTCTTGTTCGACGAGGTCGAGAAGGCGCACCCGCGCGTGCTCGATGTGCTCTTGCAGATCATGGAAGAGGGCCGGCTGACCGACAGCCAAGGCCGCGTGGTGAGCTTCAGCGAGGCTGTCATTATCTTGACCAGCAACCTGGGCGCTGAGTTTCTGGAGACCACCGAGCTGTCCGATCAGATTCGCGAGCTGGTGATGCTGCGGGTGAAGCAGTTCTTCCGGCCGGAGTTCCTCAATCGCCTGGATGAGATCGTCATCTTCTTGCCGCTCAACAACGCACAGCTGGGACAAATCCTGAAGCTGATGCTCCGGAAAGAGGATAAACTGCTGGCCGGCCGCGGCATGCGGCTGGAGGTGGACGATGCGGCCGAGGCGTGGATGTTAGCCCAGAACGATCATCCCGAATGGGGCGCGCGGCCGCTGCGCCGTATCATCCAACGTTACCTGCGCGAGCCGCTAGCCGATTACCTGTTGCGCCATGACCCGCCGCCCGGCACGGTAGTGCGCGTTACGGTGGGGACGGCGGGGCTGGCCTTCGAGGTTAGTGAAGAGAAGCGATGAAGCTTGCTACCACGTTCAATCGCACAACGGTGAGCGTGCAGCGCACTTTTGCTGCGCTGCATTCACGCAACTACCGATTGTGGTTCACCGGCCAGCTCATTTCGCTGGCCGGCTCCTGGATGCAAACCACCGCCCAAGGCTTTCTGGTCTACGAGCTGACCAAGTCGCCGGCTTTTCTGGGCTACGTGGGGTTTGCCTCCGGTTTGCCCACCTGGGTCTTCACGCTGTACGGCGGCGTGATTGCCGACCGCATGTCCCGCCGCTCGCTGATGCTCATCACCCAGGGCAGCATGATGCTGTTGGCGTTCCTGCTGGCGGGCCTGGTGTTCACCGAGAGCGTCCAACCCTGGCACATCTTGCTCATTGCGGCGGGCGTGGGCGTAGCCAACGCCTTCGACGCGCCGGCGCGGTTGGCCTTCGTCGTCGACCTGGTGGATCGCAAGGACCTGACTAACGCTATTGCCCTGAACGCCACTATGTTCAACCTGGCAACGATCGTGGGCCCGGCGCTGGCAGGTGTGGTCTACGCGGCCGTGGGACCGGCGTGGTGTTTTACGATCAACGGTCTGACGTTCATCGCAGTGATTGCCGCGCTGCTGCTGATGCGCTTGCCGCCCTATGTGGCCAAGCCACGGCGCGAGTCGACCCTCCAACAGCTCCAGCATGGCCTGCGCTACACGGCAGCCGAACCGGTGATCCGCACGCTGGTGATCAACATCGGCGTGCTTAGCCTGTTCGGTCTCAGCCTGCTGACCTTGCTGCCGGCCTGGTCGGTGAACGTGTTGGGCGGCGACGTGCGCACCAACGGCATGCTGCTGGCGTTTCGTGGGATCGGTGCGCTGTCCGGCGCGTTGATGATTGCCTATCTGGGGCAGCGCGTCGTGCGCGGCAAGCTGTGGACGGTCGGTACACTGGTGCTGCCGTTGGCGCTGGCCATCTTTGCCACGTCGCGGGTCTTGCCGGTGTCCCTGCTGACGCTCATCCCCATCGGTTGGGGCTTGATCGTGGTCGCCAACATCTCCAACGCACTGATCCAGACCACGGTCCCCGACGAGCTGCGCGGCCGGGTGCTGAGCATCTACACGATGGTCTTCTTCGGCGCCATGCCCTTTGGTTCACTGCTGATCGGCCAGCTGGCAAACCGCTTCGACGAACCAACAGCGATTCTGATCAACGTGGTGGTGCTGGCCACGTCGGCCGGCCTCATCTGGTGGCGGCTGCCGTTCATGCGTCGTTTGGCGTAGATTCTCTCTCACTTCTGAACACGACTACCACCTTTGCGGAGCCTACTCATGCCTGACGCTTCACAAGCAACCAACGACACCAAACCCATGCCGCAAGACAACCTCGTCATCACCCACCACACCACGACCATCAACGGCCAGATCATCGCCTACACGGCCACCGCGGGCACGATCGTGCTCAAGGAGGAGGCGGAGAAGAAGGGCGAAGAAGAGGGCGCGTCGGAGGGCGAGAAGCCCAAGGCGTCGGTCTTCTTCGTCGCCTACACGCGCGACGACGTAGCCGACCCCACAAGCCGGCCGTTGACGTTTTCCTTCAACGGCGGCCCTGGTTCGTCCTCGGTCTGGCTGCACTTGGGGTTGCTCGGGCCCAAGCGCGTGCGGCTGGACGATGACGGCTTCGCCCTGCCGCCGCCCTACCGGCTGGTGGACAACGAGGCCTCGCTGCTAGACGTGACCGATCTCGTGTTCATCGATCCGGTGAGCACCGGCTTCAGCCGACCTGTGCCGGGCGAGAAGGCCAAGGAGTTCCACGGCTTCACCAAGGACATCGAGTCGGTGGGGGACTTCATCCGGCTCTACACCACCCGCTACCGGCGCTGGCTTTCGCCCAAGTTCCTGATCGGGGAGAGCTACGGCACTACGCGCGCTGCGGGCCTGTCCGGTTACCTGCAGGAGCGCCATGGCCTGTGGCTGAACGGCATCATGCTCGTGTCGAGCATTCTCAACTTCCAGACGGCCGACTTCAACCCTGGCAACGACCTGCCCTACATCCTCTTTTTGCCCACCTATGCGGCTACGGCGTGGTATCACCGCCGCCTGCCGACCGACCTGCAAGCGCAGCCGCTGCGCAGCGTTCTGGACCAGGTTGAGGCCTTTGCGTTAGGCGACTACGCCCTGGCGTTGCTGCAAGGATCGGCCCTAGCAGCCGAGCAGCGCGCCGCCATTGCCCAACGGCTGGCCCGCTTTGCCGGTTTGACGCAGGATTATGTCGAACGCAGCGACCTGCGTATCGAGATCTTCCGCTTCGTCAAGGAGCTGCTGCGCGAGCAACGCCGCACGGTGGGCCGGCTGGACAGCCGCTACACCGGGGTCGATCGTGACGCCGTCGGCGAACACGCCGAGTACGACCCCAGCTACGCCGCAATCCAGGGCGCGTACACGGCCTGCTTCAACGACCACGTGCGCGGCGATCTGCAATTCGAGAGTGACCTGCCCTACGAGATCCTCAAGGGACTTTACCAAAGCTGGAGCTACAAAGAGTTCGAGAACCAGTACGTGAACGTGGCCGAGACGCTGCGCAAGGCCATGAGCATGAACCCGTATCTCAAGGTGCACATCGCCAACGGCTACTACGACCTGGCCACGCCGTACTACGCCACCGACTACACCATAAGCCACCTGGGCCTAGACCCAACCCTGGCCGAGAACGTCAGCACGAGCTATTATGAAGCCGGGCACATGATGTATGTGCACAAGCCGTCGTTGCTGAAGCTCAAGAGCGAGCTAGCCGCGTTCATCGCTGCAGCAACGCCAGACTGATCCCCCCTTCCTTGACCTTCACCCTGGGGGAGGAAATCGGGGGCGCGCCCCCTCGCCCTCTGAGAGAGGCCGGAGTGAGGGCACGCCTACCGGCGTTCTACTTTGAGCCGCAGCCCCCCGCGGGGACGTAGGGTGAGCAATGCTTGTAGCTCGAGCTCGGGTCGCGGCACGTCCACGAAACGAAAACGCTGCACCATCATGGGCAGGATGAGCTGTCCCTCGAACATAGCCAGGTGGGCACCCACGCAGACGTGCGGGCCGCCGCCAAAGGGGAAATAGGCGTGCGAGGGATAGCGCTTGCGCCAGTCGCCTGCAAAACGACCGGGGTCGAAGACCAGGGGATCGGGATAGATGCGCGGATCACGGTGCACCACCCACATGGGGATGAGCAGCACGCTGCCGGCCGGCAGTGTCACGCCGTCCAGTGCGATGTCCTCCTTCACCTTGCGCACCATCATCGACCAGGCGGGAGGGAAACAGCGCATCGACTCGTAGATCACCTGCTCGGTGTAGGGCATGGACTTCAGGTCCTCGATGGCCGGGGGACGATCGCCGAGAACGGTGGTCACCTCTGCGTGCAGGCGCTCCTGGATGGCCGGATGCTGAGCTAGCAGATAAAGCGTCCACATCAGCATCAGCGCTGTGGTCTCGTGCCCTGCGCCGAAGAGGGTCTTCAGCTCATAGCAAATCTCCTCGTCGGTCAGGGTGGCGCCTGTCTCCTCGTCCCGCGCGGCAATCAGGTCGGAAAGAATGTCGCCGTAGTCCTTGCCCTCGGCGCGACGCTGGCGAATGAAGGGCATGATGAAGCCCTCGATGGTGCGCGTGGCCTGGCGGATGCGCAGGTTGTCCCGCGTGGGCGCCCACAACGGCGCCTGCTGGAAGGCCGTCGTGCGCGCCGTAAGCACCTCGAACACGTCGGTAAGCGCCTGGTTCAGGTCGGCTGCGTCACGCTCGATGTCCTCCAGGCTGAAGATGATGTCGGCGATGATGCCCATGGTGGTGCGCATCATCTCGAACATCATCTCGTAGGTCTGGCCGTCTTGCCAGCGGTCGAGCAGGCGCTCGGTGTGCCGGATGATGATGGCGTGATAGCGCTTGACCGTTTGCGCATGGAAGGCGGGATTGAGCAGCCGACGGTGGCGCTTCCACTGGTCGCCTTCCAACGTCAACGTGGAGTGCCCTACGGCGTTGGCCCAGGTGTCGGTCTGGCGCTGCCACTTCTCGATCTTACCGGCCTGCTTGACCACGATCTCGTGCACGTAGGCCGGGCTGTTGATCAGATAGAAGTGGAAGGCAGCCATGCGAAAATAGGCGATGTCACCGTAGTCGTGGGCTGCTTGGGTCAGGAAGCCCAGGGTGTCGCGCTGGAAGTTGATCAGGTTGCCGAGGCCATAGATGCCGCCCCGCGGGCCGGCCGGCCTTTGCACTGCGTTTGCCATGGATCGAGTCTCTCCTAGGTTCAATGCTGATTGCCAGCATAACATGGGAACGGTCTGTGCTCAGTGAGACTGCCCCCGAACAGCGGTCATCAAAGTGGCGGATGCAATGACTGCGCACAGACCGGCTCAGGCGCGACTCTTACCCTAGTAGATCCGCTGCGGCGGCGTTGGCCTCTACTTGCGCCACCGACTTGCAGCCTGGAATGACCGCCGTCACCGCCGGATGGCGCAGACACCAAGCCAGCGCCCACGCCGCCATGGGCACGTCCGGGGGAACTTCGTTGCGGCGGATTTCCTCGACCAGGCGCAGTTGCTGTTGAATGTGCTCGTCGCTCCAACTGGCACGCACATCGTCCGGCGCGATGAAATGGTCGCCCGGTCGATATTTGCCGCTGAGCAGGCCGCTGGCCAGCGGCACACGCGCCAGCACCCCAATGTCCTGTGCTTGGCTGTGCGGAAACACCTGCTGCTCCGGCCGTCGATCCAGGCGATTGTAGACCACCTGCAGCACACTGGCGCCCACGGCCGCGGCGCGCTGCGCCTGGTAGCCGGCGTCGATGGCCGAGCTGATGGAGATGCCCAGGTGACGCACCTTGCCCGCCTGCACCTGCTTGCTCAGCATCGTCCACAAGGCGTCGTTGTCGAACACCTCGTCACTGCCGGAGTGGAACTGATAGAGGTCGATCACGTCGGTCTGCAATGCCCGCAGCGAGTCCTCGAGCTGCTGCTGCACATCCTCCACCGACCAGCGCTGCTCGCGCTGCAGGTGGCCGGTGAAGCGATGGCCGAACTTGGTGGCGATGATCCACCGGTCGCGCTGCCCGCTGCGCCGCAGCGCTTCACCCACCAGGACTTCGGACAGGTGATCGCCATAGCACTCGGCGGTGTCGATCAGGTTGATGCCCAGCTCAGCGGCGCGACCCAGGATGCTGTCGGCCGTGGCTTGGTCGAACGCCTGGCCCCATTCACCACCGAACTGCCACGTGCCAACGCCAACCACGGAAACCTGCAGGCCGGTCCTGCCCAAACGACGATAGTGCATGCTGATCTCTCCTTCTGGCAATTTCGGGCACCAGGCGGCTGTGGCGTCAAACCTGTCAGCGTGTCGGCCACAAGCGCCGGCGCCCGCACGGTACGATTGGTCTTAAGCGGCAGCGAAGCGCTGCAACAGCCGGCCGACGAACTTGACGCTGTCCACGAAGTCGGCTACGCGGATGCTCTCGTCTGGCGCGTGGGCGCGGCCGCCGTACCACCCGGCACCGGCCGACGCCACCTCGATACCATAGGCCTGGCACAGCTCGTACATCGGCCCGCTGCCGGCCGACGTAGGATACACCAGAGGTGGCAGGCCGTGCACCTCCTGCAGAGCATCGACCACAGCGCGAGCAATCAAGGCGTCGGGAGAGGTGCGCGCCGGCACAAGGCCGTCTTGTAGATCCACGATCTCGACATCGTCAAAGCCGCGACGGCTCAGGTGGTCACGTAACAGCCGCAGGGCGAGCGACGGCGTCAGATCGGGCACCAGGCGAATGTCCAGCTTGGCCATGGCCTGCGCCGGGATCACGGTCTTGGAGCCGGGGCCGGTGTAGCCGCTCAGCAGGCCGTTGATCGTCACGGTCGGCTCGAACAGCAGGCGGTGCAGCGCGGCCGGGCCGCTGAGGCCGCCCAGGAAATCGCGCTTGAGGCCATAGGTGCGCCGCATCTCTTCGCCGTCCCACGGCAACTCGGCCAGCAGCGCCCGTTCCGACGGAGACGGCGGCCGCACATAATCCATCAAACCGTCGATCAGCACTTGGCCATCGGCGGTGCGCAACGTGTTCAACGCCTCGACCAGCCGCCAGGCGGCGTTGGGCAGGATGCCGCCGTTGCCGGAATGCGCGTCGGTGTCGGCCGTGCGCACCCGCAGCTCCACGGACAGGATACCCTTGACGCCCAGGTGAACTACCGGCCGGCCCTGGCTGTCCTTGTAACCGAACTCCCACAGACAGCCATCTACGCCCTGCAGCAGGTCGGCGCGCTCAGCCGCGAAGCTGGCCAGGTGCAGGCTGCCCACCTCTTCTTCCCCCTCGATGATGTAAAGCAACCGCAGCGGCAGGGGACCGTTGACTTCCTGATAGGCGCGGATGGCCCACAAGCGTGAGACCAGGTCGCCCTTGTTGTCGGCAGCGCCGCGCGCGAAGAGCTTGCCGTCGCGCAGGGTGGGCTCGAAGGGAGGCGAGGTCCACTCGGCCAGCGGGTCGGGCGGCTGCACGTCATAGTGGTTGTAGATCATGAGCTGCCGTCGCCCGGCACCGCCGCGGCCGATGACAACGGCCGGGCCGTTCTTTTGTGGCGCGACCTCGGTCACCAGGCCGGCCGCCTGGCACAGCGCCAGCACCTTCTGCCGGGCCTCCTCCATGGCCGGGCCGTTCTCGGCCGACACGCTGGGGATACGGCACAGCGCCATTAGGTCGTTCAGCATCGCTGAAGCGTGCTGGTCAACAAAGGCATCGAATTGTTGCCAATTCATCAGAAGTTCCTCGCTTTCTCTTTTCCTTCGGGACTGACAGTCCTCTAATCGACGCGACGACGCCCGTCACGCTCGCAGCCGCTCCATGCTAGGAGCAGGACTGCCAGCCCTCCGGCCGGGGTAATGGTACAGCTAGTGTAGCTTGGTCACGGCGCCCGGTCAACTTTTGTGACAGTACCTTGGTGGTTTTGCAGTTGAAAGGTGACTACGCAGGCGCCGGGCATTGAGAACCACAACCGGTTTGCAGCTTAAGTCGGCTCTGCGGACACCCTAGCAAAGGCAAACTCAAGTCCCCGGCACCAACAGCTGAGGCGAATTTGTGGCAATCTCGACCGCTCCTTAAAATACCGCTGTCGCCGTCGTGCATCACGCAACCGTACAGCATCGCCGATCCTTAGAGGCCAGATGAACCATCGCTCACCGTCAACTCTGCTCCAGCCCACCGTCGTCGCTTTGGCTTGCCTTCTCCTCCTGTCCGCATGCGCGCGACCTACATCGTCGACCTCACGCGCCAACACAGCGACGCCCATCCGTGAGACGCTGACTGCGCCGGCGGCATCGCCGACAGCCGTTGCCGCGCCAACGGTCACACAGCCATCCGCGGTGGCGTCCTCTTTGCCCGCCTTTCCCGGCGCCGAGGGGTTCGGGGCTTCGGCTACCGGCGGCCGGGGTGGCCGGGTGATCTACGTCACCACCCTCGACCCCGACCCCAACGGGGAGACGCCCGGTTCCCTCAACTGGGCGCTGCGGCAGACCGGCCCGCGGTACATCCTCTTCCAGGTCAGCGGCGTGATCCCGGCTGCGGCCAACATCGTGCACGGCGACGTGACCATCGCCGGCCAGACCTCGCCCGGCGGCATCGTCGTGCGCGGGTTGATCTGCGACGGCCACTACGAGCGCAACACGTGCGACAACGTGATCGTGCGCCACATCCGCTCGCGGCCGGCCAGCCACATGGACGGCAGCATGATGGCCCTCGACGACGCGCTGCGGCTGGACGGCATCCACACCTTCATCATAGACCATAGCTCCTTTGCCCACGCCGCCGATGAGGCGGCGCAGATCAGTTGGGCCTCGAACGGCACCATCCAGAACTCCATCTTCGCCGAGACGGTGGGCGACCACTGGGAGTACGGCGGGATGCTGATGAACTACTCTGCGCCCCATCACCCCCAGGACTTCCTCTCCATCCATCACAACCTGTGGTATCGGCTGGGCGGCCGGTTGCCGGAGATCACCTGCGAAACGTCCGCCTATCCCGACGAGCCGGCCAGCGCCGCCGACTGCGCCGCCCATCCCCTGCGCCTGGAGCTCTCCAACAACCTGCTGTGGGACCCCGGCATCAACATCTGGTACAACTTGCACGTGGACGGCGACCCCGACCTGGGCAACTACGCGCTGCACCTCAACTGGGTAAACAACTACATGGCCGCCAACCCGGCGACTTATACCTACGGCATGATCCTGCACGCCGTGCTGGACGCGCCGGCCAACCAACTCTACTTTTCCGGCAACCGGATGAACCTCTACCCCTCCTACGCCGATTACGACCTGGCCTACTGCTGCAACGACTTCACCGCGCCCGGCGCCAACCCCAACACCGACCTGGGGGTGGCCGTCCGCCGCACGGCCCGGCACGACTTTCCCCCCATCGCCTACACGCCCACGGAGCAGCTTGTGGCGTACGCGGCGAGCAACGTGGGCGCCTTCCCGCGCGACCCCATGGACCGGCGCTATGTCGCTTCGCTGCTGGCCGAGCAGCTCGACTTCGGCCTGCCCTACCGCGAGCCGGTGGCCAACGACGCGTTCGACCTGGACTTCGACCCTAACAACCCGCCCGCGTCGCCCCAGGACAGCGACGCGGACGGCATGCCCGACGCTTGGGAGACCCAGCACGGGCTGAACCCGAACGCGCCGGACCACAACGGCACGGAGCTGTCGGTGCCGTTCACCGGCGTGCCGGGCTACACCAACCTGGAGTGCTACCTGAACTGGCTGTCGGACCGGTTGGCGGCGGGCGCAGCCGCGTCCTCCATCTACCTGCCCCTGATCACTGCGGCCGGCGCCGAGTTGCACTGGACTACGGACCTCGCCAACTGCTGTTACGCCGTGCACCGCAGCGACGCGCCCCGCTTCGTGCCCTCCGATGCCACGGTGATCGCCGCCGATCTGCCGGCGGCCACCGATGCCTACCTGGACGCTGCGGCCCACATCGGCGACCCAACGGTGGAGGACTTCTACCTGGTCCGCTCATGCGGCTGCGACGGCTTTTCGACAGCCGACTCGGAGCGCGTGGGGTATATGGACTTCGCCCTACGGCGAGAAGAGTGAACTCGCCCGGTCTGCCAGCGCCACGGGCCAAACTGCAAGTCCCTCTGGGATGGTTCCCGCTGCCCGGCGCCCAAATCGCCAGCCTGCCGGCGTGATTTACAGACCACGCGCGGCTGTCACGAAAATTGACGGAGATGCTTCCGCTTCCGTTTTGGCTTTGCGTCCCTTCAGGAGGTATCCCATGCCCAAGTCGACGTCCTTCTCTCTCTCTGTCGAACTGCCATCAGCGTGGCTGTTCTCGTCATCTTGTCGCTTCTGGCCGGCTGGCTCGGCGTTGAACCGCCAAGTCAGGCGCAAGAGGCGCCGACCACCGACCCCGCAGCGGCCGCCGTGCAGCCCAGCGCGGCCAGCGAAAACTGGATCCGCGTGGGCTACATCGTCTACGCCTACGGCGGTTCCTGGGAGCAGTTCACCCAGCTTTTTGACGGCACCTACACGCACATCATCTCTGCCTTCTACATCCCCGACACAGCGAGCAACCTAAGCCCTGACGCCGCTACTGAAACCTTCACGCCGGACCTGCGCGCCCAGGCCCAGTCTGCGGGATCGAAGGTGATGTTCTCCATCGGCGGCGGCACGGTGCACTACACCGTCTACGTGGCCATCGCTGACGACCCCACCGCGCGGCGGAACTTCATCAACAACACCATAGGCTTGCTGCAGAACGGGGGTTACGACGGCGTAGACTTCAACTTCGAGGGCTGGGATAGCACCATGGACGAGACGCACCGGGACAAGGTGCTTGGGCTGATGTCGGACGCCACCATCGCCGTGAAGGACGCCAACCCCGCCTACGTCACGACCTCTACCATCGCTGCGCTCTACTGGATCAACCTGAGCAACGACTGCAATCTGATCAACTCGCCGCAGATGGACTTCGCTCACCACATGGGCTACTCCTTCGGCGGCGGCCCGAACGGCCCCTGGCGCGCGCCGGGCACCATCCAATACGTGTGGCCGGGCACGGAGTACACCGAACGCTCGGTCTACGGCGCACTGACCTATCTGCAGGGCAAGGGCTGCAATATGGCCAAGATCACCGGCGGCCTGCCCTGCTACGCCACAAACCAGCAGCCCTGGAACAATGTGCGCAACGCAGCCAACTGGCCCAGTGTCCCCTTGCACCCCGACTACCTGGAGAAAAAGCACCCCCACGCAGAGGTACTGGGTCAACGACCCCGACGCCGTATCAGCCAAAGTGGCGGCCTACCGCAACTTCGGCTTGGCCGGCGCGATGGTGTGGCAGGTGGGCCACGAAGGACCGGCGCGCGATCTGAGCGCCGCGCTGGTGGGCGGCGCGCCGCCTCCCACGCCCACGCCCGGCACGCCGACCGCCACGTCTACGGCTGTACCACCTCCGACGGTAACGCCCACGCCAACCTCTACCGCCACCCCGCCGCCCACCCCGGTGCCGACGCCCACCCCGACCTACACCGTCACCCCAACGCGTAGCGCTACGCCGACGCACACAATGACGCCGCTTCGTAGGCTTCGACGACTGCGCGGACGAGCGAACCTGGTCGATGGCGGAGATCGAGGCGTTGAAAAGCGCAGCTGCGGTCTTGGGCGCGGCCTTTGCCCGTCAGCGCGCAGAGATGGCGGAGCGTCAACAGCGCCTGCTGGCCGAAACCCTGCGCGACACCGCCCTGGCCCTCACCAGCACCCTCAGCTTCGAGGAGCTGGTCGATCGCGTGTTGGCCAACGCGCAGCGCTTGGTGCCCAGCGACGCGGCCAGCATCTTCTTGGTGGAGGGGGATGTGGCGCGCGTGGTGCGCACACGCAGCTATGCCGAGCGCGGACTGGAAGAGATGACGCTGTCCATGGCTTTCCGCATCGCCGACAACTATAACCTGGCCACCATGGTCGCCACCCGCCAGCCGTGCATGATCCGCGACGTGTGGGCGGTAGACGGCTGGCTTGACCTGCCCACCTCACACTGGATAGGCTCGTATTTGGGCGCGCCGATCGAGATAGACGGGGAGGTCATCGGTTTTCTGAATCTGGATTTTGCCGAGCGCGACGCGGTGCCGCCTGAGGGCCCCCGGCTGTTGCAAGCCTTCGCTGCCCAGGCCGGCGCCGCCTTGGCCAACGCACGGCTTTACCAAGCCCTGGAGGCCCAGGTTGATCGCGCCCGGCAGCTGACCCTCGACCTGATGCGCGCCCAAGAGGCCGAGCGCCAGGTAGTGGCCCGCGAGCTGCATGACGAGATGGGCCAGGCCTTGACCGCGCTGCAGCTGAACTTGGGCGCGCTGCACCGCAGCCTGGCCGGCGCCGCGGACGCCCGCAGCCTGGAGCGCCTGGCCGAGGCGCGCTGGCTGGCCGAAGAGACGCTCGGCCGCACGCGCGCGCTATCGCTGGACCTGCGGCCGCCTGCGCTGGACGACCTCGGCCTTGTCCCCGCGGTTCGCTGGTATTTGGATCAGTTCGGTCAACGTAGCGATCGAGTGGTGAGCTTTCACGTCAGCGGGGAAGAGCAGCCGATACCTCCGGCTACGGCGCTGGCTCTTTATCGCATTCTGCAAGAAGCCACTACCAACATCGGCCGTCATGCGCACGCCGGCCGCGTGGACGTGACGCTGGACTGTGTCGCCGACGCTGTGCGCCTGCAGATCAACGACGACGGGCAGGGCTTCGATCTGGCGGCCCTGGAAGCGGCCGGCAGCCTGCACCGCAGCTCCGGGCTGCTGGGTATGCGGGAGCGCGCGGCTGCCTTGGGCGGCGAGTGTGTTATCTCTTCGCAGCCCGGCCATAGCACGCGCGTACACGTGCGTATTCCGGTGGTGGAGACGACACGAATTGTTGCCCATAAGAGTAACGGCTGATGAAAGTTAAGAAAATGCTCCGGCAATAGCCGCTTGCGGCGGGTCGCCCCTTATGTGAGCCTGCCCGGCGACACCTGCACTTGCAGCGCAGATGCAAGTGTGAATCGACCGGGCTATCAAACGGCGCCCCGTCAACGGGGCTGAAAGACGCGCCATGCACGCGCGAGCCCGTTTCAACGGGCGCTGCTATGTAGCCGGGGAACTTCATTCCCCGGCGAGATAGCATGAGGGCGAGCTCCGCTCCATTGCCGGAATATTATCTTAAGCTTCATAAGCCGTTACTACGAAGGAGTGGCGCGTGCAGGTACGCATTCCGGTGGCGGAGACGACACGAATTGCTACGTACAAGAGTAACGGCTGAAGCCGTTACTACGAAGGGCACCGATGGCACCTATTCGCGTTTACCTGGTGGATGACCACCCCATTGTGCGCAAGGGGCTGCGCGCCCTGCTCGAGGAACAGACCGACATGATGGTGGTCGGCGAGGCGGGCAGCGGACAGCAGGCCGTCAGCGCAGCGCTGGCCGCGCGGCCGGACGTGGTCGTCATGGACATCAGCATGCCGGACATCAACGGCATCGAGGCCACGCGGCAACTGAGCGGCCAGACGCGGGTGGTCATCCTGAGCGTGCACAGCAGCCGGGACTACGTTCGGCAGGCGCGGCGCGCCGGCGCTATCGGCTACGTCATCAAGGACGCGGTCTTGACCGACCTAGTAGCTGCAGTGCGCGCTGCAGCATCCGGCCAAAGCTTCCTCAGCCCCGCTATCTCCACATTGCTCATCGAAGAGTACGTGCGTTATAGCGAACTGGCTGCTGAATGCGATCCCCTGAATGCCCTCACTCCTCGCAAACGCCAGGTGCTGCAATTGGTAGCCCAGGGTCACACCACCCGTGAGATTGCGGCCCTGCTCACCCTCAGCCCCAAGACGGTCGAGATCCACCGCGGCAACGCCATGAAGAAGCTGGACCTGCATAGCACAGCCGACGTGGTGCGCTTCGCCCAGCGCCACGGGCTATTGGTTGAGCCATAGACGCCTCAACCACACCCCAGCGCCCGGTACCTCAACAGAGATCTCTTGCCCGCATGTCGCTAGGGAACTCTGGCAATTTTGCTCGTCACTAATGCGAATTTGGGGGCAATTGAACGAAAAATAGGGGCCTCCCCTGATGTCCTCCCGCCCTGTGGCAGCGCGATACTGAACCATGGCTTCCGCGCGGATGGCTCGCCATGCTCAAAGTTCTGATCGTTGATCCCAACCCCTACTTCATTCGCTGCCTACGCGCCATCCTGGCAGCCCGGACGGACCTGATCGTGGTCGGCGAGGCCTGCAGCGCCGCGGAGGCGCGGGCCAAGGCGCACACCTTGCGTCCAGACCTGGCGTTGGTAGACGTGCGCACGCCGGGGCTGGGCAGCGGCTTGTATGCTCGTCATTTGAAGCAGTGGCTGCCGGCCGGCAGGATCATCGCCTTGACCGTCTTCGACGCTGCGCCCTACCGCGCCGTCCTGGCCGCCGACGGCGTGGATGAGTGCCTGGCCAAGGAGACGTTGGAAGGGGAGCTGCTGCCGACGCTCGCCCGCCTGTTTCCACAGCAGGTGGCGCAGGGCAGAACCTAGCATCGAGCACGAAGGGCGGCCGCCGTCAATCCTGCCCGAGCAACGATCTGCGTTTAGTCGCCTGCCGGATCGCCTGGGCTTGAAGCGCGCAGGGGCACTCCGGCCTGCAGGCACACCGCACCTTTCTTGGACCCCGCCGGCGAGGGTAATCGGCGCACGAGGAGGTTATCATGAAAACTTCGACCACAGTAATCCGCGTGAGCCTGGTTGCCGCGTGGCTGGTAGTCGTCTGCTTGCTGGCAGTTCCCAACACAGCGTTTGCGCAGTTCGCAACGCCAACGGTAAATGGCACGATCGCATCCGGAGAATACGGTACCCACACCGACGGCCAAAACCAGCAGACCAACGGCAGCCAGGTGTGGTACATGACCTGGGACGATACCGACTTATACGTAGGCATCACTGGCGCAACATTAGGCGAAGCCGCAATCATCTACCTCGACAAGAACCCGCTTGCGCCGATCAACGGCGGTTCTAACAGCGACGGCACCATCGTGGGCAACGCATACGACGGCACGAACTTTGCCGCGTTGCAGTTCCGCGCCGATCTCGTCTTGTACGTCAAGAGCGGGTATCGCGAGTACCGCACTGCCAACGGCTCCAACGGTTGGTCGAGCGCCACGACCGGGTTCGGGAGCTATGCTGATAGCGGAACTACCCGCGAGTTCTCCATCCCCTGGTCCGTGGTCGGCGGCCGGCCCAGCTCCTTTGCTTGGTTTGGTTATCTGACCTCCAGCGGCGGCTTCGTGTACGGACAGGTGCCTACCGAAAACAGCGGTGGAACCATTGGCACGTCGGCTCGGTATGTGCGCTACTACATCGTCAACAACACCGGCGACGGCGCCAGCACCAAGCCTTTCTCGCGCAACAGCTTCGTGTTCAACAGCACGGGCGACGTGAGCGGCTTTGGCGCTATCTCGGTGTACGACTTCACTATGAACAGCTCCGGGCGCACCCTAACCCGTGGCAGCGGCGCGTGGACGATCACCGGCAGCTTCCGCGTGGACGCGGGCACCGTGAGCTTTGGCAACACCACCAGCGGCGCCAGCATGTCCGGAGACGTGGTAATCGGCTCTGGCGGCACCCTCACCCTCTCGTCCGCCATCGGCGGCGACCTGAACGTCGGCGGAAACTGGACCAACAACGGCGCGTTCAACGCCAATAGCCGCCTGGTGACCTTCAACGGCTCCGGCGCGCAGAGCATTGGCGGGTCGAGCACCACCACCTTCGGCTACCTCGCCATCGCCAGCGGATCGTCCACCACGCTGGCCCAGAACGCCAACGTTTGGAACGACTTCGAGGTGTACGGGGCCTTCAGCGTGGCCGACAAGACGCTCACGTTGCAGAACGGCACGGACCTGGAGATCAAGAGCGGCGGCTCAGTCAACGGCGGCAGCGGCACCATCGTGCTAGAGGGCAACAGCAGCAACAACCCCGACTTCATCAACGCCGGCACCTTCACCGCCGGCACCGGGACGGTCCATTTCAAGGGCCAGAGCACGGCCGGAAACTACCGCAACGGCCGCGTCTGGGGCTCCAGCGCCACCGCGTTCAAAAACGTCACCCTCACCTACAACGGCAGCGGTAGCGGGGACGAGGATACCTTTGGCGTGGACTTCTACGACCAGGACAGCCCGGCCGTGCGCGCCACCATCAACGGCGTGCTGGCGCTTAACAGGCGCACCTTCGTCGCCCACGCCGAGGTCGGCAGATCCGGGGGAAGCTGCTCCGCCTGCGACTGCGGCGCTCCCACCTACGACTCCGGCTCCACCCTGCGCTACAACGACCTGGAATACAAGGAATACGAGCCGGACTCGAGTTCGTGTCCCGGCTCGCCGGAGGATAATCCGTTCCAGGTGTTCAGCGAATGGCTGAACGCGACGTCCGGCCACGGCGTGCCCTACCACGTCACCGTGGGCAGCGACTCGTGGGTCAGCCTCTTCTGCAATCCCGGCACCAACTACCGCGTCAACGGCGACTTCACCGTCGAGGCGGGCGTGGATGGCAACAACCTTGGAGGCTCCGGCAGCACGCCCCCCGGCTTCGAGCAGAACGGCTTCACCCTGGGCGAGGTCGGCTTGTCCACGGTAACGGTCATGGGGGATGTGGTCAACAAAGGCACCTTGAAGCAGTTCGGGCCGGCCATCTACATTGCCCCCGGTAACACTGTCTCTTTTATCAGGATCCAGGACGACGCCTCCACGATGAAATACTACGGCCTGGACATCAAGAACATCCATGCCACGCAGAGCATGGAGGTCCCTTTCGTCAAGGTCAGCGGCAACCAGACCACCTGTCCCTACTGGGGTGATCCCCCCGACTATCCCTACGGGATAGTCAAGCGCTGTTACTTTGTTATGGCCGTGGGCGTGGGGTTGGATCCGGTAAACTACGAGATCACCTTGTACCACGAATACGGTGAGCTGAACGGGTTCGATCCCAGCACTCTATCGCCCTGGCCTGGGAGACGGTCTCAGAGGCAGGCAATGTAGGCTTCCGGGTGCTGCGCAGCGAGGCCGTGGACGGCGAGCGGGCGCTGCTGGCCTTCGTGCCGGCAGCCGCTCCGGGGAGCACGGCGGGGGCCAGCTACCGCTACGTGGACACGACCGCCGCTCCCGGCCGCACCTACTGGTACTGGCTGGAGGACGTGAACACGGCCGGCGGGCACACGCTCCACGGCCCGGTGAGCGCAAGGGCTGCGCTACGGCTGCGGCTGTGGCTACCGTTGATCAGGCGCTGACGCGGCGGTGCAGGCCGGCCTGAGTCGGCCTATCGCTTGAACTCAGGCTTCGGTCGGGCCTTGACGTCAGACCCGGCTGAAGCCTGAACTCCTGTTGTTTGCTGAAGCCTAGACTCCTGTCGTCTCTCCCTGTCGTCTGCGGCCCTGCAGAGCCCATGCGCTTGATTACTGCGTTGGCTGCCCCGGCCACGAAGGTGGCCGGGGCGCCTTGCGTCTGGCGGGCGTAGCCTACTCTCCACAGTCCACGAGGCTGACAACGGCGCAATTGCCCGGCGAACCTCCGCCTCGAACCGGCAGGTCAATGGGACACGGATGAAGGCGGACGAGCGCTGACGCCTTTGGCCTGAGCCGAGGTAACTGCTCAGGCGTGCCCCTAACCCAGGATTGGAAATCCCTGGCTGACAGTACGAAGGCCCCTCAGGGCCTGGCGGAACGTGTTCCCAGCGGCTGTGGCCGCTCACCTGCACCTCGCCTGCGGCCCACCAGTCGCTTCGCTCCTTAAGGCTTCGTTGGCGCAGGCGCAGGTGTCGTGCTGTCAGACGGTGAACACTTGCACCTGCGATGCAAGTGCAGGTGTTCCATTCACCGGGCTGAGTAGTTACCCCGAAAGGTCTCAACCGATCTCAAACACACCGGGTCCATTTGACTGCGCTTGCAGAAGGTAGCGTGCCATGCCGGGGAAGCGGATAGCTAGGTGGTTAGGGATCGGCGGCATCGTGCTGCTGATCGTGCTAGCGGCAGTGCTCTTTTTCAGCCAAACTCAGCGCGGCCAGCCCGCTGCGCCGAGCCAGGCCGCGCCGCTGCCGGTGGTCACGGCGCCGGTGGAGCTGCTGGCCATGCCCGACGCCGGCAGCGCAGCACTGCTGCAGGCCATCGACACCGCCGAGAGCAGCATCCGCCTCAAGATCTACCTGATCACCGATGAGGCCGTGGTGGAGGCATTGGGTCGCGCCGTGCAGCGCGGGGTGAACGTGCGCGTGCTGATCGAGGAGGCGCCCTACGGCGGCGGGGAGACCAACGCGCTGGCGACACAGGCGCTGCAGTCCGCCGGCGTGGACGTGCGCGGCCGGCCGGGCGTCTTCGTCTACAGTCACGAGAAGAGCCTAGTGGTGGACGACCGCCGCGCCTTCATCATGACGCACAACTTGACCCGCTCTTCCTTTGAGCGCAACCGAGAGTACGCGGTGATCGTCGACGATCCGGCCGTGGTGACGGAAGTGGCGCGGGTGTTCGACGCCGACTGGGAGCGCATCGAGCCAGACCTGAGCGGGGCGCAGCTGGTGTGGAGCCCGGTCAACAGCCGGCCGCGCATCGCCGCCTTGATCGACAGCGCCCGAGTCAGCCTGGACGTGCAGCACACGTCGCTGCAGGACCCGGAGCTGATCGGCCGGCTGGCCGCCGCAGCCAGGCGCGGCGTCAGCGTGCGCGTGACCACGCCGGCCATCTACGACCCCGCCGAGTCGGAGTACGGCGCCATCGACGAGCTGTTTGCCGCCGGCGTGGCCATTCGCTTCCTGGACGAGCCCTACGTCCACGCCAAGGCAATGATCGCCGACGGCCGGCTGGCCATGGTTGGCTCGCAGAACTTGACCACCAACTCGCTGGAGAACAACCGCGAGCTGGGCATTATCTTCGACGACGCGGCCGCGGTGAACCAGTTGGCCGGTTACTTCCTGCGCGATTGGAACGCCGCCAAGCCGTGGGCCGGCCCGCAGCCCACGGCCACGCTGCCGGCCGGCGACGTCCTGCGCTGGGACCAGGTCGCCGGCTACGTGGGCCAGACCGTGACCGTCGAAGGCGATGTGATCGACACTTACGACAGCGGCAAGGTCACCTTTCTCAACTTCGACGAGGACCGCACCTTCACCGTCGTGATCTTCGCCAGCGCTTACCCGGCCTTTCCTCAGCCGCCGGAGGACCTGTACTATCGCAAGCGGGTGCGGGTCACCGGCCAGATCAAGCTTTATCAGGACCGGCCGGAGATCATCGTCGAGTCGCCGGAGGCCATCGAAGTGGTGGCGGACCTGCTGGCGACGCGTGGCCAGCCACCGCCTACGCCTCCGGCCGACGGCGTGATCGACTGGCGCGAGGCCGGCCAGTACATCGGCCAACGGCTGGCCGTCGAGGGCGACGTCGTGCGCGTCTATAACAGCGGCAAGGCCGCCTTCCTCAACTTCGCGCAGGACTACCGCGGCCAGTTCTCGGTCGTGATCTTCGCCTCCGACTTCGACCGGTGGCCGCAGCCGCCCGAGCAGGTCTACCTAGGCCAACGCGTGCGGGTGTCGGGCAAGATCAAGGAGTACCAGGGCGCGCCGGAGATCGTGGTCGAGTCGCCGGAGCAGATCGACATCCTGGGCCCGGCGGCAACGGCCACGCCGGATGCCGTGGCAGCCGAGCGGTCGGCGCCGGTCGACCTCGCCATCACCGTCCCGCCCACGGCCACCCTGCCCATCTCGTCCACCGCAGCCATCACGCCCACCGCCAACCCCACACCCGCCGCCACGGCTACGCCGCTTCCGGTCATCCCCTGGCAGCAGGCCGCGGCCTACGAGGGCCAGGAGGCCACGGTGGAGGGCGTGGTGGTGGACAGCTACAAGTCCAACTCGGTGATCTTCCTCAACTTCAGCGAAGACCGCAGCGCCTTCAAGGCCGTGATCTTCCGCCGCGATTGGAGCAAGTGGCCGCAGTCGCCGGAGCTGCTGCTGCGGGGCGCAACGGTGCGCGTCAGCGGGCCGGTGCAGCTCTACCAGGGCGCGCCGGAGATCATCGTCGACGACCCGGCGCAGATCGAGGTCGTTGCCCCGCCGCCCACGCCCGCCGCGCCGCCGCCCTCGGCGCCCGTCCCCTGGCAAGAGGCGGCCGCCTACGCAGGTCAACGCGTCACGGTCGAGGGCGTGGTGGTGGACACCTACAAGTCGGACAAGGTGATCTTCCTCAACTTCGGCCCCCGCCGCAGCGACTTCAAGGTCGTGATCTTCGCCAGCGCCTGGGATCGTTGGCCGCAAACGCCCGATGCGCTCTACGACGGCAAGCGCCTGCACGTCACCGGCCAGGTCAAGCTCTACAACGGCGCGCCGGAGATCATCGTGGACGAGCCGGGGCAGATCGGTGAGCGGTGAACAGTGAACGGTGAACGGGGGGGGAATATGCGGAGACTATTTGCCCCCCCGTTCCGCGCCTTCAAAGGCTTTCCCATCGGCCAGGACGAGGCGATCAATGGCCCACCGGTGCGTCAATAGCCGGCGTGGCTGCGCAGACGTGCGGCGACCGGCAAGCTTGGCTTCAAATCGAGGCGGTGTCTTAATCGCCTTGACGACCAATGGACATCAGCCACAAAAAAGGTACTGCGATGTTGTCACCCGAAGATCGTAGCGTAGCGAGAGCCTTCAAACGTCGCCTGCAACGAATCAGCCCCGTGTTGGACATGCGGGTCTATGGCTCACGCGCGCGCGGCGATGCCGCCCCAGACTCGGACCTGGACATTTATATCGAGATGGAGAGCGTCACACCTCAACTGCGCCGCCAAATCAGCGAGTTGGCCTGGGAGGTTGGCTTGGAGCTGGATCGGGTGATCTCGACCTTGGTGGTGACGCGTGAGCAGTTGGAGCATGGCCCGATGGGCGTCAATCCGATCATCCTCAACGTCCAGGCGGAGGGAGTGTCGCTGTGAACGAAGATCAGCTGCGCGACCTGCTGCGTTACCGTATGCGCCAGGCTGACGATAGCCTCCGCTCTCAATCGCACGCCATGCCCCAACAACTCCCCCTCCTCGCCGAAGAACGCGCTACCTACATCACTCAACGCGACGACACTGAGCGCACAGACGCCGTCGAGCGCCTGCGCGCCAAGCTGTTCGCCCCCACCTTCCGCGCCATCGAAGGCTTCCCCATCAGCGAGGACGAGGCCATCCTGGCGCTGTCCGACCCACCGCACTACACCGCCTGTCCCACTCCCCTTCTGCCGCAGATCGTCGATCGCCGGAGGAGGGAACGAGCTTGGGCGTTGGTCTGATCGGTGCTATAATCCGTCTGCCGGCAGCCGCGCCGGTATCCCAGAAGCAAACGCCGATCAGCCATGACTAGCGCCAGCATCCCCGGCGGCCTGTGGCCGCACTTCCAGGAATACGATCCCGCTCACTTGGACCGCGACCAGGACGCCGACCTGATCATCCAGCGCACCCTGGAGTATGGCACGTGGGAGGAGGTCCGCTGGCTGTTGGCGACCTACGGCGTAGAGCGCACGCGCCAGTTCCTGCGCCTGCACGGTGAGCGGCTGCTGTCGGCTGCGGCTTTCACCTACTGGCGCAAGCTGCTGGGTGTGCGGCGTTGGCGCCGTTCGCCGTTTGCGCAGGAGGCCCGGCAGGTATGGCCCTATTGACGCCCCACTGGGAGGCGCTGACACCCGACACGCGCGCAGCGTTCCACCTGGCCGCCGGACTGCCTTTCATCCGGCGCTACTACCTGGCCGGTGGCACGGGGCTGGCGTTGCACCTCGGCCATCGCTTTTCGGTCGATCTCAACTTCTTCTCCCCTGCCGCCGATGCCGTCGGGCCGGACGAACGTGCAGCAATGCAAGCGGCTTTTGCCAATCCGTCTTTGGTCATCACCCACGACAAGGACATGACCTTCGTCGCCACCTGGCAGGGCGTGGGGATTAGCTTCTTCCGGCTTGCGCTCTATCCGTTGGTGCAGGAGCCGCTCTTGCTGGAGGGCGTGCCGGTTGCCACCGTCGAGGAGATCGGCGCAATGAAGTTGGCGGCCATCATGGCGCGGGGAACGCGTAAGGACTATGTCGATCTGTACTTCATCTTGCAGCGCACGCCGCTAGAGCGCCTGTTCGAGGTGGCGACTGTCAAGTATGCTCCGGTGCGCGCCTTTGCCGTCAGCGCCGTGCGCGCCATGACCTACTTCGTCGACGCTGAGGCCACCCCGATGCCCCAGATGATCGCACGCGCGTCGTGGACAACCATCAAACGCTTCCTGGAACGCCAAGCCTTGGAGGCCGGCCGCCAGCACTTGGAAGACTTGTGGCCACAATAGGCTCGTTGCCGGCCGCGCGTGCTTCCGCCATGCCTCACCAACTCCCCTCCTCGCCGAAGAACGCGCCACCTACACCACCCCACGCGACGAGACCGACCGCGCGGCCGCCATCGAACGCCTGCGCGCCAGGCTGGCCGACCCCACCTTCTGCATCATGAGGCCATCCTGGCGCTGTCCGCCCCGCTGTACGGATGGGCGCTGCCGGAGCGACTGCCAGGCTGGCCGGCAGGCTAACAGCGCTAGTCCTCAGCCTTTGACCGATCAGCCCACAGCAATATGACCAACATCCTTCCCATCTACGACAACATCCCCCACGCCCAGGCGACCATCCTGCGCCGCGCGGCCTGGGACGAACAACAATTGCCGGCCTCGGTGCTGGACGGCATCGAGCGCATCTTCGGCGCGCGGCTGACGCCGGAGCAGGCCGTGGCCACCGTGCTGGCCGACGTGCGCCGCCGCGGCGACGCGGCCGTGATCGCGTGGTCGCAGCGCATCGACGGCAGCGCGCTGACCGCCCTTGCCGTGCCCCAGGCCGAGATCGACGCGGCCGTGGCCGGCCTGGACTCGGCCCTGGTGGACGCGCTCACCCTGGCGGCGCAGCGGCTGGAGGCGTTCCACCGTAAACAGCCCACCGGCTCCTGGATGGACGTGACCACCGGCGGCGTGCTGGGGCAGATCGTGCGACCGCTCAGCCGCGTGGGCGTCTACGTGCCGGCCGGCAGCGCGCCGCTGCCCTCGTCGCTGTTGCACTGCGCCATCCCCGCGCGCGTGGCCGGCGTGCGTGAGATCGTCGTCTGCACCCCGGCCGACCGCGCCACGGGCCGCGTCGCGGCGCTGACCCTGGCCGCAGCGCGCGTGGCCGGCGTGGACGCGGTGTACGCGATCGGCGGCAGCCAGGCCATTGCGGCCATGGCCTACGGCACCGAGAGCGTGCCGCGCGTGGACAAGATCGTCGGCCCCGGCGGGCTGTTCGTCACGCTGGCCAAGCGGCAGGTCTTCGGCGTCGTGGGCATCGACGGCCTGCCCGGCCCCACCGAGACCATGGTCATCGCGGACGACACGGCCGACCCCGCCATCGCCGCCGCCGATTTGCTGGCCCAGGCCGAGCACGACGTGCTGGCCTCGGCCATCCTGCTGACCCCCTCGCGCGACCTGGCCGAGCGGGTGCAGGTGGAGGTGGCGCGGCAGCTGGAGGCGCTGAGCCGGGCCGAGATCGCGGCCGCCTCGCTGGCCGGCCGCGGGGGCATCGTCCTCACCAGCGACCTGGCGCAGGCCGTGGCCCTGGCCAACGCCTATGGCCCGGAGCACCTTTGCCTGCTGACGGCCGACCCCTGGGCGTTGGTGGGCCAGATCGAAAACGCCGGCGGCATCTTCGTCGGCGAGCACAGCTTCGAGGTGCTGGGCGACTACGTGGCCGGCCCCAGCCACGTCATGCCCACCGAGGGCACGGCGCGCTTCGCCAGCCCGCTCAGCGTGGCCGATTTCGTCAAGCGCATCAGCCTGATCGCGCTGGGGGCGGATGAGGGGCGGCGCCTCAGCGGCCCGGCCGCTCTGCTGGCCGACGGTGAAGGGCTGACCGCGCATGCGGCGGCGGCGCGGGCGCGGCTGGCGCTTGGTGTTCAGTAGGGGGACTAGCAGCGACGCAGGCAGGTCGCTCTCCTGCCACCCGCTGGTGATGGGCTACATGGCTGGCGGTTCCCTGGCCGGCCGCCTGTGCCGCGAGCAGCACTCTGGCCTCGGCTAACCGTGACGCCGTCAAGCGCCCGGGGGCCCGCCGACGATTCGTTTATTCGTGCCCCTATTCGTGGTAGTCCTCAACTGAGCTGAGGTGTCAAGATGGCCGTACAACAAGTGACGATTCGTCTGCCCGAAACCCTGTATCATCAGGTCAAAGCACGCGCCCGACGCACGCAGCGCACGATCGAAGATGAAGTGGCGGCTGTGGTTGCAGCAGCGTTACCGGAGCTAGGCGACCTTCCGCATCCGAGCTCCGACGAGATGGAGCAGATGGCTTTAATGACCGATCACGAGTTGTGGCAGGCGGCCCGAGCCACGATGACAGTGACCGAGAGTCGGCGTATGCAAGCGTTCTTGCTCAAGCGTCAAGGAGAAGGACTATCTCTAGATCAGGAGGCTGAAGCAGAGCAACTTGTGCGGCGCCAGGAGCGACTGGTGCTGATCCGCGCCCGGGCGGCGGCATTGCTGAAGCAGCGCGGGCATGATGTGGCAGACCTGATGAAGCTCCAATGAGTCGTGCTGGTCAACGCAAGGCGCTTGTAGATCGAGGCAGGATGGTATCCCGCCGGGGAGGTCGGAGGCGTGATCAAGTTCATACCCAAAGCAGGGTGGAGACAGTTGACTTGACCAGACAAAGATGAGTGCTATAATGACGTTAAGCCATACTGGGTTTTACGGACGGCAGCTGACCTGCGGATAGAACCGGAGCAACACGTGACAACTACAGCATACTCCTTGCCTTTTTATGAGCAAGTGCTGGAATTCCTGGCGTCTGGGCCATCTTCCCAGGAAATCATGGCCTACAAGCCGCCAAAGGCGGCGCAAGCGCGCTTTAGCTGGTTGCTAGAGGCGAATCGAGAGCGCCAGTTGAGCCCTCAGGAGGAGGAGGAGCTCGATCACTACATTGCTATGGATCGCATGCTCTCTCTCCTCAAGGCCAAGGCTTCCACACGACTGGAGCAGTAACCAAACCCATGGCTCAGGTTTCCGCTCAGCTCCGCAACTTTGTTGCGGCCCGCGCCATGGAAAGCTGCGAATACTGCCTGATACATGCCGCCTACACAGCTTTTGCGCATGAGGTTGATCACGTCATTGCACGTAAGCATGGTGGGGCCACTGAGCCAGATAACCTTGCCTTTGCCTGCGCCCAGTGTAATCGCTTCAAAGGGAGCGACATTGCAGCACCGGACCCAGTGAGCGGAGACATTGTCACTCTTTACAACCCAAGAACGATGAATTGGGGGGACCACTTTCGCTTGGATGAGCCGCGCATCATTCCTCTTACTGCCTCAGGCCGAGCGACGGAACGCTTGCTCCAACTCAACCAGATCGATCGCCTGTTGCTGCGCAAGGAGTTGCTGGTCAAAGGGCGCTATCCGTTCTTTGCCGCCGGACACGCACACTAGGCATGCGATGACACCGTGGCTCGCCGGATCAGGCAACACATCCTCTGGCTCCGGCGACCGAGCGGCGCAATTGCAGGGCAAAGCGATTGTGTGCTACAATCAATGTCGGCAGGCGGTGCTCGAGAACACGGACGATACAGGCGCATACCATCGCCGTGGTTGAACTCTCCCCCTGCGCACTAGCACAACTTCTGCCGACATCGTCAGGCTTCTGATGCTCTGCGTTGCGCGCAATAGGAGAGCTTATGGCTGTCTTGATGCAAGAATTACCAAGGCTGGGCAAGCTCGAAGTTGACGTCAAAGTGACTGCCGACGTCAACGTCACGGCCTTTTCAGCTCGCCAAAAGGTCGATAGCTTTGTGCTCAGCGAAATTAGCTACATGATGCACGCTGGCGATCCAACGCTGGTTTTGGCCGACCACATCCTGTGGCGGGTGCCAGTCGTGTTGTCGCAAACGTCGCGCGGCGATGTCGGTGAAGTGGGGCACATCGATGTAGACATCGAAACGGGCCAATTGCTGGTTACACCTCAGATCGTTGCGGAGATCGAGACTCGTGCCGCAGCCATTGTTGAACGTTCCTCATCGCCAACAACAATCTGACGGCGATTGCTTGGCCGCCTACGCAGCCATGGTGCTCAGCTACTGGGGACGCGAGATTTCTTACAGCTCGCTCTTGCGGCTGTTGCAGGTGCAACCTTATGGCGCACCCGCAGGCAACATCCGATTGCTGTCTAGTCTCGGTCTACGTGTCACCTATAGTACAACCAACCTGGCAGGCCTGCAATCGCTCCTCGATCAGGACAGTCCCGTAATCGTTTCCGTACGCACTGGGGAGTTGCCATACTGGGCCTACACGACCGATCATGCTGTCGTTGTAGTTGGATACGATGAAGGACACGTATACGTCAACGACCCTGACAGGTCCGAGTCTCCGATTATGGTATCAAGGGGTGACTTCGAGCTGGCGTGGCTAGAGCGCGACTACGCCTTTGCGTTGATCAAGCCGACCTGATCCCATGACTGCACCCATGTCCCACGACATCGAACGCCTCATCCGCCCCGAGCTGGCCACCATGCAGCCCTACACGCCCATCCACCCCTTCGAGGTGGTGAGCCAGCGGCTGGGCCGGCCGCCGGAGCAGATCGTCAAGCTGGACGCCAACGAGAACCCCTACGGCCCCTCCCCGCGCGCCGTGGCGGCCATGGCCGGCTACCCCTGGCTGCACATCTACCCCGACCCGCAGAGCACGGAGCTGCGCGCCGCGCTGGCCGACTACACCGGCGTCCCGGCCGAGCGCATCCTGGCCGGCAGCGGGGCGGACGAGCTGATCGACCTGCTGGGCCGGCTGCTCTTGGCCCCCGGCGACGCCCTGATCGACTGCCCGCCCACCTTCGGCATGTACGCCTTCTGCGCGGCGGTCAACGGCGCCTGTCGCATCGACGTGCCGCGGCGGGCCGATTTCTCCGTCGACGTGGACGCCATCGAGCGCATCATGGACGCCGAATCGGACGGCGGCTACGACGAGTGGGCGTGGCTGGACAACGTGCAGGTCGATTGTGGGGAGGGGGCTCACTACGTCTCCTCCGAGGATGGCTATTCGACCCGCGGACAGCATGGTTTTCCCCGGCCCAAGCTGCTCTTCCTCTGCTCTCCCAACAACCCGGACGGCGGGCTGCTGGCGCCGGCCGATCTCGAGCGCCTGCTGCGCCTGCCGCTGGTGGTCGTGGTAGACGAGGCCTACATCGAGTTCGCCCGGCCGGGTGCGTCCTTTGTCCCCTGGACGGCCGAGCACGACAACTTGGTGATCCTGCGCACCTTCAGCAAGTGGGCGGGGCTGGGCGGGCTGCGCGTGGGCTATGGCGTGTTTCCCCCGGCCATCATCGAGCAGCTTTGGAAGATCAAGCAACCCTACAACGTCAACGTGGCCGGCAGCCGCGCCGCTATCGCCTCGCTGGCCGACCGCAATTACCTCCTGGGCAACGTGGCCAAGCTAGTAGCCGAGCGGGAGCGGCTCTACGCCGAGCTGGCCCGCTTCGACTTCCTCCAGCCTGTGCCCGGCAGCCAGAGCAACTTCATCCTCTGCCGCGTCGTCGGCCGCGACGCCCGCCAGCTCAAGCTCGACCTGGAACAGCAGGGCGTGCTGGTGCGTCACTTCGCCAAGCCCGGCGTGGACAACTGTGTCCGCATCAGCGTGGGCCGGCCGGAACAAACTGATGTGCTGCTAGAGGCGTTAGCCAGAGTTGGCCTGTAACCCCCTCATCGCTCGTCTTCGCGCTCGATCTCAGGTACAGATAGCCCCTAACAGATCTTTCTGGCGAGCTTGTCGGGTATCTTGCTGTGGCGCGGCACCGCTTCGATTTGGCCGGTCAGGGGATTGACCCACAGCGAGTGCGACCGTCCCTCCCGCTTCAGGTAACACCCATGCCTGCGCAAGTGGCGCAACAGCTCGTGGAGTTTCATCCGACGGTGACCGTAGCCCGGATGGCTTCGTTCGGGACGCCGCGCAGGCCGTCTTCCCGGCGGTCGGACAAGATCAGGTCAACTGCGTCAGCCAGGCTCTGCAGACACTCTTCGTAGGTGCGCCCAAGGCCGTTGGCGCCGGAGATCTCCAGACAATAGGCGACGTACCACGGTCCATCCCGTTCGACAATGGCAGTGAACTCATTTTTCATGGTCTTTGTTCCTTAGCAAGAAACTAGTCAAGCGCTGCTAGTGCGATTATACTTGAGTTCAGCAGTCGGGCAAAGGCAGGCCAAAGCACAGGACGACCGAGAATGATCACACGGCAGGCAACCATCTCCCGCACCACCAAAGAAACCTCCATCGAGCTCAGTCTGGCCATCGACGGCAACGGCCAGGCCGACGTGCACACCGGCATCGGCTTCTACGATCACATGCTGACGCTGTTCGCCGGCCACGGGTTGTTCGACCTGCGCGTGGCGGCCAGCGGCGATTTGCACGTGGACGAGCACCACACGGCCGAGGACGTGGCCATCTGCCTGGGCCAGGCGCTGGACCGGGCGCTGGGCGACCGCGCCGGCATTGTGCGCACGGCCCACAGCTACGTGCCCATGGACGAGGCGCTGGGCTTCGTCGCCGTGGACCTGGGCGGCCGGCCCTACTGCGTCTTCGACGCCGACTGGCGCACGCCGCGGCTCGGCGGGCTGGGCACCGACCTCATCGGCCACATCTTCGAGACGCTGGCCGTGCATGGCCGGCTCAACCTGCACGCGCGCGTGCTCTACGCCCGCAACGACCACCACGCCTGCGAGGCGCTCTTCAAGGCGCTAGGCCGCGCCCTGGACGCGGCCACGCAGATCGATCCCCGTCGTCACGGGGTGCCATCCACGAAAGGCACGCTCTGATGGTCCCAACATTGCCGCCGTCCCCTTCGTCCCCTCCCTCACCGACCGGCGGCGCAGCCCCAATCTACAGCGGTCAATGGCTGGCCTGGCCCGATGTCCGTGACTACCGCGCCGCGCAACTGGGCGACATCCTGGCCGAGCGGCTGGTGTGGTCCGCAACAGCCGGCCTGTTACACCGCGGCGGTGTGACCATCGCCGGCCCGGCCTACATCTGGTTTCGCTTTTGGCTGCCGCGTGACAGCCAGGTGGTGGAAAAATACTTCGACGCCCAAGGACAGACGCTGGGCATGCAAATCGACGTGTGCATGCCGTTGGCAGCTCTCCCCGTCCACCTGCGCACCGGCCCGTTTGCCGCCGCCAAAGAGCCGCTGGCCGGCTGGTTTACCACCAACTTGCTCCTAGACATCTGGATCACCGCCGATGGCCAGGTGACTGTGCGCAACGAGGCCGCGTTTGAGCAGGCGGTGCGCGCGGGCGCGCTGAGCGAGGCAGAGGCGGCTTGGGCCGAGGAGCGGGTGCGCACGCTGACCTCGGCCATCGCCCGGCGTCGCTTTCCGCCGGCGCTGGTGCGCAACTGGCAGGTCGACTTGCGCAGAATTCAGGAGACCCTATCACCCTCATGATCGCAATCATCGACTACGGCATCGGCAACTTGCGCAGCGTGGAAAAGGCCTTCGTGCACGTCGGCGCCGACGCGCGGCTGACGGCCGATCCCGCCGCGATCCGCTCTGCCGCCGGCGTCGTTCTGCCGGGGGTGGGCGCGTTTGGCGCCTGCGCGTTGGGCTTGCGCCGCGCCGAGTACGACGCCCTGGTGCTGGAATTGGCGGCCGCCGGCCGGCCGCTGCTCGGCATCTGCGTGGGCATGCAGCTTCTCTTCGAGGAGAGCGAGGAGATGGGCCGGCATGCGGGTCTGGGCTTGTTGCCCGGCCGCGTGCTACGCTTTCCGGAGGGACAGGTAGACTCAGCCGGTGCGCGCCTCAAGGTGCCGCAGATCGGCTGGAACCAGCTTTGGCACGACGAGAGCGACCCCTTGCTGGCCGGTGTGCCCAGCGGCAGCTACGCTTACTTCGTCCACTCCTACTACTGCGCGCCGGCGAACCCGGCCGATGTGGTTGCCACGACGGACTACGGCTTCCCCTACGCCTCCGTAGTCCATCGAGACAACCTGTGGGGCGTGCAGTTCCACCCCGAGAAAAGCCACACCGTAGGGTTGAGGATCCTGCGCAACTTTGTGGACGCGGTAATCGCTGATCGATTTGCCGACAGCTAATCTTGCGGTTATACTCCCCCAGGTAGGCACGGATTCCGCGCGAGGTGGTTGGCGACTTGAGCTCACGCCCTTCATTGACCGATGTGCTGAAGGCCGGCATCCTGCGGCCGCCCAAACGACCGGCGACGCTGGCTGGCCCAACTGCGCCAACGCCGCTCAAGCAGCGTTTGCAGGCTTTCCAAATCGAGCTGCTGACCGCGGACTACACCGACTTCACCAGCCAGCCCCGCTACAAAGCGCTGCTGCACTTTTTCTTCAGCGCGCTCTACGCGCCGCAGGACTTCAGCCTGCGCAACGCCTCCTTCCGCACGCTGCACGACTGGCTGGTGAGCCTGATCGGCCATGACCCGGTGCGCGTGCTGGCGCAGGCCATCGAGCTCAACGACCTCACCGAGTCGCTGGACGACGACATGGTGATCGCCCTGCGCACCCTGGGGGTGAGCGACGCCCTCACCGTGGACGAGTGGGAGCGCGCCTATCGCCTGGTGGATCGCCGCAGCGACCGCATCCGCCAGGTCGAGATGCTGGTGCAGATCGGCAAAGTGCTGGATCAAGTGGCGGCCGTGCCGTTTGTAGACGTGCAGCTGCGCGCCGTGCGGCCGGCCGTGGCGCTGGTTGGCTGGGAGCACGTGATCGACTTCCTGGTGGAGGGCTACCGGGCCATTCGCACGGCCCGGCCCATCGACCAAGCGTTGAACGCGATCCACGAGCGCGAGCTGGCGCGCATCGATCGGCTGCTGCCCGCTGATCAGCCGCGTGCGACTGCTAGGCTGTTTTCTCCCACTCCTGCGGCCGATGACAGCACGAACGCCTTGCGCAGCAACGACGGCGCAGACGCCGCGCGATCGGCCGGTAGCGCCTACGCCACAATATCCGACAGGGACAAGGATATCCCCACACCATGAAACAAGACCTCGATCGCCTGATGACAGATCGCAACCTGGCGGCCGCCGTGGCGCTAGGCAGCACGCTGGAGAGCCCGACGATCTACTACCTCACCGGCGGCGTGAAGCTGGAGGGCGCGGTGATCATCCTGCGCCCCGGCCAGCGCGGTGTGCTGATCCACAGCCCCATGGAGCGCGACGGCGCAGCCCTGACCGGCCTGGAATGCCAGCCGGCCAGCCGCTGGGACCTCGCCGCCATCGCCAAGGAGCACAACGGCGACCTGTTGGCCGCGCGCGCCGAACAGCTCCGCCGCATGCTGGCCGACCACGGCATCCACAGCGGCCGCATTGGCTTCTACGGCCACGGCGAGATCGGCCAGGCGCACGCCCTGCTGCAAAAGCTGGCGTCGATCATGCCCGACGCCGAGATCGCCGTGGAGTTTCAGGACGACCTGTTCACCACGGCGCGCATCACCAAGGACGAGGCCGAGATCGCGCTGCTGGCCGATGTGGCCCGCCGCGCCGATGCAGTCGTGGCCGCCGTGGCCGATATGCTCAGCAGCCGACCGGTGGCCGCGGGCAACCACCTGCTGGCGCCGGACGGCGAGCCGTTGACCGTCGGCCATGTCAAGGCTTTCATTCGCGCGGAGTGCTCGCGACACCAGCTCGAGCAGCCGGGCGACAACATCTTCGCCCTGGCTGGGGACGCCGGCGTGCCGCACAACCAGGGCAACCCGGCCGACGTGCTGACGCTGGGCACACCGATCATCTTCGACTTCTTCCCGCGGCCGGTGGGCGGCGGCTACTTCCACGACATGACCCGCACGTGGTGCCTCGGGCACGCGCCGGCTGCTGTCGAGACGGCCTACGAGCAGGTGATGACGATCTTCAACCAGGTGATGGCCAACCTGCGCGCCGGCGAGCTGTGCGCCAGCTATCAGGTGATGACCTGCGACTACTTCGCCGGCCAGGGCCATCCGACCATCCTGTCCGACCCGACCACGCAGGTGGGCTACGTGCACGGCCTGGCGCACGGCATCGGCTTGGAGATCCACGAGGCGCCTAACTTTCGCGCCGTGGCCGGCAACACAGCGACCATCCAGCCCGGCATGGTGTTCACCGTCGAGCCGGGGCTGTACTACCCCGAGCGCGGCTACGGCGTGCGCGTCGAGGACACGGTCTATTGCGATGCCGCAGGCGGCTTTCACAGCCTGACCCCTTTCTCGAAGGACTTGATCTTGCCCGTGCGTCGGTAAGCCGCCTATGCAGCTCGCTTCAGGCCAACTCACCCAGGCAATCGAACCAGACACAACGCCCGCGGTCGCTCGACCCCGGCTGATCAGCATCTTGCTGGCCGCGGGGATCGTGTCGGCGGTCGTGGGCAGCCTGGCGACGCTGGTCTGGGGGTACGTGGCTACAGCCGCCGTAGTCACCGTGGCAGTGGACGGCCTGCCGGTGACGGTGCGCACCCACGAGGCCACGGTGGGCAGCTTGCTGGCCGAGATGGAGGTCACGCTGCAGCCGGAAGACCGGGTGTCGCCGCCGCTGGACACCCCTCTGCCCACGGGAACCGGCCGCCAGCCGCTCAACGTCAACATTCAGCGCGCCCGGCCGCTTTTGTTCGACGGCGACAGCCGCCTGCGCACCCTGCGCACGCATGCCGCCACCCTCAGCGTGGCGCTGGCTGAGGCCGGCATCAGCCTGGGCCCGGCCGACGAGGTCGCCGTGAACGGCCAACCGGCGCGACCTGACACGCCGCTGCCCGCGCCGATCGTGCAGCAGTTTGCCAGCCGGCCCAGGGTGCGGCCCGTGTACCCGTGGCGGCAGACGACCGTTGCGCCGCTGACCGTGTCCGTGCGCCGCGCCGTGCCGTTGACACTGGACGAGGGCGGTCCGCCACTGACCGTGTGGACCACGGCCACAACGGTGGGCGAGGCGCTGGCGCGCGAGGGCATGCTCTTCTATGCCGGCGACCGCGTGCAGCCGGGCCTGGGCACACCGCTGTCGGCCGGGCTACGCGTCGAGATCCGTCGCTCGAAGCCGGTGACGATCCAGACCAAGCAGGACGCCCTCTCCACGCGCACACTGGCCGACACGGTCGCCGATTTCCTCAGCGAACACGGGCTGGTGCTGAGCGGGCTGGACCGCGTCGAGCCGGCCCTGGCGACGCCGCTCACGGACAACCTGCGCATCCGCCTCACGCGCGTCGAGCATGCGTATGAGATCGAGGAAGACGTGACGCGCTACGCTACGGTGTGGGAGCCCGACCCCGAGAGCGAGATCGACACGGCGCGGCTGGATCAGGAGGGCGTCAACGGCATCACACGCCATCGCTATCTGGTGGTGCTGGAGGACGGCGCGCCGATCACGCGCACCCTGCAGGACACGTGGCTGGCGCAGCAGCCGATCACGCGCACCTTCAAGTACGGCACCAAGATCGTGCTGCGCGAGCTGGAGACGCCCGACGGGCCTCTCACCTACTGGCGTAAGATCCGCATGTATGCCACATCCTATTCGCCCGCGCGCTCCGGTGTGTCGCCCGACAAGGCTTACTACGGCCGTACACGCCTGGGCCTACCCGTGCGCAAGGGCCTGGTGGCGGTCGACCCGAGCGTGGTGGCCTTGCGAACGCAGCTCTATGTGCCCGGCTACGGCCCGGCGCTGGCAGCCGACACCGGCAGCGGGGTCGATGGCCGCTGGATCGACCTGGGCTTCACCGACGACGAATACGTGCCCTGGCACCGCTGCGTCGACGTTTACCTGCTTGGGCCGCCGCCGCCGTCCTACCTGATCACCTATCGGCTGCCGAGCTATCCCAACGCCCCCTGCCTGCGCAACTAACGCGCTGGCACGGGAGCACGATGTTGCTGAGGTCTATCCGTTCTGGCCGCCTCCGCTGCGACAGGCCCTCGCGGCCAAGCAAGCCGATCCGGCCGTGATCACGACGCTTTCATGACACCATCGCCTGTTGACGCACGCCATTCCAGCCGCTGGCTGGTCACGTTGCTGCTGCTGTTCATCCTGCTGGCCGGCTTTGCCCTGCGCGTGTTCCACGTGGACTACGCCGACGGCCAGTTGCCCCATCCCGACGAACGGTCGACCGTCGCCTTCTACGCGCCGACCATCCGCTGGCCGGCCGAGGGCATCAGCCCGCTGGACAAGCGCCAATCGCCGTTGAACCCGTTGTGGAGCGTGGAACGACAGGAGCGGCGCAGCTACACCTACGGTCACTTTCCGCTCTATCTGCTCGTCCTCACCGCCAACGCGGCGCACGAGCTGGCGCCGGTCGCCGAACGGCTGGGCGCCTCGCCGGAGCTGGTGCAAAGGCTGCGCACGGCCAACGGGGTGCCGGGCTTCGCCGTGGTCGGCCGGGTGATCATGGCCGTGGCCGACACGGCCACCGTGCTGCTGATCTTCTTGCTGGCCGACCGCATCTACGGCCGACGGCGTGGGCGCTGGTGGCCCGGCCTGCTGGCCGCTGCCTTCTCGGCCTTCACCGTGCTGCAAATCCAGCTCAGCCACTTTTTCGCCGTCGACCCGATCAGCACGACGTTTACGGTGTTGGCGCTGTACGGCGCGCTGCGCATGGTGGAGGCGGGGCGGGGGAGCGGAAAGGAAGGAAAAGAAGGAAAGAAGGGAAACGGAGGGAAAGAGGGAAAGGAGGGCACTGGCGGGCGCGGCGGGGCTGGCGCGGCTTGGGCGGTGGTGTGCGGGATTGGCGCGGGGTTGGCGATTGCCTCCAAGTTCAGCGCGCTGCCGATCTTGGCGGCGCCGGTGGTGGCCGGCTTTCTGATCTGGTGGCGCGCACGCCGGGCCGAGCCGGAGGTCGACGAGGAGCGCGCCGGCCTGGGCGCAGCGCTGCTGTGGCCGCTGCTGGCGCTGGGCGTGGCCGTGCTCACGTTTGTCGTCACCTCGCCCTTTGCCATCCTCGATTGGGCGAATTTCCGCCAGGCTGTGTTGGTGGAACAGGGCGCGATGGTGCAGGGCAAGGCCGACTTCCCCTTTACGCGGCAGTATCGCGGCACGCTGCCCTACCTATATTTCATCGAGCAGCAAATCCGCTGGGGCATCGGCTGGCCGCTGGGCATCCTGGCCTTTGCGGGCCTGGCCTGGGCACTGCTCAAGCTCCTCATCGGTCGCGGCGAGGACGGCGAGATCGTCATCCTGAGCTGGATCGTGCCCTACTTCGGCCTGACCGGCCTCTTCCTGGCCAAGTTCATGCGCTACATGGTCCCGGTGACGCCGCTGCTGATGGTTTTTGCTGCCGGCCTGGTGGCGGCGATTTGGTATGGCGAGGTGTTGGGAAGGCGGGAGCGGAGGCAAAGGAAGGAAACGCGGGAAAGTAGGGAAACGAAGGAAACCAGGGAAATGAGGGAAAGCGGGGAAAGGGAAGGAATGAAGGGGGCGGAAGAGGGAGAGCTGGCGCTGCTCACGGTGGACGACAGCGCGCCGTCGTCGGCGAGTGTGCCGGAGCCAGAAGCGCTGTCCCCGGCCGGCGAGCCGGAACCCACCTCACCCCCTGCCGACTACCAACCACCGCTCACCGCTGACCGTTCACCGGCCACCGTTCACCGTTCACCGGCCACCGTTCACCGTTCACCGGTCACCGGTCACCGATCACCGGTCACCGTTCACCGTTCACCGGCCACCCTCCGCCGCGCCCTCGCCTTCGCCATCGCCGCCATCGCCCTGCTCGGCGCGCTCTTCTGGTCCCTGGCCTACGTCAACGGCGTCTACAACAACACGCATCCCTGGATCAAGGCCAGCCGCTGGATCTACGCCAACGTGCCCGACGGCTCGACCATTGCCTGGGAGCAGTGGGACGACTCGCTGCCCTACGATCTGCCGGAGCCGAACTCCAACCGCGGTCGCTATCGCTTCATCGACTGGGGCCCCTTCGAGGAGGACCGCGCCGAGAAGTTCGAGTGGCTCAAGAGCACGTTGCGCACCGCCGACTACCTCGTGCTGTCCTCCAACCGCATCTACGGCGCCGTGGACAACCTACCGGAGCGCTATCCGCTCACCAACCGCTACTACGAGCTGCTCTTCGACGGTCAACTGGGCTACGAGCTGGCGCTGAAGGAGGAGAACCGGCCCAATCTCTTCGGCATCGTGGTCGACGACGAGCACGCCGACGAGAGCTTCACCCTCTACGACCATCCCACGGTACACGTCTTCCGCAAGGTGCGCGACCTGAGCGACGCCGAGTGGGACGCGCTGCTGGGCGGCAGTTGGGAGGGCGCCCAAGCGTGGTACGTGGGTGAGCCGCTGCTGATCAGCCGCATCTTCGCCTTGTTCGGCGACGAACAGGGACAGCCCGCCCCGCGCGAGCCCGGCCCCGGCGAGGGACGCAGCCTGCTGCTGGATCGGCCGCTGGACGAGCTGCCGGTGGTGCAGGATTTCCGCTGGAACGGCCTCGCCAGCCGGTCTCCCCTGCTCGCAGCCCTGGGCTGGTGGCTGGCCATCAGCGTAATCGGCCTGGCGGCGTGGCCGATCAGCTTTGCCCTGTTCACCAACCTGCGCGACCGAGGGTTTCTGCTCGCGCGCAGCCTGGGCTGGCTGATCATGGGCTGGGTGGTGTGGATGGCCGCCAGCCTGCGCATCGGCCGCAACGCCTTGCCGTTCATCGTGGCCGCGCTGCTCGGCATGGCAGCCGTGTCCATCCTCCTCTGGCGACGCAACCGCGACGAGATGGGCGCCTTCGTGCGGGTGCACAAGCGCATTTTGCTGTTCGGCGAGGCGCTGTTCGCCCTCGCCTACGCTTTCTTCGTTCTGATCCGCCTCTTCAACCCCGACATCTGGCAGCCCTGGAACGGCGGCGAGAAGTTCATGGAGTTCGCCTTCCTCAACGCCATCCTGCGCAGCGCCTACATGCCGCCCATCGACCCTTACTTCGCCGGCGGCACCATCAACTACTACTACTACGGCCACTACCTGGTCAACCTGCTGGTCAAGCTCACCGGCATCTGGTCGTCCGTGGCCTTCAACCTGGCCATCCCCACCGTGTTCGCGCTGACGGTAGCCAACGTGTTCAGCCTGGGCTATAACCTCGCCGGCCGGATGAAGCGGGCGCCGGGTGGCGCCGAACGGCCCCACGCCGGCCCTGGGCCAGAGGCGGCGCCGGCTGCCCCCCTCCAGGCCGGCGCCAGCTCGGCTCGGTTAGAAGAGCCGGACTTACCCCGCAGCGCAGAAATCACCGACGACCAACCACCGATCACCGATCACCGATCACCGTTCACCGATCCGGGGTCACCGTTCACCGATCCGGGGTCACCGATCACCGATCACCGTTCACCGTTCACCGACCACCGCCTGCTGCGCCCGCGCTGGCTGTGGCACGGGGTGAGCGGCGCGCTGTTGGCAGTGTTCTTCGTGGCGCTGCTGGGCAACGTGGACGGCGGCGGGCAGGTCCTGCGCAGCCTGGCGCAGCAGTCCCCCAGCAGCTTCAGCAGCAACCTGCCCGGCGTGCAGACGGCGGTGCGCGCGCTCAGCGGCTTCTGGCATGTGGCGACCACAGCGGCCACCCTGCCCGGCTACCGCTATTGGGACCCCAGCCGCGTGATCCCCTATACGATCAACGAGTTCCCCTACTGGAGCTTCCTCTTCGCCGACCTGCATCCGCACATGATCGCCATCCCGTTCACGGTGCTCTTCCTGGCCCTGGCTTACAACTTGCTGGCCGGCTATGGGCAGGGGACGGCGTTGCCGGCGAGCCGTGCTTCCCGGCGGCAGCAGGTCAGCTATTGGCTGCGCAGGCTGACGGGCAATGGGCTGTACGTAGCGATGGCTCTCAACCTGGGCGCGCTGGCCGTGATCAACACCTGGGACCTGCCCACCTATTTCGGCCTGGCCGTGTTGGCCTGGCTGGTGCGCGAGTGGCGGTCAGGGCAGTTCAGCGCCGCGCCTGGCCGCGCCCTGCTGCGCACCTTGCTCTTCGCCGGCGGCCTGGGCGTCCTGTCCATTGCCCTCTACCTGCCCTTCTTCCAGCACTACCAGCCCCTGGCCAGCAGCGGCGTCGGCATCGTCAAAACCAAGACCGAGCTGGGCCTCTGGCTGAACATGTGGGGCTTCCTCTTCTTCGCTGCGCTCACGTTCGTTCTGGTTGAGCTGCGCCGCCGACCGCCCAGCCGGTGGCCCGAGGATCCGGCCATCGTGCGTTGGCTGCGCTTAGCACTGGATCACTTCGCCCGGCTCGGCCGAGCCTTGGCTTTGAGCAAGGCCGGCAGTGTCCGCTTAGGATCAGTGGCCACGACAGCGCTGCTTCTGCTGGCGGTCGGGCTGCTGGCAACGGCGGCGCTGTGGCTCCTGGGCTTCAAGGTGCCGGCGTTGCTGGTGTTGCCGTTGGCCGCGGCCGGTCTGCTGCTCTTGCGGCGCAGCGCCACCCCCGAAAACCTGTTCATCGCCATCCTGACCTTCACCGGTCTGCTGGTGCTGCTCGGCGTGGAGTTCGTGTACCTCAAGGACCACCTGCAGGGCGGCGACTGGCGGCGCATGAATACCCTGTTCAAGTTCTACATCCAGGTGTGGGTCATGCTGGCGCTGGCCGGCGGGGTAGCCTTGCCGCGCATCTGGGACTTCGTCCAGGGACGCTGGCGGCGCGGCTGGCGCATCGCCTGGTCCGTGGCGTTCGGCTGGCTGCTGCTGCTTTCCCTGGCCTTTCCGCTCTTTGGCACGCCGGCGCGGCTGGACGACCGCTTCCCGCCGGAAAACGGCCGGCCCCCCATCAGCACGCTGGACGGCATGGCCTACATGGAGCCGGGCACGTACACCTGGCACCCTGACCCGCAACAAGCGCCCAACACGCGCATCGAGCTGCGCCATGACTACGACGCCCTGCGCTGGCTGCTCGACAACGTGGAAGGTGCGCCGGTCGTGGCCGAGGCCGTGATCGGCTACTACCGCGAGGGCGGCCTGCGTGTGGCCAGCTTCACCGGCTTTCCCACCTTGCTCGGCTTTCACCAGGAGGGGGAGCAGCGCTACGGCTGGCAAACCGGGCCACGCCGCGGCCGGGCCGAGGAGTTTTGGACCACCGTCGATCCGCAACGCGCCCAACAGCTCATCAACGAGCTGGACATCGACTACATCTACGTCGGCCAGCTCGAGCGCATCGTCTACTCGCCTGAAGCCCTGGCTAAGTTCGACCAGCTCGTGCAACAGGGCGTGCTGGAGATCGTCTACCGCAACGACGGCGTGGTCATCTATCGCGTGCTGTAGTGTGCGCACCACGATCTTGGAAGATCGTGGTACAAGCGCGATGCTCGCAGGCTCTACCATCAACCAATCTACCAATCTGCTCTACCAACCCACCCATCCATGTTGCCACTCCTTGCCTTCTGGCTCATCACTCAGTTGTTCACCCTAGCCGCGTGGCCGCTGGCCTGGCGGCTGTTCGCAGCCTTGCCCAGCCGCGGCTATGCCCTGGCCAAGCCGCTGGGGCTGCTCCTGGTCACCTACGTGCTGTGGCTGGCCGGTAGCCTGGGCTTCCTGCGCAACAGCGCGGGCGGCATCCTCTTCAGCTGGGTCGTTGTGGCGGCGGTCTCGCTGTGGCTAGGCCGGGCTGGTTGGCAGCGCGACGCAACCGGCCGACGGCCCTGGTTGGTCTGGCTGGCGGCCAACAAGCGGCTGATAGTCGTCACCGAGCTGCTGTTCTTCGTCGCGTTGGCCGGCTGGGCACTGGTGCGCAGCTACAGCCCGGAGATCACCACGGCCGGCGGCGAGAAGTTCATGGAGCTGACCTTTCTCAACGGCATCCTGCGCAGCGAGCAGTTCCCCCCCCTCGACCCCTGGCTCTCCGGCTTTGCCATTAGCTACTACTACTTCGGCTACGTCATGCTGGCTGCGCTCACGCGGCTCAGCGGGCTGGCTGCCGGCGTCGCCTTCAACGTCGGCCTGGCCACGTGGTTTGCCCTGACACTGACGGCCGCCTTCGGCGTCGCCTTTGACATGGCCGCTGCGCTCCTGGCCCGCGCTTCCGTTCCACCCGCCGCCGCGGCCTCCCAATCTCCCAATCTACCACCTTCCCAATCTCCCAGTCCACCCGCCACTGCGGCGTCCCCCTCCGCCTACGTTGCCGGCCTGCTCGGCGCGCTCTTCGTCGGCGTGGTGAGCAACCTGGTAGGCTTTCTCGAGTCGCTGCACAACCTGGGCGTGGGCCCGCTGGCCTTCTGGCGCTGGCTGGACATCAAAGACCTGAACTGCCTGGGCGGGGCGACCTACACCGAGCCGATCGCCAACTGCCCCAGCCCTGGCGGCCTGCTACCCGACCGTTTCTTCTGGTGGTGGCGCGCCAGCCGCGTGATCAACGATCGCGATCTGTTAGGCCACGCCGTGGAAGTGATCGACGAGTTCCCCTTCTTCAGCTTTCTGCTCGGCGACATGCATCCGCACGTGCTGGCGCTTCCCTTCGTGCTGCTGGCCGTCGGTCTGGCGTTGGCGCTGGTGCTGCGCGGGGGAGAGGAAAAGCTGGGAAAGGAGGGAAAGGAAGGAAACGTGGGCCGAGCGGGCGTCCATCGAGAAGGCGGCGTAGCAGGACTGTCACCGGCCACCGGCCACCGGTCACCGGTTACCGGTCACCGGTCTCCGGTCACCGGCCTCCTCAGCGCCTTCCCCCTGGGCGCGGTCGGCTTCGTGCTCTACGCTCTCTGCCTGGGCGGGCTGGCCTTCCTGAACACGTGGGACTTTCCCATCTACGTCTTCTTGGTGACCTTGGCGCTGGGCGCAGGGTTGGCCTGGCGGCAGGGCGGGCTGAGCTGGGGTGTGGCCGGACGGGCGCTGCTGGGCGGTTTTGCCCTGGGCGTGGCCGGCGTCGTGCTGTACCTGCCCTTCTACATCGGCTTCCAATCACAGGCCGGCGGCATCCTGCCCAATTTCATCTTCCCCACCCGGCTGGCGCAGTTCTTGGTCATGTTCGGGCCGTTGTTGGCAGCCGCAATCTTCTTGTTGCTCGCCCTGAGCACTGACCGCCGCAACGTGCTGCGGAGCTGGCTGCGCTTCTTTTTGCTAACCGTGCTTGCGCCCATCGCCTTTCTGCTGATCATGCTCATCGTCGGCGTGGCCACGCCCGGCGGCCAGGAGCTCATCAGCCGGCTGCGCGACCTGCCCGTGGTGCGCGAGCAAGTGGGCGACGCCTCGCTGGGACAGATCGTTGCGCAAGTGCTCAGGCTGCGTCTCGGCAGCCCGTGGACCTACCTGCTGCTCGCCGGCCTGCTCGCCTGGGTGCTCGCCTTGCTGGCCCTGTGGGTGCGCGCCTTGGCCAGCCCCCAACGCCAAGACACCCAATCTACCACTTCACCAAATCTACCAGTCCACCACTCCCCTCCCGTCGCCTTCGCGCTGTTGGCCCTCCTCACCGCCTTTTTGCTCACGTTCAGCGTGGAGTTCGTCTACCTGCGCGACACCTTTGGTGTGCGCATGAACACGGTGTTCAAGTTCTACTACCAGGCCTGGGTGTTGCTGGCGCTGGTGGCGGCCTTCGCCGTGGTCTATCTGGCCCACTTTGCCGGCCGCTGGCTGCGCGGCGTGGGGTTGACCGTCATCGGCCTGTTGACGGTCGCCGGGCTGTTCTACCCCGTGTTTGCCACCTACACCCGCGCTGAGCAGTTCGCGCGGCCGCCTACGCTCGACGGCACGGCCTACCTGGCGCGCGATAACCCCGACGACGCAGCCGCCATCGCGTGGCTGCGCGCCAACGTGCCGGGCACGGCCACCGTGCTAGAAGCTCCCGGCGGTTCCTACTCGTACTTCGGCCGCATCTCCGCCCAGACCGGCCTGCCCACCTTGCTCGGTTGGGACGGACACGAGCTCCAGTGGCGCGGCAACACGGTCGAGCAAGACAAGCGACGGCCCGACATCGACCGCATCTACCGCAACGCCCAGGGCGCCGAGCTGCAGCGGCTGCTCGAGACCTGGCAGATCGACTACGTGATGGTCGGCGAGCTGGAGCGGCAGACCTATGGCATTTCGCCGCAGTCCGAAGCGCGTTTTGCCCGCGCCATGGACCTGGTGTACGATGGCGGTACTGTGCGCATCTACCGGCGTCGCGGCTAAGCAGTCAGTTCCCCCCTACCCAGTTCCCCGGAAACTTCGAGTTTCCGGGGAACTGGGTAGGGGCAACGGCACGATAGCAACATGACTCCCACCACAGCAACCTTAGGTACTTACACCGCCCGGCGCTCCCTCCTGGCCTGGCTCACCATGGAGCGTATGGGCTATGGGCTGGCGCTGCTGATAGCGGCCGGCCTGCGCTTGACGGTCTTGGGCCAGCAGCCGTTCACCCCTGGCGAGGCGACGCAAGCCTGGACCGCCGTGGCGTGGACGCGTGGCCTGGAGACGCTGCCGCCCGCCGGCAGCAGCCCCCTCCTGCTCAGCCTGCACTATTTCACCTTCCTGTTGCTCGACGCCACCGAGGCCTGGGCGCGCTTTTGGCCTGCGCTGGCCGGTGCGTTGATGGTGCTGCTGCCTTGGGCTTTGCGCCGTGAGCTGGGCCGGCCGGCCGCGCTGACCGCGGCGCTTGTGCTGGCCATCTCCACCGTGCTCTCCTTTTGGAGCCGCAGCGCCACGGGCGAGAGCTTTGCCTTTGCTGCGACCCTGGCGCTGCTTGTTTGCCTGATTGGCATGCAACGGCCCGGCGGGCAGCGCTGGGCCGGCTGGGCTGCCGCGGCATTGGCTGTGCTGCTCATGTCGGCGCCGGTGGCCTATTCTGCGCTGCTGGCGCTGATCCCCTTGACCGTGATTGCGTGGCGCGGCCGGCAGGCTTTCGCCGCAAGCGAAGCAGCGCGGCCGGCGTGGCTACAAGCCGGGCTGGTCTTGCTCGTTTTGCTCATCCTAGGCTCCACGGCGTTTCTGACGCAGCCGTCGGGCCTGGCCGCGCTGGCCGACCTGCCGGCGGTCTGGCTGAACCAGTGGACCCAGGCCAGCGGCTACAGCCTGACCAGCCTGCTGCTGCAGCTCGTGCTCGACGAGGCGTTCCTCCTGGTGGTGGGCATTGCCGGGCTGGCCGTGGGGCTTTGGCGCCGCCACCCCTTGGCCCCTGGGCTGGGGGCCTGGCTGTTGGTTGGCCTGCTCGTGCTGTTGCGCCCCGGCCGCAGCCCTGCCGACCTCGGGGTGTTGGCCGTGCCCTTGGCCCTGCTGGGTGGCCTGGCTCTGTCCGAGTTTGCCTCCTATTTTCGGCGTACGGTCGTGCGCAGCCAGCCCTGGGAAGGATTTGTGCTCTTCCTCGTTGGCGTCGCGCTGCTGGGCTTCACCGCCATTTGGCTGGCCGACTACGCCGGCTCCAACCAGGCCGCAACAGACAGGGGCTTTCTCTGGTACGCCTTGTTAGGCATCGGCCTGCTGCTGGCCCTGCTTATCTTCTATGCCCTGTGGTTCGGCCGCGCGGTCACGCTGGCCACGGCGACGCTGCTCCTGTTGTTGGCCCTGCTCTTGCCCAGCCTGCGCGCCGCCTGGGAGATGACGCACAACGTGGATGGGCTGCGCTGGGGGTCCCTGCTGCACACCACGGGCGCCGCCGATGGCCCCAACCTGCCCCCCTTCCTGGCCCAGCTCACGGCGCAAGACCGGCCCTACGGCGGCGACCTGCGCGATCTGGCTGTGTCCTTAGTCGCCCCACCGGGCACCCCGCCCTCGCCGCTCCTGCGCTGGTATCTGCGCGACGCCAAGGTGACCGAGGTTCCGGGCGCAAGCGAGAACAGCCGCATCATCGTCGCCCTGGCCGACGCGCCCCTGCCCCTCAGCGACGCCTACAGCGGCCGCAGCTTTCGTCTCGCTCAAAGCTGGACGCCCGTCGGCTTGAAAGGCGGCGCGCTGTGGCGTTGGCTGATCTTTGGTCACTACGGCCAACCGTTGCAACAAGAGCGCGCCGTCGTGTGGGTGCGTCAGACCGGCCAGTAGCGCCAACGCATCACCCGGAGAACAGGATGCCCGGTCGAGCTGTTCTGCCAGCTCTGGCGGTTCACGCTCCACCTGCTTTCCGTGCCTTCAGTTCAATCGACAATCAACAACCATGAACGACACGTTACGTCAACCCGAAATCCCGCAGACCCAAGACCCGTCAGCCGAGCCGAGCTGGCTCGACCGCTCGCTGGCCACCCTTTTCACCTGGAACGTCGAAAAGATCGCCTGGCTGGTGCTGCTGGCCGTGGCGCTCGTGATCCGCCTGGTGGACATCGGGGCGCGCACGGCCAGCCATGACGAAAGCGAACACGCCTGGTTCGCCTATAACCTGTTCGCCGGCAAGGGCTATGAACACAACCCCATCTACCATGGGCCGTTCATCTACCACGTCATGGCCCTGTTTTACCTGCTCTTCGGCGACGGCGACGTCACAGCGCGCGTGCCTACGGCGCTCTTTGGTTTCGGCATCGTGGCGCTGATGTGGCCGGCGCGGCGCTGGCTGGGCAAATACGGCGCCTTCTTTGCCGCGCTGCTGATCACCTTCTCGCCTGCGCTGTTGCACTATTCCCGCCACACCCGCCACGACATCTACGAGATCTTCTGGGCGCTTGCATTCATCATCTGCACGTTCCGCTACCTGGAGTACGACGCGCAACGGCCAGCCAAGTGGCTGTATCTGATCGCCGCCGGCCTTTCGTTGGCGCTGGCCAGCAAAGAGGATGCGTTCATCCACGGCGCGCTGCTGGGCGGCTTTCTGGTGCTCTTCATCGCCTATCGCTGGCTACTCTGGCGGCTCAACCCCGATCACCCGGCCGAGGAGCGCGAGGCGCCGCTGAGCGGCGCGCGCCCGCGGGACTGGGCCGTGCTGGCCGGCATCCTGGCGCTCTCGCTGGTCGGCGCGCTCTTCGTGCGCCTCACCGGCCTGACCAGCGGCACCTACAACAGCAGCGGCGCGGCCGGCGCGCTGCAGACTGTGCTCCGCCTGCTGCCGATGATTGCGCCGCCGGCCGCGGCGGTCGGCCTGGCGGTCTGGTACATCCGCAAGCGGGAGGCCACAGCGGATGCACCTCTGACCTTCAGCTCCGCCACCGACGTCGCCGTGCTGCTGGCGACACTGATCCTGCCCTGGGCATCGCCACTGTTCATCCGCCTGCTGGGCTACGATCCGCTGGACTACAACTTCCCCGGCGGCATCCTCAGCTCACTGTCGGTGGTGCTGGCGGTCGCAGGCATGGCCGCAGCGATCGGTATCCTATGGAACCGCCGGCGCTGGCTGATCGCCGCCGGCATCTTCTATGCCATCTTCATCATTCTCTTCACGACCTTCTTCACCAACGGCAAGGGCTGGGCTACGGGGCTGGTAGGCTCGCTGGGCTACTGGCTGTCGCAACAGGGCGTGGCGCGCGGCTCGCAGCCCTGGTACTACTACGCCTTGATCACGCCCCTCTACGAGTTCCTGCCCATCCTGCTCACCATCCCGGTGCTGTGGCGCGCCTTCATGCGTCGCAACCTCACCAGCCTGGTGTTGCTTGCGCTCGTGGTGGCGTTCTCGGCCGGCGCCCTCATCGCCAACGCAGCCATGCGCAGCGATCCGGCGTCGCTGCCAAGCGGTCTGCACAAGACGCTGGCCCATGGCGCCGTGATGCTCGCCATCCTAGCGACAGCTTGGGGCGGCTTGATCCGCTTCCCCGGCCGCCGGCAGGCCTTTCTGGCCTTCTTGCCCATGTTCGTCGTCGGCAGTTGGGGCATCTACTCCTGGGCCGGCGAGAAAATGCCCTGGCTGGTGGCCAGCATTACCCTGCCGATGTGCATCGCCGGCGGTTGGTGGCTGGGGCAGGTGGTAGAGCGCGTGGACTGGGCGGCCGTGCGCGCCAAGGGCGGCGTCTGGATCGCCGTGCTGGTGCTGCCGCTGCTGGCGGCTCTCGCCGCCCTGTTGGGCAGCCGGCCGTTCCAGGACCGCACGATTGCCGGCCTCAGCGAGACCAGCCAATGGTTTGGCGCGCTGCTTGTCGCCGCCGTTGCCCTTGCCCTGATCGTCTGGCTGGGGCAGCGGCTGGGCTGGCCCAACACGCGGCGTATCATCGGCCTGACGCTTACCGCGCTGTTGGGAATCTGGATGCTGCGCACCACCTACATGCTCAACTTCATCAACTATGACTTCGTGAGCGAGTACCTGTTCTATGCCCACGCCTCACCCGACCCCAAGATGGTCATGCGCAACCTGGCGGATATGAGCCGACGCACCGTGGGCGACAAACAGCTCAAGATCGCCTACGACGACGACTCCTCGTGGCCGTTCAACTGGTATCTGCGCGACTGGCCGAACGCCGTCTACTTCGGCGCCAACCCCACGCGGGAGGTCATGCAGGACGCGCCGGCCGTGCTGGTGGGCGACAAGAACCTCGACAAAGCCCGCCCTTACCTGCAACGCGACTACTACGAGTTCCGCCACCGGCTGATCTGGTGGCCAGACGAGAGCTACAAGAGCGTCACCTGGGAGAAGATCAAAGCCGGCATCACCGATCCCATCAAGCGCAAGGAGTTCCTGGACGCCGTGCTGTGGCGCGAATACCGCACGCCGATGTCGGAATGGCCGTTGGTGCATCGTTTCAGCTTGTTTGTGCGCAAGGACGTCGCCAACCAACTGTGGGACTTCGGCGCGCAGCCGGCCACTGCGCCGGCCTTTGTCGATCCCTACGAAAAAGGGCTGCGCCAGATAGCCGCCTATCAGACCATCGGCAGCGGCCCAGGCGCGGCGCCCGGCCTGCTCAACCTGCCGCGCAACGTCGCCGTTAGTGACGACGGCGCATTCCTCGTAGCCGACAGCGGCAACCATCGTATTCAGGTGTTCGCTCCTGACGGCAGCCTCGTCACCCAATGGGGCAGCTCCTGCGAACTGTACACCGCTGACCTGCCGGGCTGTGTCGATCCCGACGGGGCCGGCCCGCTGGAACTGGGCGACGGCCAGATGCGCGAGCCGTGGGGCATTGCCGTCGGGCCGCAAGGCAACATCTATGTCGCCGACACATGGAACCATCGCATCCTGGTGTTCGACCGCGCGGCCAAGCAGCTGGCCAAATGGGGCACGTTTGCTACGACCAACGGCGAAGCTGTCGGCGGAGAAAGCGCCTTCTGGGGCCCGCGCGGGCTGGCCATCGATGGGGCCGGCAACGTCTTCGTGGCCGACACCGGCAACAAGCGCATTCAGGTCTTCGACGCTGCGGGCGCGTTCCTGGGCCAGTTCGGCGGCGGAGGCGTGGTCGAAGGGCGCTTCGACGAGCCGGTCGGACTGGCGCTGATCCCGCGCCCCAATGGTGAGCCCGGCGGCACGCTGTTCGTGGCCGACACGTGGAACCGCCGTGTGCAGAAGTTCGAGGTCACGTTTGATGAATTCGCCGAAGGCGCGCCCAGCTTCACCTTCCTCAAAGAGTGGCCCATCGAGGGCTGGTCGAGCCAAAGCATCGTCAACAAGCCGTTCCTGGCTACAGACGGCAGCCGGTTGTACGTCACCGATCCGGAGAACTGGCGCGTGCTGGTCTTCGACCCGGACGGCAACTTCAAAGCCACCTTTGGCAGCTATGGCAGCGACACGCAAAGCTTTGCGCTGCCGGTAGGCATTGCCGTTACGCCCAATGGCGACGTAGCGGTCGTGGACTCCGACAACCACCGCCTGCTGGTGTTCCCGCCGGTGGACTAGAGGCGCCTCGCCCGTTAGGAGGTAATCGACTGTGATCGCACTGCTCGCCAAGGAGCCGTTGCTGCTCCTGTTCCTCGTATCCGCGGTCGGCTATCTGATCGGCCGCATCAAAGTCAAGGGCATCAGCCTGGGCATCGCCGCCGTGCTCTTTGTGGGCCTGGCGGTCGGCGCGGTCGACCCTGCGCTCAAGCTGCCGGCGATCATCTTCCAGATCGGCCTGGTCGTCTTCGTCTACACCATCGGCTTGAGCGCCGGCCCGGGCTTCTTTGCCTCGTTCAAGCGCGGCGGCTTGCGCGACAACCTCTTCGTGCTCGCCATGCTGATCTTCGCCGCAGCCGTGGCTATCGTCGGCCACCTGCTGCTGAACCAGGCCCCCACCATCACCGCCGGAATGTACGCCGGCAGCCTGACCAACACGCCTGCGCTGGCCAGTGTCGTGGAGTCGGTATCTGCGGCTGCCTCGCCGGAGCTGCGCAACACCGTCGCCGCCGAGCCGGTCGTCGGTTACTCGGTTGCGTACCCGATGGGCGTGTTGGGGCCGATCCTGATGCTCTTCCTCCTGCAGAAGCTGTGGCGCATCGACTACCGCCGCGACGCCGAGCGCGTGCGCGGGGTGCACCTAGTCGAGCAGGAGATCTACAACCGCACGGCGCGGGTCACGAACCCGGCAGTCACCGGTGTGCCGTTGGATCAGCTCGTGCGGCAGCAGGGGTGGGACGTCGTCTTCACGCGCATCAAGCGCGATGGACAGCTATTCCTGGCCGACGGCAGCACCCGCCTGGCAGCCGGCGACCTCGTGAGCCTGATCGGCACACCAGAGGCCGTGGACAAGGTCTTGGCGGCCCTGGGCCAGCTCTCCTCCGAGCACCTGGAGTACGACCGCAGCGAGTACGACTTTCGCCGTGTCTTCGTCTCCAACGAAAAGCTGGCCGGCCGCCGGCTGGGCGACCTCGACCTGGTCCGGCAGTACGGTGCATTGGTCACCCGCGTGCGCCGCGGCGACATCGACTTCCTGGCCCACGGCAACACCGTGATCGAGCTGGGCGATCGGGTGCGCATCGTGGCCCCCCGCGCCAACATGAAGGCCATCAGCGAGCTCTTCGGCGACTCTTACAAGCACCTGAGCGAGATCAACCTGCTCTCCTTTGGCCTGGGCCTGACCCTGGGGCTGCTCGTTGGGCTGATCCCTATCCCCTTCTTCGGCGGCATCACCCTCAAGCTGGGCCTGGCGGGCGGGCCGCTCGTGGTGGGTCTGATCCTGGGCGCGCTGCGTCGCACCGGCCCGGTGCTCTGGACTCTCCCATATAGCGCCAATCTAACGCTGCGCCAGTTCGGCTTGACGCTGCTGCTGGCGGCCATCGGCGTGAACGCCGGCCGCACCTTTGTCGAAACGCTGGGGCAGGGCGGTGGTGTGCAGCTCTTCCTGGCCGGCGCCGCTGTCAGCGTCAGCACTGCGCTGCTAGCCTTGCTGATCGGCTACCGGCTGCTCAAGATCCCCTTTGGCGTGTTGACGGGCATGCTGGCCGGCTTGCACACGCAGCCGGCAGTGCTGGGTTTCGCCACCGAACAATCGGAAAACGAGCTTCCCAACGTTGGCTATGCCTTGGTGTTCCCGATCGCAACCATCGGCAAGATCATCATCGCCCAGCTCTTGCTGCGGCTTTAGCGCCCCGCAGAGGCGTGCGCTGCCGACGCTTGGACGACTGAAGTCGTCACTACGAAGAGGCTGCTCGTATGGCCGGCGCCCGGGTAGTGGCGACTTCAGTCGCTCTGCGGATCACTGCATCGTGCGATACACGGTGTTGACCAGGAGCCGCTGGCCTTCAGCCGTCATGGTGGCCGGGCCGTCCTGGAAACCCCATAGCATCCACTGGCCGTTCTCCATGATCAGATTGGCGTACCGGTCGTCGTTGTCCTGCCGGCCGAAGACCAGGACGCCCGTCGGCTGGTTGCCGAGGAAGATATCCACGCGGGGGCTGGAGCGTTCGTAGAGCGTCATCCGTCGCACATCGCGCAGATCGAACTCGTAGGGGTAGCGCCAGATCGCGTCGGTCTGGTTCCCAGGTCGAATGGCCACGCCGCTGCTGTGCGCGCCGTTGGCATAGCCGATGTCCAGCCCCAGCCGGCCGAAGAACGCGTAACCACCCTCGCCCAGCCCCAGCACAGGCCGCTTGTAGCGCAGGATGTGGCGCAGCGCCTCCTCGGTTCCCCAGCGGTTCAACGAACCCGTGTCCGGGCCAACGACGACCAACCGGTAGCGCTGCAGGTCAAGCGACGGCACGCTGTTGACATGGGCCAGATCGATCACCATGCCGTTGTCGTCGATCAACGCCTTGTAGCGTAGCGCAGTCTGAACGTCGTCGGCGTGCACGTACAGGGCGCGCGGCCGCAGGTGGAAGCTGACGTTCTTGAACAGGGTGAAGGGGCGTCCCAGCCGATCTTGGCCCACCGCCGCCCCACGCACGGCATAGGGCCCGGCCGCAAAGCCTTGCCAGAAGAAATTGGCATAGATGCCGTCGTCTTTCTTCCCATCGCCGTGCTGTCCGTCGTCCAGCAATGGGAGCGACACGGGCTCGCCGCCGCCGGGGCCAAAGATGTTGACCGTCACCAGCTGGTCGGGCAGCGGTCTGCCGGCCTGGCTGAGAAAGCCGATCAGGTGCACAGGGGCGCCAGTGGCCAGCTCGCGGGCCGGCGTGCCCACCAACAACTGGAAGCTCACCTCCGTCTTGGCGCTGGCCCAGAGCACGAATTCATTGTCCTTGCGGGTGTCTAGGTACTCCAGCGCAACCCGCCAGACGCCCGGTGCGGGATCGGGGATGATGCACGTCTCGTGCGTAGGATCCGTGCGGCAGAACCTGTTCGTGTCAGGTCGTTGCGGATCATAGCGATACACGACGCCGTTCGGATCGGTCACGATCAGCCGCAGTCGGTTGTTGTACAGCGACCAGTTGACGGCCAGGGTCAGCCGCTTCAGGCCCTCCGGCACCTCCAACCGCCACGCGCGCGGCGCGCTGCCGTCGGTGCGGCCATGCTCCTGCAACAGCCGGCTCTCGCCCAGCATATCCTCGGCGATGGTCTTGTAGATGTCGCCCAGGCGGTTGGGCAGGGTCTGCGGCCAAGAGGCGTTGCCGCTGCCCGCAGCAGTCGCCGTGTCTTCGAGCGCTTTGGCCACGCCTTCCTCGGTGACCGCAAAGAAGTCGCCGCCGTTTTCCCCGGCAATGGTCTGCACCAGGGCATGGAAACCGGCGCTGGCCGGACCGACCGCAATGCCGTCGATGATCGTGTTGGTCGGTTCGATGACGCCCCTGACAGCCGCGGTGTCGTACAGCGGATCGACGTTCTCCATGCCATCGGTCAGCAGCACGATGCGATCGGCGACGCTGTAGTCGGCCGGAGCCGCAGTGACCTGCGCCTGGCCGGCCAGCAAGCCCTTGCCGATGGCCGTCATACCGCCCGGCGTGAACGCGTCCACGGCTGCCTTGGCCGCGTTCAGCTCCGGTGTCAGCGGGCTGTCGGACACCAGGGTGATCGGATAAGGGGTGGAGGCGTTGGTACTGAAGCCAACAACGGCGATGCGGTCAGCGGGCAACGACTGATCGATGAACAGGCGAGCGGCGTTCTTGGCCGCGGCCATCTTGTCGTACTCCGACATGCTGCCAGAGTGATCGACGACGATGGCCCGATCGGTGACCTCGCGCTCGGTGAAAAGGATGGCGCGCGTCTCCGTGTCCGCGCCGTAGCCATTCCATGTCACGGTCAGGTCGTATTTGCTGCCGGCGCTGTAGACGCCGGCCTGCGGCCGCACGTTCAGGAAGAAGCGATCGCCCACCGGCAAACCGCTGATTACTGCCGCGGCCGTGCCGCCTACCTGCACCTGGAAGTCAGCCGCAGTGGCGTCGGCCAGTGAGCTGGCGCCGCCGCTACTGGCGTTGGCCTCGAGCACCACCAAAACCACGTTGGGGTTGACCGGATCGCCGGCCTCAGCCACGTTGCCGGTCTGCGGGGAGACGATGTTCAGTTGGCGGAAATCGCCCGCCAGGCTATAGCGCTGAGCATTGCCGTTGGGCAGAGCAAAGCGGGTGACCGTGATCGTCCACACGCCTGGCGCCGGATTGGGTACCTGCACCTGCTCCACGTTGTTGAGCCGGTCCACGCCGCGGGTGGCAGGCAGCACATGGGTGGCACGCACAATGGGATCGGCGAGGCCGGTGTCCTGGTTGCTGGCGTTGAAGGTGCTGTTGTTGCGCGGCAACGCAGGCAACACCCAAGGTCGCCAGATCGTGCCGTCCGGCGCCTGCAAGGTTAGGTCGAGGTCGTTGACCAACTGCGCGGCCTGGATGCCCAGCATCGGATTGCCCGGCTCGTCGTCCCACACCAGCGTGAATTTCAGCTCGGCGCGGCCAGGCGTCACCTGGACGGTGTAGGTGTCGGTGGGATCGGCCGGGCTGACCGTGCCTTCGACGAAGTTGCGGGCGCGAATAGCGGCCACGGCGCGACGGGCGTTGACCCGGCCGTAACCGGTCGACCAATCGGGGCCGGCGTGGAAGATCACCGGTTGACCGCTGTCGGGGTCGTTCCACCCATACTCGACGAAACCGGGTTGCGCCGGCTCGTGCACGAGGTCGGTGGCGGTCTGGATCAACAACGCCTTGATCGTGGAGTTGTATGGGCGGCCTGCGCTGGGATAGGTCTGGTGGAACTGCTCGGTCATCAAGGCTGCAATGCCGCTCACGGCCGGCGCGGCCATCGAGGTGCCACACTTCGAGACGTAGCCCTGCGAGTCGTGATCCGTGGACATCATGCAGCCGGTGGCTGCCACGTCAGGCTTCAACCGGCCATCCCATGTCGGTCCGCGGCTGCTGGTCTGGCGCAGGTTTTGCGTGCCGGGGTTGAGAGATCCGACCGTCAGCGAGTTCTTGGCCGGGCTAAGGATCGAGTAATAGCCGCGCGGCCCACTGGTGGGATCGGCATCGCCGCTGGGCAAGGTGGCCGTGGTGCAATACTGAGCCGCAATGCCTTGGTTGGCAGCCGCCCACACGATGGTATGGCGCGGGATGGCGGTGGTCCCATCGGTGAGCTCGCCGCGCGCCAACCGGTCAACGGTCTGCGCGGTTGAGTCGTAGCTGCCGCAGGTCATCACATAGGAGTGGTTGCTGACCTCCATGCCATGGGTGTTGACGGCCTCGTTCATTACGCCGGCGTCCCACCCGCCATAAGGCGCAAGACGCACGTTCGGCGCCATGCCGCGCAGTTGGAAGGGCGTGCAGCTGGCGTAGGGGCAGTTGGTCTGGCTGTTGACGCCGCTGGCGCCGATAATGCCGGCGACGTGCGTGCCATGGCCGTTGTCGTCATTCTGCGTGCGCAGCAGGCGGCCGGCGAAATCGTTGTGATCGAAGCCGGCAGCCTCGACGCCCGAATCGAACACCCCGACGACCACACCCGTGCCGTCCATGCCGGCGTAGAAGGCCGGGTTGACGCCGGTGTTGACGTTCTGCACGGCATCGACATCCAGGTCGTTGCGGGCGACATCGTTGAGCAGACGCAGAGGCGCAGGCCCTTCCTCGATCCAACTGATGCGGTCCTCCTGGCTCAGCGCCGCAATGCGGTCGGCTGGCATGACCAGAGCCCAGGTTTGATTGGCAAAGGGGGAGGCGTTGCCATAGCGGGCCAGGATTGTACGGGCTTCGCCCGCCGACACATCGGCGAAGAAGGTAACCAGCAGCTTGACGGTGTTGGCCGTGTCTTTGGCCCAAGGCTCAAAGTTGCCTGCCAACACCTTGGGATCCACGCGATCCTGCGGCAACACCTGCCCCAGCCAGCGCACCAGCGCAGCAAAGGCCGGATCTTCCAGCCGCGGGCGGGGTGCGGTCACCGAGGCCGTGTAGAGGGTGTCGCCGACGAAGCGATCCAGCGTGACGCCCAAATCGCTGAGCACGGCGCGCTCACGCTCGCTCGGCTGGCGATAGAGCTGCACGAAGCCATGCAAGTTTGGCAGCGTGGTACTCCCCAGCGCTTGCAAGAAGTCAGGATCAACGCCCGCCGGCGGCGTGAAGGTGCGGGAACGCAGGGCCAGCTCCAGACCCTGGCTCTGGAACGACATGGCGTTGATGAACAGGTCTCGCCCTGTGGCGGTCATGGCGGCGGGCGCAGCGTTGAAGCCCCACAACAGGTAGCGAGACTGCACCTGGACGATGGGGAACGGGCTGGCGGCGCCGGCCAGCGAGGCCAAACGCACGCCGTCGGGCAGCCGTTCGGCCAGAGGGATGGCAATTGCAGGCTGTTCGCTTTGGTAGAGCCGCAGTTGGCCGTTGCCGGGGATGCTGATCGGCCGCGGCGTCGTGTAGAAACGCTGGCTATCGCCGAAGTCGGCAACCTGGACGACGGCCGACTGCGTGCGTTGGCCGTTGGGATAGCCGATTTCCAGGCCAAGGCGGCCAAAGAAGGCGTGACCGCCTGCGCCAATGCCCACGACCGGCAAGCCCGAAGCCTGCACCGCTTCCAGCAAACCTGGCTCAGGCTGCCACGTGCCATCAGCGCCCGTGTCAGACCCGATCACGATCAGATCGTACTGGCGGAAATCGGGGATGGCGGTGAGAGCGGCTGTTTGTGCGGCACCGCTGCCGACGGCAACCAGCGGCAACCGCACCTTGAAGCGGCGATCGCCCGGCGTGCCGACGCGCACGGCCTGAGCGCTGTAGCCGTTGGCGTTGAGGAGGTCGACGAAGGATTGCGCCGCGGCGGCATCGGTAGTGTACAGGAGAGCCACGCGCACAGGGCCCTCAGTCTGGGCAGCGACCGGAGCAGGCGGCGCCAGAGGGCCGAGCAAACTCATCAGCATGGTCAAGGCGAGCAACAGCGAGAGGCTGCGCAGCCTTTTGACGGTTGGGAGCGAGCGACGGTGAGTTCTCACAGGTCAGTTCCTTTCCATGTTGTGCAAAACTGTTGTCGTTTGGCGTCGCATCCGTAGCTACTCAGGCTGGTGCGGCAGAGAGACTACGCACGGCGAGGCCGACTACAGCGCTTGAAAAGACGGTGTGGTGGGGCGTAGGTTAGGTCTACACCTGGGCCAGCGACTCCGCAAGCCCTGGGCAAGGTTGCTGCTCTCACTCATGTTTAACGCTTTTGCGCATCACCTCTGCGGCACAACCCGCCAGCCACCACAATCCGCGCGATCAGGGAGCAGACGCGTGGCAAGCGTATGTGTCCAAAGCTGGTTGAGCGCCAGACCCTTCGAGGTTCCTTGGTTGCTCACGCAGCGCCGCAAAAGCAGTTGCTGTGTCGATCGCGAGGCACCGTAAGCACAGACACCCAAGGGTCTCAACCGACTTCAAACACACCCATTTCAGTCTTGGGGCACGAACCCCTTTGGGTCGTGGGCTAACGGCGCGTGACAGTCACGCGTTGAGAGACTTGAAGGGTTTGCCTGAACCAGAGCATCTATGATAGACTCCATGCCCGTGCGTTGACCACTGCTTGCGGAGGTTTGCCATGTCGTCATCAGAAGCACATCACCCCACCCCCACCGCTGCTGCCGAGATCATCACCGTTCGCCCTGATGCCGAAGTGCTGTCGCGCCAGCAGCTCCCCTATTTCGTTGGCATCTCCCAGGACACGGCTGGCGCTACCGGTATTTCCCTGAACCTGATCGTCATTCCCCCGGGCGGCGCGGCCGCGCCGCACATCCACCAAGGCTACGAAACGGCCATCTATATCCTGGAGGGCCAGGTGCGCACCTTGTACGGCCCCGGTCTGCGTCAGGAAACCATCAACCAGGCCGGTGATTTCCTGTTCATCCCGGCAAATGTGCCTCACCAGCCGATCAACTTGAGCAGTACACAGCCTGCCAAGGCTCTGGTGGCGCGCAACGACCCCAACGAACAAGAAAGCGTCGTCATCTACAACCCCGCGGCCGAGGCGGATGCCGCAGGATGAGCGACCTGCCTCAGGTAACCATCTACACCGACGGCGGTGCGCTGGGCAACCCGGGCCCCGGCGGCTATGGTGTGGTCATGCTCTACAAGGGCCACCGCAAGGAGCTCTCTGGCGGGTATCGGTTGACCACGAACAACCGCATGGAGTTGATGGCCGTCATTCGCGCCTTGGAGGCGCTGAACACGCGCTGCGCGGTGACGCTCTACACCGACTCGCGCTACGTGGCCGACAGCATCAACTTGGGCTGGGCCAAGCGCTGGCGCGCCAATGGCTGGCGCAAGAACAAGAGCGAGCCGGCGCTCAACCCCGACCTGTGGGAGCGCGTGCTCGACTTGCTGGAGCAGCACGACGTGCGCGTGGTGTGGGTCAGGGGCCACGCGGGCACACCGGAGAACGAGCGCTGCGATCAGCTCTCGGTGGCCGCAGCGCGGCAGCCCAACCTTCCGGCCGACGAGATCTACGAAGCCAGCAACCCTACGCCGGGCCCGACCAAGAACTGGATGACGTAGGACGGCGGATGGCCAAGCCGGCGAGGCGGAAAGGAACGACAAGCGATGGAATACTTTCTGACCAGCGTTGATCAAAGCGGGCGAGCGTTCAAGGAACGGTTTACCGATTTGGGCGCTGTTGCTGCGCGCGCCGTCGAGTTATTCGCTGCGGCGTCGTCCACAGGTCAACGCCAGCCAACCGCCATCACCGACACGGGCGATCGACTGCTGCTGGGTCGGGCTGAGATCGCCCGGCTGGCAACCATCGTTGACAAATCTTCGCCCGTGGGAGACCAGATCGCGCAGCGCGTGTTCGGAGACCTCGATGCTGCCACGCTGGACGAGCTGTGTCGCTGGTTGCTTTTCCGGCTGCGGACTGCGGGGGTCGGCGCCCAACAGCGTCTGCACGTCATCAGCGCGATCCTGGATGCGGTCACGCCGGATGCTTAGCAACGACAAAGACCGCGCCGTTGGTCTCGCCGATGCGACTCTGTGGTATCCGCAGAGGTAACTACTCAGCCATAGGTGCCGGGCATTTGGATTCTAACCTAAAAGTCGCTCGGGCCGGTCTCCGACCGTGCCCGCCGCGCTTTCATTGACGGTTGTGCGCCCAGCGCATGGGCATCTGGTTTGCAAGCGTGTCTGCGAAGCCAACCTAGGTCGCAAATCGCCTACAAATGCCCGGCACCTGAGCAGTTACGCGCAGAGAAAGAATGTGCCGGTGAGCGATCTGAGCGCACCACGTGGATTCGCTCGCTCTATCAGTCCATTTCGTTGCGTAACCTGCAGGAGGACGTATGCTTCAGCATAACCCCCCACGACGGAGCGTACTTGCCTCGGTGTTTGTCGCCGTAGTGCTGTTGGCGCTGGCGCTCTTTCAGTCTGTGTCGGCCGCTGCGACTGCGCCCCAGTCCACCGGTCCGGAACGGTGCGCTGTCTGTCATCGCGCTGAAACCCAGGACTGGCAGAACTCGCCCCACGCGCAAGCCATCGACCCGCTTCATCATGATGCCTTGATCCGGGAATGCAACACTGCGGCGGGCGAAGATTGCACCTGTTTGACCTGCCACACCACCAACTTCGACACCACTACCGAGCAATTTGCCACAGCCGGTGTCACCTGTGAGGCGTGCCACGGCGCCTATGTGGAAGGCCACCCGGAAAACGGCGTGATGCAGCTGAGCGTAGACTCGTCGGTGTGCAGCAATTGCCACGTGGACACCTATGAGGATTGGCGGCAGACACCCCACGCGCAGGCCGGGGTCCAGTGCATCGGTTGCCATCGCTCCCATTCACAAGATCTACGCCTGCAAGACGAGGTGTTGTGCAGATCCTGCCACCGCGACAGACTGGAAGACCCTGGTCACGTGGCTCACACCCGCACCGGCGTTAACTGCATCGACTGTCACACAACGCCGTCGGCCACCCATGGTGTAGCCCAAGCCGCCGCAGAGGGCGGCAATGCCCCCGTCCACGACTTCACCGTGGTTACTGACGTGTGTGCTGAGTGTCACCAGGACATGTTTCGCACCGCAAGCAGCGCAACAGCCCAGCAGGCATTCTACATCAGTGGCCCACCTGCAACCGTCAGCGAGGCTGCGACGGTGGTGGCTGCGGAAGCAAACCGACGCTGGCTGCAGAGCGCTACGGCCATCAGCTTCGGGCTAGGGCTGGGCATCGGTGGCATGGGTGGCATTGTATTCGTCCTCATCGTGGCGTTCATTCTGCAGCGACAACGGAGCGCCAAGATATGAGCACCCGCAAAGATACCTCCTCCCGCCGTGAGTTTCTCAAAACCGCCGGCGCTGGTGTTGCAACCTGGGTCATTGCCGGCGTTGCCGCCGACCCGGCTCAGGCCAGCAGCGAGCCAGCGTCAGACGCCTATGGGATGTTGATTGACGTCACACGCTGCACGGGCTGCAACTCATGCGCGTTGGCCTGCAAGGAGACCAATGCGCTTCCGGATCCTGAGACCGTGCCTATCAAGCTGGACAGCGGCGCCTATTCCTACGTCGACGAACGCGAGGCCGCGATTGCTGCTTATCAGCGCCAATCCCAGTTTGTGAAGCGCCAGTGCATGCACTGTGTGCATCCGGCCTGCGCTTCAGCCTGCACAGTGGGCGCGCTGCACAAGACGCCTGCAGGCCCCGTGGTCTATGACAGTCACAAGTGCATTGGCTGCCGTTATTGCCAGTACGCCTGTCCGTTCGGTGTGCCCACTTTTGACTGGAACAATCCTTTGGGGCTGATCCACAAGTGCCAGATGTGCGTCGAACGGCTGGCGCAAGGGGAGAAACCGGCCTGCGTGGCGGCCTGTCCGGCCGGTGCCATTCAGTTTGGATCGCGGCAGGAGTTGCTCAACCGGGCGCATGCCCAGATCGCCAGCAACCCGGGCCGTTACATCGACCACGTGTATGGTGAGCACGAAGCCGGTGGCACGTCGGTTCTCTACCTGGCCGGTGTTCCCTTTGCCAGCCTTGGCCTGCCCGAGCTTGGCCCTGAGCCGATCTCGCGCTACGCGGAACCCGTGATGCGCGCCACGCCGTTCGTGGCTGCCACGGTAGCTTCAATGGCCGTGGCGCTCAACTGGCTAATGAAACGGCGTGAGCTTCATATGGCAGAAGTAGAAGCAGACGCCGTCAGGCAGGATGGAGGAACACGGCAATGACCACGAGCATCGTCACAGAACGCAAACCGGCCACAGACATTGGGCTGCCGGCTTTGGATAGCGGGATCGTCGTTGTCTTGTTGGCCTTGCTCACACTCGTCGGTGTCGTAGCCGGCGTTGTCCGTCTTCTCTTGGGTCTAGGGCCCACGACCAACCTGTCAGACGCTTACACGTGGGGCATTTGGATCGGCTTCGACTTCACCCTCATCGCATTTGCCGGCGCAGGCTTCACCATGGCGTTCATTGTCCACGTCCTGCGCCAGCATCAGTACGGCGACGCAGTACGCCCCGCTATTCTGACCGGCCTGCTGGGCTATGTGGCTGTGCTTCTGCTTCTGGTCCTTGACCTGGGCCGCCCGGATCGTTTCTACAACTTCCTCTTGTATTGGAACGTCCACTCGCCCCTGTTTGAGATCAGCTGGTGCATCCTGCTCTACACAACGGTGCTGGTGATCGAGAGCAGCCCCTTCGCTCTGGAACGCTTGCAGCGGCACAAGCTGCTCCGGCTGGCCTTCAAGGTGCTGTTGCCCGTGTCAATCGTGGGCGTCATGCTGTCCACTCTGCATCAGTCCACCCTGGGCACGCTCTACCTGAACATGCCACACCGGCTCCACCCCTTGTGGTTCACGCCTATCTTGTCTCTCTTGTTCTTCGTCTCCTCGGTCATGTCCGGCCTCAGCATGGCGATCCTGGTGTACATGGCCGCAGCGCGCATCACCGGCCGTCCGATCAAAGAGGCGATCGTGCTGGGGTTGAGCCGCATTGTGGGCTGGGTCAGCGTTCTCTATGTGGCGCTAAAGGTTGCCGATCTGGCAATTGCCGGTGAACTCTCTCTGCTGTGGAACTCCGGCGTGCTTGGTTGGCTGATGGTGTTGGAACTGGCGGTTTTCGCTGCGTTGCCTGCGCTCTTGCTGTTGATGCCACGCTTGCGCTCCCGTCGCAGCGTGCAGATCGGCGCCCCCTTGCTCATTCTAGCCGGCGTGTTGTTGAACCGCTTCAGCGCCACGATGTTCGCCCAGAAGCTGCCGCCAGGAACCACCTACGTCCCCCACTGGCTGGAATGGCTATCGACTATCGGTGTCCTGGCCGGAGTCGCCCTGGCGTGGTATTTTGGTGTACGCTACTTAGTGATCTTCGACAGCCAGGCGGAGGCTAAGTATCACACGTAGACAGTGCCTGCCAAGCAGCAACAGGGAGTGCGGCGGAGTTAGGCCGGCGTGCCAACGTTGGCTAGCCGCGTAGAGCGCGTAGAGATGGCAAAAGACCTCTTGCTCCGGCCCAATGCCGGGGCAAGAGGTCTTCTTGCACCTATTCCTCCAGCAATTGCAACCATTCTCCGCCCAGATCGGCCCAGCGCGCGCCGTAGAAGATGTGATCTTGCCCGCTAGGCGCACGATAGACAAGATCGACGGTCGTGTACGAGCGGCGCAGTGATCCCAGATTGCCCACCCATGTTACGGCGTTGTCGTCGAGCGGCCGGTCGTGATCGATGTGCATGCGCAGGGCATAATGGCGGAGGCTGCCCTCCTTGAGCATATCGGGGGACCACAGCCGGCTTTCCACATGTTGATTGCCGAGGTTGTGGAACTTGAACAGCGGATCGGCGCCGTTTTCGCGCACTTCGACCACTTCTAGCCCGGAGCGTGGCAGCTCCACGCGCAGCAGGCTGGCCCAATCGTCGGGTAAGCTCTCGCAGGGTACGCTGCGGTAGAAGAGGTCTTTGCCATAGCGATTGCGAAAGACCAGGTCGCAGTGCAGCCCGTTGCTGGTCATGTATACCGCTTCCACACCCATGTTGCCGCGCCACCGGATGCGTCGGTTGGACGGCAAGGTCTCCACCGTGGCGCCTGGAGGGGGGGCGCACTCAAAGAGCGGGTCCCACGCGGCGCTGACCCAGCTGACAGCCACAGCAAAGAACACATGGGAGATCTTGCCCGCTTCGTCGCGGAAAAGCAAATCACATTTAACGCGGCCGCGCTGGTCGTAAACCTCGTTGGTGCGGTAGATGCGCCACAGGCCCATTCGGCCATGCCACCGCGCCAGATGGTTGAGATCATCCATGCGCTGGCGGATCGCCAAGTAGTTCTTGATCGCGTACAGCCACACGCTGGTGGCGGTCTGTTCCGATGCCTGGCTCTCGCGGTTGGTGCGCAGGTCGATCACGCGGAAGTACTCTGTGTCGCCGCGCAAGGTCTGGCCGACGATTTCCACGCCCGACTTAGGCTGTTCGATGCCGGGCGCCAACAACCGCACCTGGCCATCGGTGGGCATAGACCGGCTGGCATACTCGTCATCGGCGTGCAGCATGTCGATGATATCAGCATGAGTGGCCAGCACCGTTTTGCCGCCGCGGCGCACATAGATCGACTTAACCCCGTCTTGCACCAGAAAACAGGGCTTGCGCTGCATTTCCTGCACTTCGATCTGCACGACGTCTTGCCCCTCATACTTGAGGATGTCTACTGACCACTCCGGCTGAGGAAAGACGCTCTCGCTGATGGCTGTTTGGAAGGCGCGCATGTCGCTCGACGCATCGGCGACTCCTTGCACCGGCACGTCAGGATCAGGGTCCAGCCCCAGATAGATGATGCCGCCGCCGCTGTTGGCTAAAGCTACCACGTGCTGGCAGGTTTCGGTCAGGTTATCGATGCAATTCGGGCAGAGGACGTGGTGATCGGAAGGGCCAGCCGTGCGTGCATCGGTAATGCGGTTGAACTGTGTCACATCGGAGACGTAGGGCACGCGCACGCGGTGGAAGTCGTTGCTGCGCAGCAGGTCGCGCAGCGCCTCGAAGGTGGGCTCTGGCAGCAGCATCTCCGTTGGACGGTCGCCAATGCCCCAGCGCCGCATCTGGGCGCCGGGGTCTTGCACCAGGCGATGGGCGTCGGAGCTTTGGATGCAATGCATGCGCCGCTCATAGCCCAGGTTAGTGCCGTCATACCAGCGCGGGCTGGCGAACCCCTGCAGGTGGGTGCTGTGAAAACCAGCGAACTCCAAGGCATCCAGATAGGGGCTTTGAGTAGCGCCTACGCGCGCAGCGCCGGTGGGCAGGTTGTTGGCAAATGCCAGCACGCCCGTGGGCGCGTTAATATGTGCGGCAATGGCAATGCCGCCGGCGTCATGAATGATTTTGTAGGATTCGAGATGGGCGCGCGTGCCGGGCAGCGAGGTCGTGCCCAGGTGCATCTTGTCGTAAGGTACGCCGAGCTCGTTGAGCACTGCTTTGATGTGCGAGATGCAGTCGGGCATCTTGGGCGAAAACAGGCCCAACACGTGAGAGCCAAAACTGGTGGTCAGCTCAAAGCCTGGCAGCAAAGTAATCTTGGCAAGAAGTCTTCTGTATTCGTTGAGCTCGGCTTGCTCTTGTTCGTTCAGCCGTCCACGTGCTTCCAGACGCTCCAAGAATTCGATCTCGTCGAAAATCGCCTCGTAGCCGGCGATGGTGTTGTGATCCGTCAATGCTATGATGTCTAACCCGCGTCGCTCTGCCTCTCGAAGAATGTCCAGGTAAGTCACATCTTTGTCTACGTAATCTTCAGAGGCAGGCGTATGGATATGCAAGTCAACCCGACACCACCGCATCGCCTGCTGTTCTGCCTCTTTTTCCATAAGGAATCTCCTGGCTTTGGTCTTTGCGGCTTTATGCGATTGTACTGAATTTTGCTGCCAGAATAAGTAACCTACCTCCTTCTGCGGCCAAGTGGTCTGTCAAGTCCTATTTGCGTCCAGGTGTTGGCTTTCCACAGGTGCTTACATCGTCACGCCAGTCCACCGCAGTCGCCGGCTGGCGCCGGCACACCGGTCTGCTGCGGCGGCGCTGACGGATGGCATATCATATCACTGCGCGCAAGCGGGTGTAGGTCTCTTCCAGCGTTTCAGGAATGGTGCGCGTTTCGCTTACAGTGGTCATGAAGCTTGTGTCGGCGGTCCAGCGTGGCACAATGTGAATGTGGACGTGGGCTGCGATTCCTGCGCCTGCCACCTTGCCCAAGTTGACGCCGACGTTGAAGCCCTCCGGCTGCATGGCAGCTCGCAGCGCCGCCAGCCCTCTGTTGACCAACAGCATCAATTCCAGCAACGTTTCCGGCGGCAGGTCTTCCAGGCTAGGCACGTGGGCGTAGGGCACAATGAGCAGATGGCCGTTGTTGTAGGGATAACGATTGAGGGTGATATAGGCCGTTTGCCCACGCAGTAGAACGTGCTGGGTGTTGTCATCGCCCTGCGCGATCTTGTCGCAAAAGACGCAACCCTGCGTTTTCGGGCCCAGAATGTACTCCATCCGCCAAGGCGTCCACAAATGGTCCAAGGGGGTGTCTCCTGGCACTATGTTTAACGCAATTTGGCGCAAAGCCGTACTGCCGAGACGGTCATTTTTCCAAGCGCCAGGCATGTGGGATGCAGGCTCAAGGGCCCGACGCCTTCGGGCTGCATCGCTCCTGCGCCTTTTTTACGAACGCCCCGCGCGGCTGCGCGTGTGGCGCAAGTGTACCAGAAAGGCAAGACGTCGTCAAGTGAGTGCGAGCCGTCCTGGCCACTGATTGCCAGCAGGCTGCACGCCCTGTGTCGCTTCAGCGATCACGAGCGGGCATCCACTGGGTGTGCGCTTGCGCCTGCGCCGCTTCGTAGACCAACCGAACAGGCACGCCGTAGGCCTCGGCCAGGCGGCGGCAATCCTCGAACTCCGGCATCGCTCCCGCAATCTCCGCGCCCAGTCGTTTCAGCTTGACTTGTACCGGGCCGTACTCGGTGTCCACTGTGCGCAGCTCCCGGCCGGCCTCGTGTCGCCACACCGCATGGACGCGCACGCCCAGCGTTGTCGTCTCGCGCAGGATCAGCTCGGCTAGGCTGACTTCCTGCTCAGGAAACGCCAGGGCGCTCAGGATGACCGCGGGCCGCCCCTTTTTCATCTGGATGGGCGTGAGCCACACGTCGCGCGCGCCGGCGGCAAACAAACGCTGGCTGACCGCCTGGTAGAGCTCAGGGTTCATGTCGTCGATGTTGGTGTCGATCTGGACCATGCGCGGCGCAGGCAAACCGTCTGTCTCATCCGCCTCGCCAAGCCACAGACGAGCTACGTTCGGCCAGGACAGATCGCGCTGTCCGGCGCCGTAGCCGATGCGCTGCACGCGCATGGCCGGCTGGCGGAACACAGCATGCTGAGCCAGCAGGGCGGCGCCGGTGGGCGTCACCAATTCGCCGGGGCCGGGCGCGGGCCGTGTGGGCGCTTGGACGCTGGCCAGGATCTCCAACGTGGCCGGAGCGGGCAAGGGCAGCGCACCATGGGCCGACTGGGTCCAGCCCGGCCCCAGCGGCACAGACGAGGCGTAGAGGGCGGTGATGCCCAGCGCATGCAGCCCGGCGGCTACGCCGACGATGTCCACGATGGCGTCCAGCGCGCCGACCTCGTGAAAGTGAATGTCCTCCAGCGGCAGACCATGCACCTTGGCCTCAGCCGCGGCCAGCCGCGTGAACGTCGCAACGGCAGCGCTGCGCACCGGCACCGGCAGGTCGCTGGCTTCGATCAGCGTCCGTATCTCGCTCAGGCCGCGGTGATGGTGTGTCTCGGTGGTCTCGACCGTGACAAGGGTAGCGGCCAGCGGCCCGCGCAGCACCCGGTCGGCCTGCACCGCCCAGGAACCAGAGGGCAGCGGCAGCCGGCTCAGGCTGGCCAGCAAGGCTTCCACGGACCAGCCGGCATCGACTAGACAGCCCAAAAACATATCGCCGGACAAGCCGGATGGAAGGTCGAGGTAGGCGATCATGGCAATGGTTAACGGTCAATGGTTAACGGTCAATGGTTAACGGTTAACGGTCGATGGAAGCGACTCTGCTCACCGTTCACTGTCTACCGATCACCGTTTACTGCTCACAGCACCAGCGGAATCGGCGCGGCGTGTCCGTTGGCGCCGCTGAGCGACCCGCTGCGGAATCCGGCCAGATCGAGGGTGACGAAGCGATAGCCGGCGGCGGTCACGCCGTCCAGGATCGACCGGCGCAGCTCGACGGCGCGCAGCAGGTCTTCGACGGGCAGCTCGATGCGGGCAACTTCGCCGTGGTGGCGCACACGGAACTGGCGGAAGCCGAGCGCCACGAGCACGTCCTCGGCGGCTTCGATCTGGCGCAGCAGCTGGGGCGTAATAGGCGTGCCCTGTGGCACGCGCGAGGACAGGCAGGCCATGGCCGGCTTGTCCCACACGGAAAGTCCCAAATCCTGTGCCAGCCGGCGCACCTCGGCCTTGGTCAGCCCGGCTTCGACCAGCGGCGAGCGCACGCCGTGTTCGCGCGCCGCAGCCATGCCGGGCCGAAAATCGCCCAGGTCGCTAGCGTTGTTGCCATCGACGATGGCGCGCCAGCCCTCGGCTGCCGCGATGGCGCGCAGGTGGCTGTGCAACTCCGACTTGCAGAAATAGCAGCGATCGGCCGCGTTGGCCGCGTAGCGCGGGTCTAGAACTTCCTCGGTGTTGATCAAGCGGTAGGGCCAGTGCTGCTCTTCGGCCAACCGGACTGCGCTGCGCAGCTCGCGCCTGGGGTAGCTGGGAGACACGCCGATGCAGGCCAAGGCGCGATCGCCCAGCTCCTGGTGCGCCACTGCCATCACCAGCGCGCTGTCCACGCCGCCGGAATAGGCGACCAACACTGAGCCGCACTCCCGCAACACCTGCCGCAACGCCGCCAGCTTGGCCGTCAACGCATCATCCCATGCCATTGCGCTCATTGCCCTCCTTCTCACCAATCTACCGCTCCGCCATCCCAGCATTGATGCGCGCGGCCAGAAAGCCGGCGCCAAAGCCATTGTCGATGTTCACCACGGCCACGCCCGCGGCGCAACTGTTGAGCATCGCCAGCAAGGCCGCCAGTCCGCCGAAGCTGGCGCCGTAGCCGACCGACGTGGGCACGGCGATCACCGGCGCAGCCACCAAGCCGCCGATCACGCTGGCCAGCGCGCCCTCCATGCCGGCCACCACGACCACGACCTTGGCCGCCTGCAAGATGGGCAGGTGCGGCAGCAGCCGATGCAAGCCGGCCACGCCGACGTCGTAGATGCGCTCCACGCTGTGACCCATCAGGTCGAGGGTTAGGGCAGCCTCCTCGGCCACGGGTAGGTCGCTCGTACCCGCGGCGGCGATCACGACGCCCGGCTTGCGCGGCCGGTCGGGTTGGCGGTCCAGCCAGATGGCGCGCGCAGCTTCATGGAACTGCAAGTCAGGCGTCTGGCCGCGCGCCGTCTCGAACTGCGCGCGCGTGGCGCGCGTGCCCAGAACTTGTGCGCTGCGCGCCGCCAGTTGCGCCAGAATCTGCGCCACCTGCTCGTTGCTCTTGCCGGGGCAGTAGACCACCTCGGGAAATCCCCAACGCAAAGCGCGGTGGCTGTCCAGGGTGGCAAAACCCAGTTCTTCGTAGGGTAAAGCGCGCAGGGCTTGCACGGCTTGGTCAACGGGCGTCTGCCCACCGGCAACCGCTTCCAGCAGTTGACGGATGCTGTTCTCATCCATGCGAGCTAGGATAGCTGATTTGTCCCCCGATGTCAAAGCTGTTCCTCCCCTCATGGCTCTTGTGGTTCACGCAGCCAACGGATAACGGCCAAACTCTTCCACTGCGTCTACCATGGCCAGGATGTTCTCCGCCGGCACGTCGTTCATGATCGTGTGCACCGAGGCCACCATGTAGCCGCCGCCGGGGCCGAGCAGGTTGATGACGCGGCGCACCTCTTCGCGCACCGCAGCGGGCGTGCCGTGCGGCAGGATGTGGTGCGTGTCGATGGCCCCGCAGAAGACCATGTTTCTCCCGTACTGTTTCTTCAACTCGGCCAGGTTGGCCATGCGGCCGGCTGAGGTCTGGATCGGGTTGAGGATGTCGACGCCTATCTCGATGAAGTCCGGGATCAGGTCGAACACATCGCCGTCGGTGTGGAAGAAGACCTTGGCGTGGGTGCGCTCCTTGATGAAGGCGATGAACTCGGCGTGCAGCGGCTTGAGCAGCCGGCGGTACATGCGCGGGGAGATCAGCAGCCCGCTCTGCATGCCTAGGTCGTCGCCGATCTTGATGATGTCGATCAGGTCGCCGCACTCGGCCAGAAAGTGGCCCATCAGCGTCTTGCACAGGTCGGTGATCTTGCGCAACAAGGCTGCGGCGAACTCCGGCTCGGTCGCCATGTGCATCAGGAACTTGTCCATGCCCTGCATGGCGTGGGCGCGCTCGAAGGGGAAGAGTAGCCAGGGCGTGGCCATGATGGCGTACTCGCCTTCGTTGACAAGTTGCTGCGCCTGCATGCGCACATGGGCAACGCGTGTGGGGTCGTCCATGTCCGGCCAGGGATAGCGCTCGATCTCCTCGATGGTGGTGGCGTTGGCCAGGGGATGCACACCGGGGAACCAAGAGCCGTCCTCCATCTCGCGCTGGCCGCTGCCCCATGAGTCGACAAAGGGCGCATGAGGCGGCCGCCGGCGATTGCGCTCCAGCACCTCCGCCGGCTCCAGGTCCAGCACCCCGCGCACATCGCTGTGCAGTCGGCGCATGGTGGTCTCGTCGATGGCCGCCGTGCCCAGCTCTGGCCACTCGTAGATGTAGTTGTCCGGTGCGTCGATGCCCAACAGCCGCTTCAGCTCACGGTAAGGCTTCATCTTGATGCCGGTGGCGTTGCTCACGCCGATGCAGATCGGCACGCGATCGGGTTCTTCGTGGTTGATGGCTGCAAGGACACGGTCCCGTGGTTTCATCGCACTCAGCCTCGAAAGAAAGGACTCCACAGCTCACTTGCAGCAACGCCGGCAGAACCGGGAGTCCACGGAATGGATACCGTCGCAAGGTTCCCACGAGTTCCAGTGAGTTCCTACAAGTTCCGATGGGATCCTGGACGCTTCTAATCCTTCGTATACGGCTGGCCGTCGGCCGCCGGCGCCACCGTCCTGCCGACCACACCGGCCAGCACGATCATGGTCACCAGGTAGGGCAAGATCAGTAGCCACTCGGAGGGAATGGGTACCTGGGTCTTGCCCAACACCTGTAAGCGCGCCTGCAAAGCGTCGGCGAAGCCAAAGATCAGCGACGCACCGTAGGCCCCGAACGGCGTCCAGCGGCCGAAGATCATGGCAGCCAGGCCGATGAAGCCCTTGCCAGCCGTGATGGCCTCGTCGAAACGGCCCACCGAGCCGATGGTGAAGTAGGATCCGCCGATGCCGGCGATCATGGCGCCGATGATGACGTTCACGTAGCGGATCTTGAACACATTGACGCCCAGGGTGTCGGCGGCGCGGGGGTGTTCACCGACGGCGCGTGTGCGCAGGCCCCAGCGGGTGTAGAACAGCATGAAGTGAATGGCAATGACCGTGACGAAGAGGATGTAGACGATCGGCGTCTGGTTGAAGAAGACCGGCCCGAGGATCGGAATCTGCGACAGCCCGGGAATGGCGACCTTGGGGAACACACCGCCGGAGTTCAGCGCAGGGATGGGCTGCAAAAAGCGCTGGCTGATAAAGCTGGTGATGCCCAAGGCAAAGATGTTGATGGCCGTGCCGGCAATGATCTGATCAACCCGGAAGTGGATGGCCATGATCGCCAAAAACACACCCAGGATGCCGCTGGCGATGACTGCGCTGACCAGCCCGAGCCAGAGACTGCCGCTGACGCTGGCGAAGATAACCGCCACCATGGCGCCGGTCAGCATCATACCCTCGATGGCGATGTTGACAACGCCTGATCGCTCACACATCACGCCGCTCATGGCGCCGAAGGCGATGGGTGTGGCTGCCGCCACGGTGAAGGTGAGAATCCCCAGCAAGTTGATGGACTTGTCGCGCACCGCCCAGACCAGGAAGGCAAAGACGAACAGCAGCGCCACGAAGCCGAGGACCAGCACGACCCGCTTGAAACCGCGGATGATCTGGTAGAGCCCCAGCACGCCGACAATGGCAGCCAGCACGATCAGTGTCTGGTAGGTGGGCAGCACCCAATCGGGCAATTCCAGCACCTTCTCCTTGGTGGTTGGATTGAGTTTGAAGGTGCTCTCCATGCCCGGTGCGCTGTTGCGCACGAAGAAAAAGAAGATGGCAGCGGCTACCAGTAGGAAGAACACGCCATAGGCAATGGCCTTGCGCCGCGCGCGGCGTGCCGCATAGGAGCCCACTGAAGCAATTGGAGCTGTAGTTACGGCCATAACGATTACCTCTCTCGCAACTGGCAACTAACCATTGACAATTGTTACGATCCCCATCCCTTGGTAAACACCGGTCCTTCTTGCACCGTTGTCTTGCGTAGGCGATAGATGGCACGGATGATCTCCGGCGCGGCGATGAAGACGATCACCAGGGCGATGACGATCGTGATGATGTCCACCGGGATCTGTGCCACCGACTGCATGCGGGTGGCGCCGTTCTTCAGCGTGCCGAAGAGCAAGGCGGCCAGCAACACGCCCACGGGGTGGTTCCTGCCCAGCAGCGCCAGCGCAATGGCGTCGAAGCCCATGCCGGCGGAGAAGCCGACGCCGACCCAGCGGTCCACGGCCAACGTTTGTACCATACCGGCCGTGCCCGCCAGCGAGCCGCTGATGGCCATGATGACGATCCACAGTCGCTTGACGTTGATGCCGCTATAGCGGGCCGCCCTGGGGTTGGCGCCCACCATGCGTATCTGAAAGCCCAGCGTAGATTTATATAGGAGCCACCAGACCAACCAGACCGCAAAGAGGGCCAGGAAAAAGCCGGCGTGGAAGCGGTTGCCCGGCGTATCGAAGAACCGAGGAATCCAAGCCGTTGGCAGCACCGGCGGCGTGACCGGCACATCGGGTCGCGCCATGGGACCGCCCACCTTGAGCAGCCAGGAGCTCAAGATGATGGCAATCCAGTTCATCATGATGCTGTTGATCACCTCATGGGCGCCAGTGTAGGCTTTCAGTGCGCCGACGATGGCCGCCCAGATTGCCCCGCCGGCGATACCGGCCAGCATGGCCAAGGGGAGGTGTACGAGCCAGGGCAAGCCTGTAACCTTGAAGCCGATGTAGACCGAGCACAGCGCGCCCACCAGCATTTGGCCCTCGCCGCCGATGTTGAACAGGCCACCCTGAAAGGCAAAGGCCACGGCCAGGCCGGCGAAGATATAGGGCACGGATTGGGTGAGGCTCTCGGCCAAGGGCACCAGGGCGATAGACAGTTGTTGCGTGCCTTCTCCGCGCAGCATGGCGCCGATGCCCTGGATGATTCCGCCGATGTTTAGGGAACCGTTGAACATGGCGCCGTAAGCCTTGCCCACCGTCTGCACCGTCAGACGCAGCGTGCCCAGGGGGTCGTCAAAGAAGTGTAACCAGGCGTTGACGACGTCCTTGTCGGTGATCAAGATCAGGATCGCGCCGATTACCAGCGCGGTGAAAACAGCCAACACGGGGTAGAGAATCGCATCCCCAATCCGGGCGCTTTTGACCTTGGGGGGAGTGTCTTGTGCAGCGGTGGAGGCAACGGGCGTGGTCGTTTCGGTCATAACATTGCTCCTCGAATGACCTGCAGATGAATGGGGCCCCTTACGTGACGATCTCGCGTTCCTTGGTCACCGACCGAGGCGCGTTGGCCAGCGCCTCTTCCAGGCAGTTGCCGGCCATCATCAGCCCCACTTGTTCCTTGGACACGTCGTCGGCGTTGACTACCGCCGTGAACTTTCCCTTGAACATGACGGCAATGCGGTCGGAAAGGCCCATGATTTCGTCGAGCTCAGCCGAGACCAGCAACACGGCGGTGCCTTCATCGCGTTTGTGCACCAGTTGCTTGTGAATGAACTCAATCGAACCGACGTCCAACCCGCGCGTGGGTTGATTCGCAATCAACAGCTTGATCGGCCGGTTCAGCTCGCGTGCTACGATCACCTTTTGTTGGTTACCGCCGGAGAGGTTAGAGACGGGTACAGCGGCGCTGGGTGTGCGGATGTCGAACTGCTGGATCAAACCATTGGCCTGGTCGATAATGGCCTGTCGGTTCACGACCATGCCTTTGGCAAAGGGTGGACGATAAAAGGTGTTGATGACGAGATTGTCGTGCACCGGGAACGGCAGCACCAGACCATCTGCTTGCCGGTCTTCTGGGATGTGCGATACGCCGCACTCGGTGATGACGCGCGGGCTGGCGTTGGTCACGTCTCGGCCGTTGATGAGCACCTTGCCGTCCTGCACGGTGCGCAGACCGGTCAGCGCCTCCACCAGCTCAGTCTGGCCGTTGCCCTGCACGCCGGCCACGCCCACGATCTCGCCGGCGTGGACCTCCAGACTGGCGCCATCCACGGCCACTTGCAGACGGTTGTCCAGCACTTTCAAGTTCTCGAAGCGGAGCACCGGTTCGCCAGGCTGAGCGCTGGTTTTTTGTACCGTCAGGGCTACGCGGCGGCCCACCATCAGCTCGGCCAGCATCGCCTGGCTGGCGCCGGCGGTTTTGGTCTCGCCAACCACGCGGCCGCGACGAATCACCGTCACGCGGTCGGCCAGCTCCAACACCTCGCGCAGCTTGTGGCTGATGAAGATGATGCTCACCCCTTGTTCGCGCAGCGAACGCAGGATGGCAAAGAGATCATCGGCCTCCTGGGGCGTCAAGACGGCGGTTGGCTCGTCCAGAATCAGGATGTTGGCGCTGCGGTAGAGCACTTTGATGATCTCGACGCGCTGGCGCACACCGACGGAGAGGTTCTCGACCTTGGCGTCGGGATCGACCTCTAGGCCATGCTTCTGCGACAGCTCGCGGATGCGATTCGCCACCTCTTTGCGATCGAGCACCAAGCCTTTGGTGGTTTCCTCGCCGAGCATCACGTTCTCGGTGACGGTAAGCACCGGCACCAGCATAAAGTGTTGGTGCACCATGCCGATGCCCTGACGGATGGCGTCGGTCGGCCCGGTGATCTGCGTGCGTTGGCCGCGGATGTAGATCTCGCCCTCGTCCGGGTGATAGAGGCCGTAGAGGATGTTCATCAGCGTGCTCTTGCCGGCGCCGTTTTCGCCCAGGAGGGCGTGGATTTCGCCTTCTTCCAAGGTCAGGTTGATGTGATCGTTGGCCAGCACGCCGGGGAAGCGTTTGGTGATGTTGCGCAGCTCGAGGACTGGGGCCATGAGCAACTCCCGTGGGATGGGTAGGGTGACTGCTGAGCATCAAGCGCCGCACATGTGGGTTTCGTCGCCAGACGCCAGGACAGCCACCGAGAGGATAGATCCGGGCTGTGTGGGCAGAGATGCTTCGTTAGCCAGGCGCATGGATAGCGGAGGGAAGTGCAAACCAGGAAGCTTCAACCGTGAACCTCGCGCGTGGTCCGATTTTCACGGTTCAAGGCTCGCGGGTTGCCAGGAGCAGGAATGAGGCGGCGGTGCGGGAACAGGGGACTGGTCGTGGGATGTCCCGCACCGCCGCAGAAAGTGTCCCGGAAACTAGTCTGGGTCAGCGGATCAACCGCCCGCAGTTTGTTTCCGGGATGGCGCTACTCAGGAGCCGGTGGCCTTGGGATCGATCTTGCCGTCGATGATGTCCTTGATCACCTGCTCGATCTGGGCGGTGAGCTCGGCCGGCACCTTGTCTTCGAAGTCGTGGTAAGGGGCCAGGCCCACGCCGCCGTTGGCCAGCGTGCCCAGGTAGTTGTCACCCAGGGTCAGGTTGCCGTCCACCAAGGCCTTGATGGTGTCGAACACGGCCTTGTCCATGTTCTTCAGCACCGAGCTGAGGAAGACGCTGCCGAACTCAGGCGCGGAGACGTACTGGTCGGTGTCGACGCCGATCATCATCAGCCCGCGCTCTTTGGCGGCAGCCGCGCTGCCCAAGCCCACCGGACCGGCCACAGGGAAGATCACGTCGCAGCCCTCGTCGAAGAAGACCTCGGCGAAGCGTCGGCCGTCGTCCGTGGACTCGAAGTTGCCGGTGAAGGTGCCGTCCTGG
>DAOUBX010000125.1:0-2521 GCA_034432445.1 Anaerolineales bacterium
CCCTAGGTGCCGGGCACTTAAGGCTGCGCTGGCCAGGGCGTCTGCAGAGCCGGCTCAAGCTGTAAACCGGTCGCAAGTGCCCGGCACCTGAGCAGTTACCAGGCGGGCACGGCAGAGCGACCGCGGCAGCCGCTGCAACGCACCAAAAGGCGCCGTTGCGGAGCGCAGGCCAGGTTTGCACCTGAAGGGGGCGACCTCTGAGGTCTTGCGTGGCGCTGTCACCGCGCCTCAAGGCAACAGTCCGGCCTGGTTGAGCTGGCGATAAAGCTCTTGAGCCAGAATGCGATGGCCGGCCTCACTGGGGTGTCCAACGTCGAGGAAAAGGGACTGGCCTGGGGTGGTGGAAGACGGCGCCGCCTGCGCGGCGCTCTGAAAAGCCGGCAGGGGATCCACGAACAGCCAGCCGCGACGCTGCGCGTACTGGGCCAGCTCACCCTGATAGCGCACAGCGTCCACCCAGGCGCGCGGGTCGGTCACCCCTGGTTCAACCTGCCAACGCATGGGCATCGGCATGAGCACCGTGGGCGCGTTGTACGCCTTCGCCGTCCCTTGAATGTCATCGAGCAAGGCCAAAGTCGTCTGCCAGCACACGCGGCGCCCGGCTTCGCTCCAGTCGTTGGCGCAGGAGCCGCTGCCGGTGCCTCCTCCCCGCTGCGCCAGCAGCACCCGCTGGACGAGCCTCACCAGGGCGCTCTTCTGCGCCAGCGTGGATGGCTGGCCCACCACCTGGCCATAGGTGCCCCACAAGTTGTCGGCGGCGTCGTTGAGATGCACCTGGACGATGATCAGATCGGGCTGCAACGCAGCCGCCTGTTCTTGCAGCCACAGCGCCTCTTGCCAGGTGCCATAGCCGCTGACGCCGGCATTGACTACCTCGTAGCGTTGACCGGGGTGCAGCGCGGCCAGCAAACCGGCCAGATGGCTGACATAGGTGTCCTCGCCGCGCACGCCCCAACCAAAGGTTACCGAATCACCCAAAACCACGATGCGAAATAGGTCGACAGGCTTGGGCTGGATCAGCTCAGGGCTGCGCAGGCCGAGGCTGTTCGTGCGGATGCTTACCTCAGAACGCCCAACTTTGCGGCTGATCTCCTGCGGGAAGACGCCCGACCAATTGGCGGCCATGCGGTGATGCAGCTTGGCGTCGCCCACATAGAGAGGCCCCTGCGCAGCTTGCAAGCCGCCACCCTCCACCTGTTCGGCGATCTCAGCGGGCAAGGCAACTTCAGCCAGCGTGGGCTGCAAGTCCACCCACCCGACTCCGGCCGCCAGGCGCACAAGGCCCTCGGCCAGCGCCAGGGCGACCACCACGGACGCGATGAGCAGCGCAAGGGGCGCCCATCGGCGCTGGCGCGGTGCCGCGGACCGGCTGGTAGACTCTGTCATGCTCAAATCCTTTTCAATCGACGCGATAAGTCGTGTGAATGATGCGGCGGGTGCCGGTTTCGCAGCGCAAGACCAGCGACTCGGTCTCTGCTTCCTGGCCGTGATAGTGCACGCCGGACAGCAGCACGCCGTCGGTGATGCCGGTGGCGGCAAAGAAGATCTCGTTGCTGTTGACCAACTCGTTACAGGTCAACACGCTTCTGACATCCATGCCGGCGGCCGCTACAGCTTGCGCCTCAGCCTCGCTCTGCGGAGCGAGCCGGCCGAGCATCATGCCGCCCAGCGCCTTGACGGCGCAGGCTGCAATGACACCTTCGGCAACGCCGCCGATGCCCATCAAGACGTCCACGCCGCTGCCGGGATAGGCCGCCATCAACGCGCCGGCGATGTCGCCATCGGAGCGCAACAGGATGCGCGCGCCGGCGGCGCGTATCTCCTCGATGAGGTGTTGATGCCGCGGTCGATCCAGCACAAAGACCACCAGATCGCGCACCGGTACGCCTTTGACGCGCGCCACCAGCGCCAGCGTCCAGGCCGCCGGCGCGTCCATGCACTCGGGCACCAAGGCATGCGCGGCTCTGCGATCGACCACCAGCTTGTCCATGTAGACGGCGGCGCTGGGCGACCACATCGTCCCACGCGGGGCCACACCAACCACAGACATGGCATCGGAGTAACCCAAAGCCAACCGCTTGCGGCCATCGATGGGGTCGACGACCACGTCAACGGCCGGCCCGCGGCCGGTGCCGATCTTGGTGCCGCTGTCGAGTGGGCTGTGCAGTCCGAGCTTCTTCTCCTCGCCAATGACAATGCAGCCGTCCATGTCGATGGCCCGCAACACGCGCACCATCGCCTCGGAGGCGTCCTGGTCGGCGGCATCTGGCTGGCCCAAGCCCATCCAGCGGCCGGCCTTCAGGGCCGCGGCCTCGGTGGCGCGCACCAGATCAAGCCCAAGATTACGGGGGGGATGTTCGTCAATCACACTGTTGTCCGTGGTTTCCAGCATCGTGGTCATCCTGTCTCTGCCCACGAAAACATAGGGACGCGGTAACTACTCAGCCATAGGTGCCGGGCATTTGGATTCTAACCTGAAAATCGCTCGGGCCGGTCTCCGACCGTGCCCGCCGCGCTTTCA
>DAOUBX010000126.1:0-4898 GCA_034432445.1 Anaerolineales bacterium
GACGCGCATGGGCATCTGGTTTGCAAACGTGTCTGCGAAGCCAACCTAGGTCGCAAATCGCCTACAAATGCCCGGCACCTGAGCAGTTACCTTCTTTCTTTTTCCGGAAGTGACTATTCAGGTGCCGGGCACTTGCGACCGGTTTATAGCTTGAGCCCGCTCTGCAGACGCCCTGGCCAGCGCAGCCTTAAGTGCCCGGCACCTAGGGCTGAACAGTTGCGCTTCGGGAATACACTTGACAGCAACTGGACATCTCTACGCTCTTAGGGAGCGCAAGACAGCCCCGGCTGGCCGTAGATCGGCCGGAAGCGCACGGCCAGGCCTGCTTGCAGATCCGCCGAGTTGGCATAGGAGTAGGCAACCCCGCGCTTGCCGGCGAGGTCTTCCAAGGCCACGGTGGTAAAGTCGGGCCAACTGACCTGCTGGTACTGCATGATGATCTCCCCCGTCGCCAGGTCAAGGATCAGCTCGAAGGTCTCCGGATCACCCTGCGCCCAGTGTTCCACCTCGTTGTACTGGATCACCAGCCGGTCGCCCTCCTGCCAAGTGTAGATGCCGTTGTCGAAGCCTGTGCCGTACTGTGCGCCGGCAGCGGGATTCAAATCCTCAGCGTAGGCGTAAATGGCGTTGTTGGGCAGACCCTCAAACGGCACCACGCCGTGGAAACGGTCAAACGGATAGCCGAAGACAACAAAACCGTTCGAGCTGACAAACAGCTCCTGGTAAGTCACACCATAGAAGGTGAAAGTGCGAGCGTCTGCCAAGGCAATGCGTTTCGACGCGTCATCGTTCATCCGGTGGCGCGTGCCGCCCGTCGCATCAACCCAGGCAAAGGTCACATCGCCGCTGCGACTATCGCTGACCGCGTAGTCGTGCACCGGCTGCATAAACACCGTGCGCATCACGTCGCCCGTCACCTGTACGGTCAGCTTCTGCGCGGCGTAGCCAGGCGCTTCGACCAGCAAGGTGTGCAAGCCTTCTGGCAGACTCAACGTAAACATACCGTTACAATCTGTGTTCACGGCCGGCACGGGGTCCCCGAGCAGCGACACGCGCGCCGCCAAACGCTTCAGGCTGACAGCCGGCGCGGCGAGCTGCTCATGACTGACCTGAGACGTCTCGCTTAACCCCGCTGGAGAAAACGCTGTCATGGCGGCGCTCGCAGCCACCAGCGGCAGGTGAACCTGGCGCGCGCGTTGCTCGGCCACCACGCCTTGCAGCGTGTACCGGGGCAACCGGGCAAGCGTCAGCGTCAGGGCGCGTGTGCCAGACTCAAGCGATACGCTGCGGACAGTGGCCTCTGCATAGCCGAACAGCTTGGCCGCCGCATCCATGAGGCCCGGCGCCAGCCAGAAATCATAGACACCGTTGGCGTCTGCGATGCCTGTCAGGTTCACGAGGCGGCCATCAGGCGCAGCGACCGTGATCGTTACCTCAGCGCCAGGCAAGGGACGACCACTATCGTCGACCACGGTCACGCTCAGCCGACTGTCGCCGTTGCCGGCTACCTGCACCGCGCGTAAGACGTCTAGGCGTCCCCAGCCGGCGCTGTTGTTCGGATGTTCGCTGCCGCTGTCGATGCCGCCGCAGACCTCGCCCGCCGTGTAGACCGGTTCCGCTGTCTTGCGCAGCAGCTCGGCCGTGTAGTCCACTCGACCCACCAGGGCCGGGTTCGCCTGCCACAACAGCGCCACAGCACCCGCCACATGGGGGCCAGCCATCGACGTGCCGGTGAGATAGGCATAGGAGCCGTTACGGTAAGCCGAGCGCACTTGTTGGCCAGGCGCAATGAGATCGGGCCCCGTGAGCCCGCTGAAGGGGTCAGGACCGCGCGACGAAACAAAAGAGACCCCGCCGCTGGGGGTACTGGCGCCCACGCTGAACATCGCAGGATTGTCGCCGGGGGAACCCAGGCTGCCGCAGCCATAGCCGCCGTTGTTCCCGGCCGACGCGGAGACGAAAATGCCGGCCGCCTTCAAGGCCGCCACAGCTTGCTGGAAGATCAGGCTGCCGCCCGGCCCTCCCCACGAATTCTGCACAGCGTGCGGCCGCAGGTCCGGGTTGGGATCGCTGCCGTTCAGGCGGGTGGGCGCAGCCATCCATTGCAGGGCAGCCAGCAGCGAGGCGTTGTCGATGCAGCAGCCGAAGGCGGCGATCCAACGCGCGCCTGGTGCAACGCCGATCTGGTTGTTGCCACCGTCTGCGCCGACCTCGGTGCCCATGACATGTGTGCCGTGAAAATCCGGCTCACTGGCCGTGGCGGCGTGCGGCAAAGCGCTGGGAGCGGGACTGCTCCAGTACGGGTCAAACCAGTTGTAATCGTGGTTGAACGGCCCGGCCGCGCCTGCGCCCTGGTTGCCGCGGTACTGGTTCACCAGCGCTGGGTGGGTGTGGTCCACGCCCGTGTCGACATTGGCCACCACCAGACCTGTGCCGGTGTAGCCCAGCGCCCAAACGTCGTCGGCGTTGATCTGCTGCACATTCCATTCGATGGCCGCCGGGGCAAGGCCTGAGGGCGCAGTGGCCGGCAGCGTTTCAGGCGCTTCTAGCTTGACCGCAGGCAAAACCTGGGCAACGCCGGGCTGAGCGGCCAGCGTGCGAACTGCCACAGCATCCCCATGCACAGCGACGGTGTTGACGATCCAGAACGGCTGCCAACGATCCACATGGGCGCTGAGCTTGTGGCTTTCCAGTGACTTCGTCACCGGCTGCTGCGTGCGCTTGGCGGTACGTTGCAGGGTCTCCGTTACCCACCGGCCCTTGGCCTTCCAGTCGGTGATGGCGTTGGCTGCGCTAAGATCAGGCTGTTCAGCCAGCAACACAAAGAACTCGGCACGGCCATCTGCAGCGGCCTGTAGTTGGGCCCATACAGCCGGATGAATCGGCGCAGCAGCGGCTGGTGTCGCCGTGGATGCGGCGGGCAAGACGGTCAGAACCAGGCCGACTATGCTTAACAAAGGTAAGAGAACTTTCCGTTGGAACCTCACAGTTCGCTCCTGTTGCGTGGAATTGGATGACAGCGCCTGAGCTTAGCGCTGGCTATGCTCCGGCAGATCGCCGGCGTGTGATCTGCCCTCATGCTGGCAAGAGGCGCCGCATAGCGACCAGCGCGCCGGGCCCGTCTGCACAAGCTGTCTCCCTAGCATTATAGCCCTTGTCCGGCGAAAGCCAGAACCCAAGCAGCTAGGGCCAGGTTGACTTGGGCAGGCTCTGTGGCCCGGCTTGGTCAGAATGGTTGCACCGTAATTTCGACGCCGTGAGACGCCTTGGCGCCTAGCATGAGTGTGTGTATACTGAAGTTGGTTGTCCATTCGGCCTCAAGCCCGATCGCCGTGCCCTGCAAAAGCTGTTCATGACCCAACAGACCGACTCAGCCATTGCCGCACAAGTGCCGCCCGACCGTCCCGAGTTGCCCCGTTTGAGCGACTCCATCGGCTTGTTGGCCCAGCTGCGATCCAGCCTGGCCTACCACGAAGTCGTCACAGGCAAAGACCTACCGCCGCTGCTGGTCTATTTGAGCGCCTGGCAATCGTTGCGGCTTTCGCGCACCTATGCTGACCTCTTGCACGACCCGGAGTACAGCCTGGCCTGCCGTTTCTTTTTGACCGATATCTACGCGCCGCAGGACTTCAGTCAACGCGATTACGACGGCACGCGCATTTACAACTTCATGCGGCGTTTTCTGCCTGAGGCGACCCTGCGGCCGCTCCAGCTGGCGTTGCAGGTCAACGAGATGACACAACAACTGGACCTGGCGCTGGCCCAGGCCATGCAGACGCACTTGGGCGTTGTTGACCGCTTCGAGCAATGGCAATACGAGGAAGGTTATCGTCTGTGCAACAACTACGATCTACGCGTGCAACAGATCGATTTGATCGTGGCTGTTGGACAACGGCTCGAGTTGGTGCGTCATCTGCCGTTCATCGGAATGACCCTGCACCTGGCGCGCGGCCCCGCCCATCGCTTAGGCTGGTATGACATGCAGGATTTTCTGGAACGGGGGTATGCTGCCTGGAAGGGCTTGCGCCGGCCGGACGTGTTTCTGCGCACTATCGAGCAACGTGAAACAGCGATTCTGAACCGCATTTACCGCCAGCCAGGCGGCGCGCCAGACAGTAATCCATTCCTAATATCTGACGGCGGCCCGCCACAAATAGTTCTGCCGGACGAGCCAGGTTTTTTGACAAAGCCACAAGACTGAGTATACTGGCGTTTCGCTGCTCGGTTTCATAAGCGAGCAGCATGGTTTTTGTTTACCAGGAAGACTGTGGTATAATTCTGGCTGCGCCGACGTAGCTCAATCGGCAGAGCTTCCGCCTTGTAAGCGGACGGTTGCCGGTTCGATTCCGGCCGTCGGCTCTCTGCAAGCGGCTGTTAGCATGGCCGCAGAGCGCAGCGGCTGGAAATGTTGTCGGTTTAAGAGTTAGATATGGGCAGGTACCCAAGTGGCCAAAGGGGGCTGACTGTAAATCAGCTGGCTGGCGCCTTCGGTGGTTCGAATCCGCCCCTGCCCACTCAACGGTCTAACAGATCATGCGGTGTTCGTTAGTCGCTTAGTCGGCGTATACGCCTTAGTAGACTAAGCGACTATTTGAGTGAGCCGAACGCTGTTGGGCCGTGCGAACAAGCGACCAGCGACAGTGCGCCCGCGTAGCTCAGTCGGCAGAGCACGTTCTTGGTAAGAACGGGGTCATCGGTTCAAGTCCGATCGTGGGCTCTCGAACAGTAGACAAGGTCGCACCGTGAGTAAGGCCGCCCAAACCAAGGGCGGCCCACTTGTGACTTTATTATGCTCAGGAGGCATTATCTCACATGGCGAAGCAGGTATTTGAGCGGACGAAGCCGCACGTCAACGTAGGCACCATTGGGCACATCGATCATGGGAAGACGACGTTGAC
>DAOUBX010000127.1:0-4644 GCA_034432445.1 Anaerolineales bacterium
AATGCTAACTGCTCAGGTGCCGGCCATTTGTAGGCGATTTGCGACCTAGGTTGGCTTCGCAGACACGTTTGCAAACCAGAATCCAAATGCCCGGCACCTATGGCTGAGTAGTTACGTACAAAGTTGGCATCTGGCGAGTGGTGCGGTAGACCTCTCTCGGCGCTGGGACCGGTCCGTGCGTTGACCGCCAGATGCCAACTTTGGCGCAAATTTTTGCGGCGACCGCCCTTTGCGCAGCACCCCGCAAGGGGCCGGGCGGTTTAACATTGCTTGGCGCCGGCTGCCAGCTTGGCTGACTTCATGGTCCGTTCGCCTCGCACCCAGCGTCCAGCGGATTCAGAGTACCAGAGGCCAGAGTAGCCAGAGGGCAGCGTCATGAACTCTGGGGGACGCAAACCACAACACGCAACCCGATGAGCCTGTACACGCTAACCGGGAAGTCCCTGACGCGGACGGCGCAGCGGACGAACCCCGCATCATCGCTGAAGGACCCGCCCCGCACCACGCGCCGGCCTGACGCGTTGGGGTCATCGCGGGCGTCATGGGCCTTGTAAGGGTACGGAGCGTACACACTGCCCGTCCACTCCCACACGTTGCCGGCCATGTCCCATACCCCGTAGGGGCTGACGCCCTTGGGATAGCGATCGACTGGAGTAGTATCGCCAACGTTGGAGCCGTAAAAGTTGCACAGCTCGGCCGTGGGATCGTCGTTGCCCCAGGGAAAGATGCGGCCGTCCACGCCACGGGCAGCCTTCTCCCACTCGAACTCGTTGGGCAAGCGCACGGATTGGCCGCTGGCCTTGCTCAGCCACCGGCAGAAGGCGATGCTGTCATGCCATGACACCCTGACGACCGGATGGTTTTCCTTGCCAGATGGAATTGCGCCGTTCGGCCAGTGTTGCGGCGCTCTTGCGTTGGTCGCCCTGACGAACTCGGCGTACTGGGCGTTGGTGACCGGGAACTTGCCGATGTGGAACTCGGCCACCCAAACGCGGTGTTGGGGCGTCTCATCTTCGTAGTAGCCCTCTTCACTGCCGAAGCGCTTCACCAAGGCCGGGATATCCTCCGGCCGGGTGCCCATCGTGAACTCGCCGGCCGGGATGCGCACGAACTCCATGCGCACCGGCGTGGTAATCGTCAAGACATCAGGTGATGGCGGCTTCTGCGCAGGGGCAGGCGCGGGCTGCTTCACTTGGGCCGGAGCTGGCCTGGGTTCCTTGACCGGCGTAGGTGCCGGCTCAGGCGGTTGGCGAGACGGCTCGGGCGCTGGCAGTTCAGGTTCCTCCAAGAAGGCCAGTTCCTGCTCGATCCTCTCGATCTCGGCCTGGGCCTTCCTAATGCCGATCTCGATGTAGGGCGGCGTGTAGAGGCCAAAGGCGGCCTTCTGTTCCTGCAGGTATTGCAGTTGCTGGCGGTTCAAGTCGAGACGATCCAGCAGCCCGCTGCGCCGCAGGTCGGTCGCCTGCTCGGCGGTGAGCGCGCTGCGGGCGATGCCGCCGGACAAGGCGCGCGTCAGGCGGTCATAGAAGCGGGGCGGTGGCAATTGGCCGCCGGTCACGTCCACCACCTGCAAAGCGGCCACGGCCAGCCAGCGGCGGCCCGCCAAGAGCAGGGGAAAGATGGGCTTGCCCTGCTCCCGGGCGTAGGCCAGCTCGTTCTGCACCCAGTCCGACGCAAAGGCGTGCGGCGTCATGACGACCACGAACGCGCCGCAGCGGTCGATCTGCTCCTGGATGACGCGCGGCCAGTTGGCGCCGTAGTCGATGCGCTCGTCGATCCAGGCTTCCAGCCCGTTGGCCTCGATGCTGGCGGCCAGGCGCTGGACGTAGTCGCTGTCGTGATGGCTGTAGCTGATGAAGATGAAGGACATGGGCTATGGGTTCTCACATCTCCGTCTGTGGGTCCAGTGTAGTTTGCAGCGCTGCCACGACGGTATTCTACGTCATCCCGGCAAAACGCACAACTGCCCGCCCAAGCGGACAATCATCGCCGGCCAAGTCGGTACACGATTTACCAGTGGCCGTCGAGCAAACGGCTCAACCTGGTTCAGGATGTTCTCCAAACGTTGATGCCGCAGCCCGTCAAGCGCCGCCATGGCACACTGGACAAGGCCCTTGGTTTGCTTGCCAAAGACCAGCCGGCGCCTTCTGATGAAGAGATTCAGCAATGGCTGGCCGAACACCGCATGGAGAAATACGGGTGATGCGGGTGTTGCCGGATACCAACGTCGTGCTGGACGTTTTGCTCAAACGCGATCCCTGGGCAGCTCACGCCAGCGCCATCTGGAAAGCCATCGACGAAGGCCGGCTAGCGGGCTGTGTCACGGCGTCGACGATTACGGACATCTTCTATGTTGCGCGACGCTTGACCGATCTCGAGACCGCACAAGAAGCTGTGCGCATTTGTCTCGATGCTTTTGAGATTTGTGCTGTCGATCGTCAAGTGCTCGAACACGCAAATAGCTTGAGGGGAAGCGACTTCGAAGACAACCTGCAAATAGCCTGCGCCGAAGCCAGCGATCTGGATGCCATCGTCAGCAGAGATGTTGAGGGCTTTGCTGCCGCCCCGATGGCCGTCTACACGCCGGCGGCGCTTCTAGAGCGTTTGTAACCATAACAACGGCGAGCAGAGAGATGCTCAGCCCAGACCTTATTGCCTCCACTGTAGGGCATCACTGTTGGGAGGACACCGTCAGGGTGACGCCGTCACTGGTGAAGCGTACCGTGCCGGCCAGGTCGGTGCGGTGGAAGTTGTCCGGCCCGGTCACCGCGGCCCAGGCCTCTTGCACGGCCGCGGCCAGGTCGCGGTAGCGGTCCTCGCGCTGGACGAAGACCACGGCGTGCTGCGGCCGTGCAAGGTCCAGCAGCGCCTGGCTGAAGCCGGCCTGCCGGCCGCCGTCGGGGACCTTGACCACGGTCGCCGGCTGGATCAGGCCCAGCGCAGCCAGCTCGTTTTGCACGTCTGCCGTGGCGTCTCCCGTCAACAGAAAGCTGGTGTCGCCGTAGCTGAGCCGCAGGACGAGGGAGTTGGCGGCCAGGTCGGGCTCGCCGGCCTTGCTCAGCGTCGGCTCGGGGCCGGGATGCAGCACGTCCAGGCTGATGCCGTAGCCCAGGTCGACGCGCGCGCCGCGCGCGGCCGGCGCAATCGGCGCGGCCTGCGCCTGCAAGGCGCGCAGCCAGGCGCCGTAGCTCGCCGAGGGGTAGGGAAAGGGCGCTTGCAGCACCTGGCGGATGCGGTAGCGCCCCGGCAGCCCCACCAGCCCGCCGATGCGCTCGTCGCCGGGGTTGGTGACCACCACCAGCTCGAGGGTGCGGTCGTAGAAGGGCATGCGCCGGCCCAGCGCGCTGAGCAGCGCCGTGGGGCCGGCGCCGCCGTCGATCAGCACCTGCTGGCCGTCAGGCGTGGTGATCAGGATGGCCTCACCCCTGTCCACAGCGAGAAAGTCAACGTGCAACCGGCCGTCGGGCAGGCTGCGCAGGGTGAAGAAGAGCAGGGCGCTGACGACCACCAGTCCGCCCGCAGAGAGCGTGAGAGCCGCCGAAGAGGTCAGTCCCCGGCGCAGCCGCGGCAACAGCGCGCCGATCACGGGCAGAGAGGGCCGCGCGGAGAGCATGAGCACGGCCAGCAGGCCGTAGTAGCCCCAAAGCGCGGCCAGGCCCACAGACACGTCCAAGGCAGCAAAAGGCAGCGTGGCCAGCGCCTGCACGATGAGCACCGTCCAGTGCAGCGCTAGCCACGGGACGAGGGCAATGGCCTGGGCCAGCGGCCACAAGACCGCCGCGGACGGAGCCAGCAAGGTTGTCGGCAGGGCGAGAAGCACAGCAGCACCTCCCCAGATCATCACATAGGGTTGCACCGGCAGGATCAACAGGTTGGCCAGCGGCGACACGATCGACACCCGGCCAAAATAGTAGGCCACCAGCGGCAAGGTCAGGATCTGCGCCGCCAGCGTCACAATCAGCGCATCGTTGAGAAACCCCAACAGCCCCCGCCGCACCGCCTCTCCAGTTGACCCTTCCCCATCCTCCCCCTCCTTTCCGTCCTTTCCCTTCTTTCCCTCCTTTCCCTGCTTTCCGTCCTTTCCCTCCCTCCCCTCTCTCCCCATCCCCATCATGCGCTCGAAGCGCCGGGTCAGCGGCGTGGCGAAGAGCACCAGGCTGAGCGTGGCCATGAAGCTGAGCTGGAAGCCCACGTCCCACAGCGCCAGCGGGTTGAGGAGGGTCATGACGAAGCCGGCCACGAAGAGGGAGATGATGGCCAGCCCCTGCCGGCCGAGGAAGGCCGCCAGCGCCACCAAGATGCCCATAATCGCAGCGCGCGTCACCGCGGCGTCCGCGCCCACCAGCAGGGTGTAGAGCACGATCGCGATCACCACGGGGTAGAACGCGCGGCGCCGGCCCAGGAAGCGGCCGAGCGTAGCCGTCAGCAGGCCGGCGATGATGGCGATATTGAAGCCGCTGATGACGATGATGTGGCTGGTGCCGGTGCGGTTGAACTGGTCGTAGAGGTCCGGGTCGATGCCGGTCTCCACGCCCAGCAGGATGCCGGTGAGCAGGGCCGACTCGGGCTCGGGCAGCAGGCGGCCGATGATCGCCTGGCCGCGGGCGCGCAGGGCATAGAGGCCGCGCCAGAAAGTTTCCCCAG
>DAOUBX010000128.1:0-20306 GCA_034432445.1 Anaerolineales bacterium
CTCACATGGCGAAGCAGGTATTTGAGCGGACGAAGCCGCACGTCAACGTAGGCACCATTGGGCACATCGATCATGGGAAGACGACGTTGACGGCGGCGATCACGAAGGTATTGTCGCTGAAGGGATGGGCGGACTTTCGTGCGTTCGATTCGATCGACAATGCGCCGGAGGAGAAGGCGCGTGGGATCACGATAGCGATTGCGCACGTGGAGTATCAGACCGAGAAGCGGCACTATGCGCACGTGGATTGTCCGGGGCATGCGGACTACATCAAGAACATGATCACGGGTGCGGCGCAGATGGACGGTGCGATCCTGGTGGTGGCGGCGCCGGAAGGGCCGATGCCGCAGACGCGGGAGCACGTGTTGTTGGCGCGGCAGGTGGAAGTGCCGGCGATGGTAGTGTTCTTGAACAAAGTGGACATGATGGAAGACGAGGAGTTGTTGGAGCTGGTGGAGTTGGAGCTGCGGGAGTTGTTGGACAGCTACAAGTTCCCTGGCGACGAGACGCCGATTGTGCGCGGGAGTGCGTTGAAGGCGTTGGAGAGTCCGAGCAAGGATCCGAATGCGCCGGAATATGCGTGCATTTGGGAGCTGATGCGGGTGGTGGACGAGTACATTCCGACGCCGGTGCGCGAGATCGACAAGCCGTTCCTGATGCCTGTGGAAGACGTGTTTGCGATCAAGGGGCGCGGGACGGTGGTGACGGGGCGTATCGAGCGTGGGACGATCAAGGTCGGCGAGGAAGTGGAGATCGTCGGGCTGCGCGAGACGCGCAAGACGACCGTAACGGGCGTGGAGATGTTCCGCAAGCTGTTGGAGCAGGGGCAGGCGGGTGACAACGTAGGTTGTCTGCTGCGCGGCATCAACCGCACGGACGTGGAGCGCGGGCAGGTGCTGGCGAAGCCGAAGTCGATCACGCCGCACACGAAGTTCCTGGGCGAAGTGTACGTGTTGAAGAAGGAAGAGGGTGGTCGGCACACGCCGTTCTTCGAGGGCTATCGGCCGCAGTTCTACATCCGGACGATGGACGTGACGGGCTCGTGCAAGCTGCCGGCCGGCGTAGAGATGGTGATGCCGGGCGACAACGTGAACCTGGAAGTGACGTTGATCGTGCCGGTGGCATTGGAGGCCGGGTCGCGCTTCGCCATCCGCGAGGGTGGCCGCACCGTGGGCGCCGGCGTCATCACCAAGATCCTCGAATAAGCGCCAGCGACGCATACACCAGGCAGAAGGGTGCATGACATCCCTTCTGCCTGGATTGAGAGTGACTTATGGCTAAGAAAGCGGTTCGCATCGTAATCACGCTTGCTTGCACCGAGTGCAAAGAGCGCAACTATACCTCGGAGAAGAATCGGCGCAACGACCAGGCGCGCCTGGAGCTGAGGAAGTACTGCCCGCGCTGCCGTACCCATACCCTGCATCGCGAGACCAAGTAATTCTTCTGTGATTGACAGCCTTGCGGCCGTCGATCACTGTCTAGGCGTGTAGCTCAATGGGTAGAGCAACGGTCTCCAAAACCGTAGGTTGCGGGTTCGAGTCCTGCCACGCCTGCCTCGATGTTGTGACTGTTTAAGGGCCCGGTAGTAGTAAGCTGCAAAGCCGGCGCCCGGCATCTCCAAGAGACACCGCTTCCGAGACTGCTCGGGACGGTGTCTTCAATCGTAAGCGCCCGGATAGGCTGCTAGAGAGAAACCAGCGTGAGCAAAGCGGAAGTCAGCCAGGACAAAGAGAATCGTATCGTCAAGTACTTACGCGAGACTCGTGCGGAACTGCGTAAAGTCACTTGGCCCACGCCAGACGAAGCCCGCAATCTGACGGTGATCGTGCTTGTGGTCACCGTGGTGATGTCGCTGTTTCTGGGACTGCTGGACGTTGTCTTCAGCGGGTTAATTGGCCTGATCGTTGGGTAATGCGTCCGCATTGCGCCTGACAACGAGTGAGCACTCGTGATGACCCTGCGTAGGTATTGGCATGGCTAAGAAAGCAACCGGACAACCAAAGCAAACCGCGGCGCCAGCCAAAGAAGATGTGGTCCCTGCTGCACCAGCGGCGGAAGGCCAACCCTCTGACGCGCCTAAGCCCGAGTGGTACGTCATCCATAGCTACTCCGGCTATGAGAACAAGGTCAAGAAGAACCTCGAGCATCGTATCGAGTCGATGGGCATGCAAGACAAGATCTTCCAAGTTGTCGTGCCCACCGAAGAAGAGATCGAGCTCAAGGACGGCCAGCGTCGCATTGTCGAGCGCCGCGTCTTTCCGGGCTATGTTTTGGTGCAGATGATTCTGGACGAGCAGTCCTGGTACGTCGTCCGCAACACACCCAACGTCACCGGCTTTGTGGGCATGGGCAATAAACCCACGCCCCTGCCTGACGAAGAAGTCAAGCACATCCTGCGCCAGCTAGAGTCGGAAGAGCCCAAGATCAAGGTCGATTTCAAGACCGGACAGAAGGTGCGCATCACCGAGGGCGCGTTCGCAGAGTTCACGGGCATTGTGCAGGAGCTGTATCCCGACAAAGGACGGGCGCGTGTCATGGTGTCCTTCTTCAATCGCGACACGCCTGTGGATGTGGACTTCCTGCAGCTGGAGAAAGTTTAAGCTGCTGGATCACGGCCGTCTGACGCGGCCGCTAAGGAATAAGGCATGGCTAAGAAAATCAAAGCAATCGTCAAGTTGCAGATCAACGCCGGCAAGGCCAACCCGGCCCCCCCAGTTGGCCCGGCGCTCGGCCAGCACGGCGTCAACATCATGGCCTTTTGCAAGGAGTACAACGCCAAGACTGCCAGCATGGCGGGCAGCATTGTGCCGGTAGAGATCACTATCTACCAGGATAACTCCTTCACACTAGACCTAAAGACGCCGCCTGCCACCGATCTGCTGAAGAAGGCGGCGCGCATCGAACGTGGATCGGCTGAGCCCAATCGCAAGAAGATTGCCACAATCAGCCGGGCCGAGGTGCGCAACATCGCCGAGAAGAAGATGAAGGACCTCAACGCCGTCGACGTCGAAGGCGCCATGCGCATGATCGAGGGCACAGCCCGCAGCATGGGCATCGCCATCGTCGACTGACGGACACTCGTCTGCGCAACAACAAGCTGCGCAAAAGGTGGGAGGAGTCAACACACGCGCGACTCCGCCAGCACCACAAGGAGCATACCATGGCCAAACACGGCAAGAAGTATCTGGAAGCCGCCAAGAAGATCGATCGCAGCGTTCTTTACACGCCCGCTGAAGCAATCAAGCTGGCGCGTGAGACGGCTTTCACCAAATTCGACAGCACCGTTGAGGTGCACATGCGCATGGGCGTTGACCCGCGCCATGCTGACCAGCAGATCCGCGGCGTGGTGTTGCTGCCCAGCGGCACCGGCAAGCAGGTGCGCATTCTGGTCTTTGCCGAAGGCGACACCATCAAGATCGCCGAGGACGCCGGCGCCGACTACGTCGGCAGCGATGAGCTGATCGAGAAGATCCAAGGCGGCTGGCTGGAGTTCGACATGGCAATTGCCACACCGGCCATGATGCGCAAGGTTGGCCGCTTGGGCCGTGTCCTCGGCCCCCGTGGCTTGATGCCCAGCCCTAAGGCCGGCACGATCGTCCAGGACGACGACATCGCTCGTGTGATCGGCGAAGCGCGCCAGGGCCGCGTGGAGTTCAAAGTCGATAAGACCGCCAACCTGCACATCCCCTTAGGCAAAGCCAGCTTCACCGAAGAGCAACTCATGGCCAATCTGAGCGCTGTGATGGAGGCCGTGATCAAGGCCAAGCCCACCGGCGCCAAGGGTACCTACGTTAAGCGCGTGACCCTGACCACGACCATGGGCCCAGGTATTCGCGTCGATCCCAACCAGGCCAGCGCTCTGCGCCTGGCCTAAGCAACTCAGAGGTTGTTGGCAAAGCAGTTACGCTAAAACCACATTGTAACTACTCAGCCATAGGTGCCGGGCATTTGGATTCGGGTTTGCAAACGTGTCTGCGAAGCCAACCTAGGTCGCAAATCGCCTACAAATGCCCGGCACCTGAGCAGTTACACCACATCATCGTTTGCGCGCGTGACTTCCGTTTGCTCATGACAGCAGGCGCCACTTTGTGGCTTAATCCCTCAGCCTGCCGAGGCGACTGGACGCAGAAACGTGCATTTTCCGTCGGGCCCCTATGGGTCTGGCTTGGATTTGCTCATCTGTGAGCCTTCGCATCGGCCGGTGCGAAGGCTTTTTTAGTCTAACGACACAGTTTCACTGAAAGGAGGTGAAGCGCTTGGCAATCACGCGAGAGAAGAAACAAAGACTGGAAGAGTCGTATGTGGAGCACCTCAAAGCATCCCATGCGGTCTTGCTGGCCGACTACCGCGGCACCACGGTGCAACAAATCCAGAGTCTGCGCCGCCAGCTGCGCGAGCACAACACCAGCGTGCAAGTGGCCAAGAACACGCTGCTGAAGCGGGCACTGCGCGAGGTCGGCATGCCAACGCCGGATGACATGTTGGCGGGACCGACCGCCATCATCTACTTGCCAGAGGATGTTGCCACGGCGTCAAAGGCGTTCTTTGAGGCGCTGAAGGGGCTTGAGACCATTGTGGTCAAGGGAGCCATCCTCGAAGGTCAGGTTCTCGACGCCGAAGGCGCCAAGGGTCTACGCGAGCTGCCCACCCGGGCAACAGTTCTGGCCCAACTTCTGGGCGTCATTCAGGCGCCGGCCAGCGAGCTGTTGCGCACGCTTGAGGCACCGGCGAGTGAGCTCTACCGGACATTGCAGGCGCCGCTGCGCGAGTTGGCATTGACCCTACAGTCATACGCCGACCAGCACGCCGAAGCTGCTGCTTGAACGGCAGCCTAACCATTCTCTGAAGCCGCCAAAAGAACAGACAGCGGCGCACAAGTACGTAAGATCACCAAACCTTAGGAGGTTACTATCCATGTCTGACAAGATCGCCCAGGTAAAGGAACTTTTGAATTCGTTGACGCTGCTCGAGGCTGCTCAGTTGGCCAAGCAGCTGCAGGAAGAGTGGGGCGTCACTGCCGCCGCTCCGATGATGGCAATGGCCGGCCCTGTTGCCGCCGCTGCCGCTCCGGCTGCTGCCGAGCCTGTTGAGGAGCAGACCGAGTTCGACGTGATCCTGAAGGGCTTCGGCGACAACAAGATCAACGTCATCAAGGAAATCCGCAAGATCACGAACCTGGGTCTCAAGGAAGCCAAGGAGTTGGTCGAAGGCGCTCCGGCTACAGTCGCCACGGGTGTGAGCAAGGAAGCTGCCGCGCAGATGAAAGCCGACTTGGAGGCCGCCGGCGCAACTGTCGAGATCAAATAACTCGACGTGTAGCTACTCAGAAGAAAGCCCCTGCCTACCGGTAGGCAGGGGCTTTCTTGTCAGCAGACAACATGCGTGACGGGACCACAGCGCCTTACGGCCCCGCTTGCTGCAGTCGTTCACTCACTTCGCCGGACATCGCTGCGCTCGGCCACGATCCCCAGCTCTGGATGCAACACCACCCATTGACCATCGACAAACCGGTCGAGATTGTCCACGCCAACAATCGCAGATAGGCCAAGCTCAACAGCTAACAAACGACAATGCGAGTCGGCGCCGCGATCGGCGCTGATCAGCCCGGCAGCGCCGCGCAGTGGACGTACAAAGGTACGATCGGTCTTGCTGGTGACCACGATCTCATCGTAATCTACCCGCACTTCGTCGCTCAGGGGCCCTTCCAGCCGTCGCACCCGGCCCATCACCACAGAAGTGCCAACGCCCTCGCCGGAAGCCAAGGTGCGCGGCAGACGATTGACTCGAATCAGATCGGTGACGCCGGGCAAGGCGCCCGCCGAGCCGGCGGTAATGACCACTGTCTCCCCCTCCTTGATAAGCCCGGCCTCGCGCGCCAAGGTTAGTGCATCGTTGATCACCTCGTCGGTGGTGTTGGCCCGTCGGCTGATCAGCGGTTTCACGCCCCAAAAGAGAACAAGCTGATGTTGGACGGTGGGACTGGGAGTAATCGCAATGACAGGGCAAGGTGGTCGCATCTGCGACAGCATGCGCGCCGTGTTGCCGCTGACCGTCGGCGCCAGGATGGCCGATGCGCCCAACGCATAGACCGTGTCGGTGGCGGCGTGACAAACGGCCCGGCTGATGGAACTCTGGGCCATGAGAGGCGGAGGCGGCCGTCGCTCGGCGACAAAGGCTTGTTCTGTCTGCTCGGCAATGCGCGCCATGGTCTGCACAGCTTGCAACGGATACTTGCCCACCGCGGTCTCGCCGGACAACATGATAGCATCGGTGCCGTCCAAGATGGCGTTGGCTACATCGCTGGCTTCGGCGCGCGTCGGCCGTGGGTTGCGGATCATCGAGTCCAGCATTTGCGTCGCCGTTATCACCGGAATCCCTGCCTGGTTGCACTTGTGGATAATCAGCTTCTGCATCATCGGCACAGACTCAGGCGCGGTTTCGATGCCCAGATCCCCGCGCGCCACCATGATGCCATCGGCCGCGGCCACGATGCTATCGATGTTCTCGACCGCCTCCGGTTTCTCGATCTTCGCAATGACCGGGGTCATGCGTCCGAAAGGAGAGAGATCCCGGATCAACTCCTTGATCTCGAGTACTTCGTCGGCGCGGCGCACGAAGGACAAGGCGATCCAGTCCACCTGATGCTCCAGGGCAAAGCGCAGATCATCTTTATCTTTGTCGGTAATCGCTGGAATCGATAACGCCGCCTTGGGCAAATTGATGCCCTTGTTGGAGGTCAAGAGGCCGCCTGTTTGCACGCGGCATAGCACCCCAGCGGCTTGTACCTCCTCTACCACGAGCTCGATCAGTCCATCATCGAGCAAAATGCGGTGGCCGTTGCTGACGGCTTCAGCAAGGCGCCTAAACTGCACCGGGATCACCAGGATATCGGCTGCCGCCTTCTGAGCGTTGGCCACCCTGGCCTCAGGATCAGCGGTCAGGAACACGTGCTGTCCATCGCTGAGGTTCAGCCCCTCCTCCGGCAGCACACCAACACGCAGCTTGGGGCCTTGCAGGTCTGCCAGCACGGCTATGGCTTTGCCCACCTGTCTGGCTGCCTCGCGCACGCGGCGAATTGTCTCAACGTGATGGGTGTGGTCACCGTGGGAAAAATTCAGGCGCGCGACATCCATCCCGGCCTGCATGAGCTTCTTCAACATCTCCGGCTCACGGCTGGCCGGCCCGATGGTACAGACGATCTTGGTGCGCAACATGTGCTTGCTCCTCCGGGGTCTAGTCGCTCACATCGGCAGCCGGCCGTGCGGTCTTAGCAGCAGCAGACGCCAAGCTCTCGGGCTTGGAACCGGTAAGCACGCGCTTGACCGACTCGACCACGCGTGTCGGGGCATCCTTCGGGCCAGCCACGTCCTCGGCCAGGGCCGTCACCGCCACTACCGGCGATGGCATCGAGCCGTACTCGGCTGCCAACTCCTCACGGTGGCGACACACCCAAAGATACAGATCGGCCGCCGTGCGGTTAGGGAACTTCTCCATGATGTCGGAGGCCCAGATGGCGGCGGCTACAGGCAGGTAGACGCGGTCGTACCAGCTTACGACGGCCTCTTCCCAAGGGATCTCCCGCTGTTGTTCCAGGCCCAGGTAATGGCGGTGCACCGCAATATGCTGCAGCAGTTCATGATAGCCGCCGACCTCGGTCACCTCCAGGTCGGTGTCAGGCCGCAGCTCGTCCAGCTTGGTCTGGCGCAGGAAATCAGCGTAGGCCGCTTTCAGCGCCAGGTCCTCTGGCCGCGTGTCTTTGGTGATGGGCACCGAAGTCTCGATGCGCGTCACATAAGCGTCGATGTCCTTCAGCCCATTGGCACGCGCCACCGACACGCGATGATGGCCGTCGCGCACAAAATACACATCACCGACCTGATACACCTCGATCGGGGGCAAGCCGGCTTGGCTGTGCATGATGGCGTCCACGGTCTTCCAACGTTCAGGGCTGATACTGTTGCGCGGCAAAAACTCGCGCGTGAAGTCGCGGTAGCGACCCACGCTGCCCACAATCTTGTCCAAAGGGATAGTTTCCGGCGTGCGCGACTCGACTTGCTGCCGCGCGTTCAGCGCCGCCTGCACGGCCTCAAAGGACAGCAGATCTGGCGAGCGGCCGCGCACCAGGCCGATCAAATCGTCGAGAATAGCCTTGCGCCTGGCGCGCTCGAAACGCTCGGTAGATTGCGGTTGAATGGAAGTAGTCTCAGGCATAATCGGCACATCCTTGGCGGTTACGCCGGTGGCCTGTAAGCTGCAGCCAGCGTGACGGCGCCGACGGCCCGGTAGGCGGCCGGCAGCTCAATCCGTTGTCGGCGCTCGTTGGCCAAAACCGTCAGTTGCGGCGGCGCAAAGCCTGTGGCCTTTTCCTTGGCCGCTGGCTTGCGCGCCACGTAGATGCGCACAGGCTGGCTCTTAGTTTCGTTGCCGGCGCGGTCAAAGGCCCTAACTTCTAACAGATGGGTTTCTGTGTAGTTGCCGCTGGCGTCGATCGTGAAGCCGAAGCCGTTTTCGAACATGGTATAGCTGCGGCCGGTCGGCCGGCGGTCTGGGCCGAGCTCGGGCTGAACAAAAGAGGCTGCCGGCACAGTCTCGGTGATCACAGAACCGTCCGGCTGCACAGTCTCCCGGATAACCACCTGTGGCTGGTCGCGTCCCGTCAGCTTGATGTCCCAACGCCGGCTAAAGGGCGCCACTGTGCTAGCGCCGATCTTCTGCCCATCCAGGTAGAAGTCGACCCGGTCCATGGCCCAATCGTCGGTAGCGCGCGCCGTGATGCTCACCCACTCGTTGTCCTCGGTGACAAAGCGCTGACCCTCCACCGGGTCTTCGATCGCCACCGTTGGCGGCGTGTTGTCCACCGTCAGCTGCACGGCGCTCTCTTTTGTGCTGCCGTCGTTGCGCGTGACCACCACACGCAGGCTGTATAGGCCGTTGAAGGGAGTGGTATCCCAAACCTCCAACGTTCCTTCGCCTACCTGCTCGCCGTGTTCTGGGCCGATCTGCGTCCAGCCACCGGGGTTGACGCCCTCGCCGAACTCGACGCGGTAACTGCGGAAATCGCCCAGGCGCGCGTTACCCTTGATCTCCACCGGCCCTTTGACATACGAATAGGGCGAGGGCGAGATGATTGCGGCCTCAAAGTCCACCGTGCCGGGGCCGATGGTGGAGTCGTACTCAGTAGGAGGCTGTGGAATGCCCTGCTCGCGCACCCAGTCGGCCGCCTCCGGCGGGTAGATCTGGTACACGCGGCGCTCGCGCAGCTCAGGCGGTGTGTAGACGGTGGCCAGCTTGCCGTTCTCCCGATTAATCTCGAAAGCCCGCCACACCGTGTCATACTGCATCGGTTCGGTGCCTTGAATGAAGATCTCGCTGACCACCCGACCGCACTCCGGTGTAGGCAGCAAGCCCGACTCCCAACAGACCGAGCGCTGGACAATGCCGGGCGGGCGCGGGAACTCCAGCACCGGCTCGCCGCGCTTGGTCAACGCGTACTCCATGACAGCGCGGAAGATGGGCGCGGCGCCGCGGCTACCCGTGACTTCTTTCATGGCGTCGTTGTCCGCATTGCCCACCCAAACACCAACCGCCAACTGTGGCGCAAAGCCCAGCGTCCAGCCGTCTTTCCAACCGTTGGTTGAGCCGGTCTTGGCTGCGATTTTGCGATCGGGCAACTCCATAAAGCGCGACCAGTCGCCGAAGCCGGCTTTGCGCGCGTTGTAGTCGGAAAGGATATCCTGCAGCAAGTACATGTGCTGCTCGTCAACCAAGCGTTCCGTGGTTGGCCGTTCATACTGGTAGATGATCTGACCGGTCTTGTCACGGATCTGCAGAATGCTGACCGGGTCTAACTTGCGGTAACCGGGTCGCTGGCGATCCTCCGGCACAGGTTGGCCGGCCATCACACCGCCGTTAGCGAACACGGCATTGGCAAAGGTCATGTCGAGCAGACGCACCTCGCCGCCGCCCAACGTCAAACTCAGGCCGTAGTACTCCTCATTCAAGCTGTTGATGCCCAACCTGTGCGCCAGATCGATGACGTTCTTCACGCCCACCTTGTCCATCAGCCACACGGCCGGAATGTTGTAAGATCGCGCCAAAGCGTAGCGCGCCAGCTGTGGGCCATGGTATTTGCGGTCGTAGTTCTCGGGCACATAGGGCGGCTCCGGCGGGTTCGCAAACACCGTGCGCACGTCCATGATGCGCGTGGCCGGCGTATAACCCTGCAAGAACGCCTCCAAGTAGGTGAAGGGCTTGAAGCTGGAGCCGGGCTGGCGGTCGGCCAGGGCCATGTTGACCTGTCCGTCGATCTCCTCGTTGTTGTAGTCGACGCTGCCGACCATGGCCAGGATCTCGCCGGTGGGTGGACGAATGGCAACCACAGCCGCGTTATGGGCGTTGTGATCCACGTCTGGCAAGTTGGGTTGCATGTCCATGTCTTTGAAAGCGTCGCAGGCATCGGCCGGCGTGCCCTCCGGCGGTGTGTACTCGCTCGGCGGCGTCCCTTCCAACGCAGCAATACGGATGCGCGCGGCGCATTCGGCTGCTTTCTGCAGGTCGTAGTCCAGGGTTGTGTAGACCTGCAACCCGTTGCGCCAGATGTAGTAAGGATCATCCGGCGTGTTGAAGCGGCGTTGCAGCTCGTCCAGCACGTAGAGAGCGAAGTGTGGCGCGCTGGTGTTCTCAAAGCGCTCAGTGGTTTTCGACCGCAGGAACATCCAACGGTTGCCACCGTAGGTCTTGGCCTCGTCAGCCTGATCCTGCTCGAGCCAGCCGTAAGCCACCAGCGCGTCGAGCACGCGGTCGCTGGCGGCCCGGTCGGTGCTGGCAGCTTCGGCGTCGTAAGTGCTGATCAAACCGGCGTTGCGCAGCGCCTTGAGCACGTTGTCATCGTAGTACTTCTTGGCCGCGTTAGCCGTTTCCTGGTCGAAATAGCCCTCGCTGGCCAAAGCATCCAGCGCCTTGCGCTGCCGTCGATAGGCGTCCTCCGGGCTGTCGAAAGGATTGAGCGCCGGATATTGCGGCACCGTGGCCAGCATCACCGCTTCAGGCATGGTCAACTCGCTGGCAGACTTGTCGAAGTACACCCGCGAGGCAGCTTCGATGCCATAGGCGAAGTTGCCGTAGAAGTTGTAATTCAGGTACCACTCCAGGATCTGCTCCTTGGAGTAGCGCCGCGTGATCTCCAAGGCCATGATGACCTCTTTGATCTTGCGCGTGTAGCTGCGCGTATAGCGCTCTTCGGGGTCGATGATGACGTTCTTGATCAGCTGCTGGGTGATGGAGCTGCCGCCTTGCACGCTGCCCCCACGCAGGTTGGACACGAACGCACGCCCCAGGCCGACGAAGTTGACGCCCGGGTTCTCCCAGAAGCTGCGGTCCTCCAGCCCAACCGTAGCGCTAATCACCCAGCTAGACATCTGTTCCAGCGGCAGGTACGTGCGGTCACCGCGAAACGGCCGCGGGTCGAAGCTCTCATAGAGCAACTGTTGGCCGGTGCGATCGAAGATACGCACCGTCTCGAATTCCACTTGTTCCGTCTCGATGGCGCTGGCGTCCGGCAGATCGCGGGCGAAAAAGGCATACACACCGGCCACAGCGCCCGCGGCCGAGCCCACCAGGAGCACATTGACGCCGACGATAGCGACCAGCACCACGGCCAACACCTGGGCCAGGCGCAAGAACGGCCGCGGCCGGTGCTGCCAGCGTCGCTCGCGGCGGCGCCGCTTGATGAGGATTTGTTCGGGTTCGTAGTTCATAGGGTTGCCAAAGAAAACACGCCAGGAACGCCTGCTCTAGCAAGCAGGCATCGGCAGGCGTGCTCAACTGCTAGATTCGGAACGGTTCCGCCGAAGAACTCAGGCGCTTGGGCAGGCGCCGGCCCGCTCACAAGGACGTGAAGCTGGCGGCCAGTCCTCAGCGCCGGTATTCTATCATCATATGCGTTCTACGACCAACAAGTGCGACAGACCAAACCAGCGCAGGGGTGTCTGCTCGAAGCCATACGTAACACGACGCACCATACGGCCAAGTTCAGGCTGGCGATAGACGATGTTGTCGTAACCGGGGTAGATCGCGCTGTGATGCACGATGCGCACGGGTAGACCGTCGAACAAGGCGCGCAGGCCAGCGCGCGTGTAGGCGCGCACGTGCGGCGCCAGCCGGTTGCGCAGCGCATCCGGCAGCCAATTGATCAGCGGTGTGTTGCCGAAGTGATACTGGCCGCGCCAATAATGCCCATGGGTCTCAAAGGGATAGAGACGGTTGGGGCAGAAAACGATAGCGCGGCCGCCCGGCCGCAACACGCGCACCATTTCGGCAGCGTAGGCACGGTCATCCTGCACGTGCTCAATGACCTCGTGGCTGAGCACCAGGTCGAAGCTGCTGGCAGGAAAGGGCAAGTGCTCGCCGGCGGCCTGGCACAGGGCAGCGCCGGCCGCGTTGACAGCAGCCTGCGCCACGTGCTCGTACTCGATGTCGACACCCCACACGTCAGCGCCCACCGCACGGAGCGCAGCCACGTACATGCCGACGCCACAGCCGTCCACCAACGCCTGCGCGCCGTCCGTGGCCACCCAGCGGCGAATCAACCCCAGGCGTCGCTCCTGCCCGGCGCGCCAGACCAGCGACGGCACCCCGCGGCGCGCGGCCTGGTCGCTGTGCTGCTTCTCGTAGATCGCTTCGCTGTTCATAGCGCCAACTCTTCCTTGTGTCCAAAACCCTGTGTGTTGTCGATCAAGCGCAGCCAGGTCGGGCGCAGCACGTAAAAGCGGCTCGAGGCGACCGGCCCGCGCAGCACCGCAGGCCCATCGGCGTCCGTCGCATCCAACACGCCTCTGAGGAACTCGAAGCGGCCGACGTACACGCGGGCCGCGTGCGCCAGCTCGCGCACATTCTCCACTTGGTGCGCCACTCCCTCGATTTGCAGGCCGCGGATAGCCTGCCACGCCTGGCCGTCGGCCTGGATCGTGGCAGCTACGGTTGGCTGCTGCGCCAAATTGCGGCTGTGCCGGCTGGTGGGACTGGAGAGAAAGTACAGATTGAGCTCTTCGTCGGCGGCATAAAAGACGGCCGCTGCCTGCGGCGCGCCGTCCGGCCCCACGGTCGCCAAGGTCATGCAGTTGTGCTCAGCCAGAAACGTCCGCACGCGATCCTTCACAGTCTCCTCGCGCCACACATGCCATCAGCCGACCACGCCAACCAACCAGGTGCCGGACGCTATCGCCTAACTTACGTGCCCGCCACCTACGGCATCTCAGTTGCGCGCCATCAACCATTGCGCACGCCCAGCCACCGATAGTACAACTCGTTCTCCACGCCCAGCCGCGCCAGCACACGGCCCACTGTGCCGTCTACGATGTCGTCAACGGTCTGTGGCCGGCTGTAGAAAGCGGGCACGGGCGGCATGATGATTGCACCCGCCTCCGCGGCCTGCGCCATCAACCGGATGTGGCCCAGATGCAACGGCGTCTCACGCACCAGCAACACCACCGGCCGGCCCTCCTTCAGCTGCACGTCGGCGGCGCGGCTGGTGAGATCGCTGGAATAGCAGTTGGCAATGGCCGATAGGGTCTTGATGCTGCACGGCGCCACCACCATGCCCATCGTGGCGAAGCTGCCGCTGGCAATGGCCGCGCCGATGTCGCGCGGGCGATACACCACGTCGGCCATGGCTTCCACCTGGCGCGGGGTGTAGTCGGTCTCCTGGGTGATGGTGATGCCGGCCGCCTCGCTCAGCACCAGGTGCGTCTCGATGGCTGCGGCCCCTTCTGCTCGCGCAGCCGCCAGCACCTGTAAAAGGCGGATGCCGTAGATCTGGCCGCTAGCGCCAGAAAGGGCGATGATCAAACGGCGGGGAGATGGTGTCACAGGCGGCAGCTCCGTGCAAAGGACTTGTCGATGGCGCTCATGTCACGGCGATTATAGCGCATGACTGAGGGAAGGTCAATCGCCAAGCGCAAGGGGCCGACCGACGGATTGCCTTGCGCCACAACCTGTGGCATACTGCGCGGCAGCGCAGCACGCGCATCAAACGTCACCACCGCCCTCTAAGCGCAATGCGCATCGACGCCGTCGGCCCTATGACGGCGTGCCAGTCACCCACCTTGGCCCCGCAAGCGAGCTACCCCATGCCTGATCCCACTTCTACCCCAACCTTCCCCTTGCTCACCGTAGCCGGCCCCTGGCAAGCGGTCTTGCATCATCCGGCTGCCGCTGCTCTAGAGCAGGTCTTGCCGGATTTCATGCGTCCACGGCGCTGGTTCGGCGCCAAGGCGCGCACGATCCGAGCCGCTGCGCTGGTGGACACGATCCCTGTCGCCGACCTAGCGCAACTGGCCATCATCCGCGTCGACTTCGCCCACGGCCCACCGGAAAGCTATGCGCTGCCCCTGACCTTTGCCGCAGGCGACGACGCCGCCATGCTGCGCTGGGCGCGACCGCAAGCCATTGTGGCAGAGCTGAGCACAGCCGCAGGCTTCGGCGTACTCTACGACGCAGTGTGGGAGCCGCGCTTCTGCCAGGCTCTGCTCGACCTGATCACCACACCCCAGCGCGTGCCGGGCGTTGCGGGCGCGCTTGTGACGACATCGACCCGCGCCCTGGCGCGACTGTATCGTCCCGACGGCGCACCCCTGCCGCCGCAACTGCTGGGCGTGGAACAGAGCAACACCTCCGTGCGCTACGGCGATCGACTGATCCTCAAGCTGTTCCGGCGCCTGGAGACCGGCATCAATCCGGACGTGGAGATTGGCCGATTCTTGACCGAGCAGACAGACTTCGCCAACGTGCCGCCGCTGGCAGGGGTGATGGAATATCTGCACAGGCTGGAGACAGCCCAGGGTGAGCTCGGTCAGGAGAGCGCAGAACGTCCTGCCGATGACGGTGCAGGCGCAACGGCCCTAGCCATCCTGCAGGGCTTCGTTCCCAACCAGGGGGACGCCTGGCGCTTCACCCTGGACAGCCTCAGCGACTATTTCGATCGTGTGTTGGCCCACGCGCAGGCCGTCGAGGCGCCGCCCGCATTGCCACAAGACTCGCTGTTGACGTTGGCGCGCCAGCCGCTGCCGGAGCACGCCGCGCAGGTCATCGGCGCTTACCTGTCGGCGGCGCGCTTGCTCGGCCAGCGCACCGCCGAGCTGCACCTAGCGTTGGCTTCCGGCGCGGACGATCCGGCCTTTGCGCCCGAGCTGTTTGACACCGCTTTTCAAAGCGTCTTGCGACAAGAGATGTATGGCCTTAGCGCCCAGATCATGGCTTTGCTGCGCAGCCGGTTGGCCGCCTTGTCGCCGGCGGCGCAGCCCGAAGCCACGACCGTGCTAAGCCATGAGCAAGAAATCGCGCGGCGCTTCGATGTTCTTGTGGAGCGGCCGATCCATGCCCTGCGCACGCGCATCCACGGCGACTATCACCTCGGCCAGGTGCTTTACACCGGCCAGGATTTCATGATCATCGACTTCGAGGGAGAGCCGGCGCGGCCGCTGGCCGCACGACGCGAGAAGCGGTCGCCTCTGCAGGACGTGGCCGGCATGTTGCGCTCCTTTCACTACGCAGCCTATGCCGCCTTCTTCGACCGCACAGGGACAGCCGAGCTGCCGCCCGCCCAGCTAGCCGCTCTGGAGAGATGGACGCGCTACTGGCACGCCTGGGTATCGGTCGCCTTTTTACAAACCTACCTGCACGTGGCCGGTGACGCGCCTTTCGTGCCCGTCGCCCCCGCAGACTTGCGCATCCTGCTCGACGCTTTCCTGCTGGAAAAGGCTGTCTACGAGCTGGGCTACGAGCTAAACAACCGCCCTGATTGGGTCAAAATCCCGTTGCAAGGGATCCTGCATACCTTGGCCACTGCCGATTGACCGCGGTCACGTCTAGCCCTTCTCCATAATTTATTAGGTCGTCCGCTTGGGCATCCCGCTGTCGGTTGATCTTGGCAGATCGCTCTACGAGAATGTTCAACCTTCGAGCACAGACCGGGTAACCATGTCTCCTCTGGCACGCCTCTACCTGTGGGCAACCCGCCGGCTTTACAACGAGTTCGCCTGGGCCTATGACCTCGTCGCCTGGCTGGTCAGCGGGGGACGCTGGGACCGCTGGCGGCGTCTGGCGTTGGACTACATCGACGACGGGCGGGTGCTAGAGATCGGCTTCGGCACCGGGGAGCTGCTGCTGACGCTGGCTGCGCAAGGCCAGGATGTGACCGGACTGGAGCTGTCGCTGGCCATGCAGCGCATCACGGCGCGCAAGATGCAGCGCCGTGGGCTGTGGACGCCGCGGGTGCGCGGCGCAACCCAGCGCTTGCCTTTTGCCAATGGCGCGTTTGCCACCGTGATCTCTACCTTTCCGGCGGAGTACATTCTCGATGCAGAGACTCTGCGGGAGATCTACCGCGTCTTGCAGCCGGGCGGCCGGCTGGTCATCGCCGGGCTGGTGGTGTTGATGGAACACGGATGGTGGAGTCGCTGCAGCCGGCTGGTGTTCGGCGCCCTCCCCGAGTCGCCGCTGACGCGCTGGGAGCGCCATGCTGAACAGCTTGGCTTTGCTGTGACCGTGGACCTGCGCGACGATCCGCCCGTTCGGGTGCCGGTGATCGTCGCGGAGAAGCAGCTATGACCCGCCTGCACGCCGACTTCAGCCGGGGAATAGGGGACCATTGGCGAACCTCTGCCTTGGATGGCGGCCGGCTGGAGCTTACCGGCGGCACGCTGCGGCTGATGAACGTCGACGCGACGGCCGACCGCTACAGCAACGCCCAGATCGACGACTATCAGGGCCTGCCGCGGCGGCGCTTCCTCTGGTCGCCGCCGTTGACGCTAACCGTGCAGGCCCGCTTTTCGCACGCGCAGCCGCAGTTGACCTCAGGCCGCAGTGCGTTGGAGGAACCAAGGCCGCTCACCGGCCCCTCAGGGCAGCGCCAGTCGCAGACCGCGGCGGGTCAGTCTGAGAAGGGCAACTCCGGTTCAGCAGCCACCAACGAGGCTCAAGGCATGCTGCTGGGCACGGCTGGCTTCGGCTTCTGGAACGATCCCTTTGTGATGACCGAAAAACGCGTGCCCGCCCTGCCGCGCGCGCTCTGGTTCTTCTACGCCTCGCCCCCTTCCGACATAAAGCTGGATCTGCACACACCGGGCTACGGCTGGAAAGCGGCGACGATCGACGCCGCACGCTGGCCCTTCTTGCTGCTGGCGCCGACGATTCCGGTCGCCGTGCCGCTGATGCGCGTCGAGTCCGCCTATCGTCGGCTGTGGCCTATCGGCCAACGCGCCATCGGCGTCAGCGAAGCGCCGGTCCCCCAGGACATGACCGCCTGGCACACCTACGTGATCGAGTGGGGGTTGACAGCAGCGCGCTTTCTCGTGGATGGACAAGTAGTCCTCGACTGCACAACACCCCCCAAGGGCCCGCTGGGGCTGGTGATCTGGATCGACAACCAGTACATGGTCGTGACCCCTCAGGGCCGCCTACGTCATGGGCGGCTGGCTAAGCCGGGCGAGCAGTGGCTGGAGCTGGCCGCGGTCACGGTGACGTAAACGGCCGCACAGTCCCGGTAAGTCCTGCGGTCGTGCCGCCCAGCTCGCGATAGCGAAAACAGTCCACCGTGTGATCGTTTACCATGCCCGTTGCCTGCATATGGGCGTAGCAGATCGTCGGGCCAACGAAGTTGAAGCCACGACGCTTGAGGTCTTTGCTCATCGCCCTGGACTCGGCCGTCTCCGCCGGTATCTCGGCTATGCTGTGCCAGGTGTTCTGGATCGGTCGGCCGCCCACGAACTGCCACAGGTACGCGCTCAGGCTGCCAAACTCCTCTTGAATGCGCAGCACGGCGCGCGCGTTGCCGATGGCTGAGGCGATCTTGGCCCGGTTGCGCACGATGCCGGGGTTGGCCAGCAGCTCGGCCACCTTAGCATCGTCGTAGGCGGCGACAATGGCCGGATCGAACTGGTCGAAGGCCACCCGATAGGCAGCGCGCTTCCTCAGGATCGTGGACCAACTCAAGCCGGCCTGCGCGCCCTCCAGCACCAAGAACTCGAACATCAGGCGGTCGTCATGCACCGGCACGCCCCATTCCAGGTCGTGATACGCCACATAAAGTGGGTCTGTGCCGGCCCACTGGCATCTGGTGCGCATGTCTTCTCCTTAGTCCAGCGGCGTGAGCAGGATGACCGGAATCTGGCGGGGATGGGCGCGGCGCGCGTAGACGGCGTAGCCGGCGTAGCGCGCCAAAGCGATCTGCCATAGCCGTTCCCGCTCGGCGCCCGTGGCTTCGTGCGCCAGGTAGCGCCTCTCTGTTGCGCCGAATGTCAACGTCACCTCGGGATGAGCGCGCACGTTGTGGTACCAGGCGGGATGCTGCGGTCGGCCAAAGCTAGAAGCAATCAACACGAAGCGAGCGCCGTCGGGGATCGCCAGCAGCGGCACGCTGCGCGGCTGGCCGCTCTTGGCGCCCAGTGCAGTGAGCGTCACCACAGGCAGGCCGGTCAACAGGCTGGTGAGGGAGTGGTCGCCGCCTGTCCATCGAATCACCGGCTTGTCCAGGCGATGGAGAAGCGGCGCCAGCAGGGATGACACCGGCCCAAGGGCGACGATGCGCTTGACCCCCCGTTGAAATAGATTGGGGCGGTGGTCAAGGGATGGCACCGGACTATGGCTCCTTGCGCGCCGTAATGAGGGCGCTGGCCAGCCACTGCTTCAGGTCGCCTCCCTGCAGGCCATCAACCGCGTCGACGCCGAGGCCAAAATCGGTCGGCGTCAAGCCAGAGATCACCACATCGGTGAAGCCCGCGGCCTGCAGCTTGGCCATGTATGTCTGGACATCCAGCGCGCCGGCGACACACGCCGACCAGGCCGCCATGCTGGCGGTCAGCGCTGGGCTAAAGGGCTGTAAGGCCACGGTGTCAGAGACCACCAACCTACCCCCGGGACGCAGGACGCGGTAAGCCTCGCGCAGGACGGCGTCCTTGTCGGGCGAAAGGTTGATCACGCAGTTAGAGATAATCACATCGACGCTGGCATCGGGCAGAGGCATGGCCTCTATCTCACCAAGCTGAAAGGTGACGTTGGCAGCGGCTGCTCCCAAGGCGGCCTTGTTGCGCTCGGCCAGCTCGATCATGGTCGGGGTCATGTCCAAGCCGATGACCTGCCCTGTGGGCCCCACCTGGCGCGCTGCCAAGAAACAATCGATGCCGCCGCCGCAGCCCAGGTCGAGCACGACCTGGCCCGGCTGCAAGGCGGCGATGGCTGTGGGACTGCCGCAGCCCAGCGCCGCGGCAGTTGCGGCAGCCGGCAGCCCCGTCAATTCCTCGTCGCCGTAGAGTCGCCGGGCGCCGGTGGGCTCCGCAGCCGGCGCGCAACAGCCGGTGGAGCCAGCGATGAGAGGAAGGACATCCACACCGGCCACGCCTTGAGAAGGGGCAAGAAAAGGCCCGCAGCATCCGCGCGTCAGGCCATCGGTCGCCGCTACACCCTGAGCGATCGCACCGTAGCGCAGCCTGACTGCGTCCTTCATGCTGTCGACCACATTGGTGACCTGGTCTGTCATCAGTCACTCCACAGAGGGCGCGCGCTCGCTACGCCGGAGCCAGCTCTTGCAACGGCACGGCGCGCCAGCGCTCCTTGCCGTCCTCGCCGACAACCTTGACCAGCCGCCGCAGCTTCTGGGGTCCCTCCACGCGGTCGATGAAGAGCACGCCGTTCAAGTGGTCGATCTCATGCTGGAACACGCGCGCCAACCAGTCGCGCGCTTCCAGCCGCTGCGGCTTGCCGTAGCGGTCCTGGCCCCTGATCACAACACTCTCGGCGCGCCACACATCGCCGACGATATCAGGGATCGACAAGCAGCCCTCCTCTCCTTCGACCTCCGCGCTGCTGGCGCGCACGATCTCCGGGTTGACGAACTCGTAGAGCCGGCCGCTCTGCGGATCATCCTCGTCCTCTGGCAGCTCGACCACGATCACGCGCTCTGACACGCCGATTTGGGGCGCGGCCAAGCCCACCCCTGGCGCCTCGCGCATCGTCTGCGTCATGTCGTCAAGCAGTTGATGCAGCCGTTTGTCGAACTTCTTAACTCGCCGAGCCTCCTGGCGCAACACAGGGTCGCCAATCAGCTTGATTTCTCTAACCGGCATCGCTTACCTCCGGCGTTTACGCCGCCTTGTTGATCTCTTGCCGATCGATTATAGCCCCCCGCAAAGGGTGTGTCAAAAACCTGCTTTTCGTACCGGGCAGGTAACTACTCAGCCATAGGTGCCGGGCATTTGGATTCTGGTTTGCAAACGTGTCTGCGAAGCCAACCTAGGTCGCAAATCGCCTACAAA
>DAOUBX010000129.1:0-24899 GCA_034432445.1 Anaerolineales bacterium
AAACCAGCGGCTGAGGCCGCTTCGTACTTTCAGCCAGATGGTTTCAACCTCTGATCCCGGCGATGCCGGGCTTTTCAAACAGTCTCTTAGGTCTGTGTAGCGTGCGGAGTCTAGGCTTCGGCCGGGTTTGGCGTTGTGACCCGCTGAAGCCTAGGCTCCCTCAGCTTGTCAGGCACGGCTGGAGCACAGTGCCTGAGGAACGACAAGAAGACCCATGATCAAAGCACTCATTCTCGACTTCGGCGGCGTGATCGTGACCATGCCGCCCGATGCGCCCAGCGCGCGCGCCGTGGCCGCGGAGCTCGGCTTGCCTGTGGAACGTCTGATGGATGACCTGTTCGGCCACGACGATTGGCATCAGGCCCTAGTAGGCCTCATCAGCGAAGAGGAGTTCACTCGCCGTGTGCATGCGCGCTTCGGCGTTCCCTATTCTCCCGACCACCCCAGCGCAGTCAGCCGCATCTTTCGCGACGAGCGGTTGAGCACAGAACTATTGGCGTTTGCGGATAGCCTGCGCGGTTCCTTGCGCATCGCCATGCTCAGCAACGCCAGCACCGGCCTGGAAGAGCAAATCCTGCACGCCAAGTTCGGCATCCTCGACCGCTTCGACCTGGTGGTGAACTCCTCGCGCGTGGGGATGCGCAAACCTGACCCGGCGATCTACCGGCTGACGTTGGAGCGTCTGGGTGTGGCGCCGCAGGAGGCCATCTTCGTCGACGACTTGCCTGTCAATGTGGCGGCAGCCGCCGCTCTCGGCATCCATGCTATCTTGTTTCATACGGAGGCGCAGGCGGTTGCCGCCATTCGACAACGCCTGGCCACAGAAGGCTTTGCTCCCGTCGTCGAGCAGCGCAGCGCTTGGCAGGCATGACCGGGCGTCACACGCGGCGCCACCTTTTCCCCATGATGAGGCGCTGAGCAGCAAGAGCGCAGACGGTGTGAGTGTTTGCGCAATTGTGTCGTGCTCCCTATAATCGAGACGTGACCGCCTTGCACATTGCCGGGGCCGACCTGTGCGTAGCGCCGACCCCACCCACAGTCGTCCGCGCGCAGCGCCGAGCGCCCGCACCAATTCCCTGCCGTGAGAGGAGACCGCATCCATGCGTGATGATATCGCCGCCCAGCTTGAGACGCTGGCGCAAGAGGCGGCCAAGCTCGAGACCAATCTGGAGACCTATTGGGTCACCGAAGGCGTTTCGGAGCTGGGCATCTTTATCGATCCTGACCTCTACCAGTATCTGGACAAGCTCTATCACGAAGCGCGTGCCTTTGCTGTGCGCTGCCAAAGCCTGGCCAACCTGGCTGAGCAACTCCGCGCCGGTTGATGCGCCCTCGTCCGACCCGGCGAGACCACTATGAACCTCGGATACACCATCGCACTCGCTGTGCTGATTCTGCTGGCTCTGCTCCTGGCCTTGGTCATGTTCTTGGCTTGGTTCATCCTGCAGCGGACGCAGGCCAAGACCAAGGGCGAGATCTGGCTGCCTGGCTTGTCGGCTGCAGTCGAGATCGTGCGCGACCGCTGGGGCGTGCCGCACATCTACGCCGCCAACGAGCCAGACGTGCTTTTTGCCCAGGGCTTCGTGCATGCCCAGGATCGCCTCTTCCAGATGGAGTACACCCGCCGGCTGGCCCGCGGCACGCTGGCGGAGCGCTTCGGCATCGCTGCGTTGACGGCTGACCGCTGGAGCCGCATCATCGGCTTCTGGCGTTGCGTGCAGCAGGACGCAGCGCACCTGGGCGCGGCGGAACGCGCTGCCCTTGCAGCCTACGCGGCGGGGGTCAACGCCTTCATCGCCGCCAATCGCTATCGTCTGCCGGCCGAGTTCAGCTTGTTGGGTTACAAGCCGGAGCTCTGGACGGTTGAGGACACCCTCGGCGTGCTGAAGCTGATGGGCTGGGCGCTGGGGCAAAACTGGGAGGGCGAGTTGCTGCGCGCACAGCTGGGGCAGAAGCTGGGCGTGCCGCGCGTGCTTGACCTGGACCCCGTCTATCCGGCCGATCATCCTGTGATCCAGCCGGGCGCGGCCGCGGCCGATCCAGAGGCGCTGGCAGAACTGGCAGCGCGGCTCCGGCAAAGCTACCAAGCGGCTGCCCAATGGTTTGGCCAGACGGCCGGCGCCGGCAGCAACAACTGGGTAGTCAGCGGCGACCGCACCGTGACGCGACGCCCTCTGCTGGCCAACGATCCTCATTTGTCGGTTGGTACCCCGGCGTTCTGGTACCAGGTGCACCTGACCGCGCGCGACGACAGCTTGCAGGTGGCCGGCGCCAGCCTACCTGGCGTGCCGGGCGTGGTGATCGGCCACAACGCGGCCATTGCCTGGGGCATTACGGCCGGCCGGGCCGACAACCAAGACTTGTTCATCGAGCAGCGCCACCCTGAGCAGCCCACACTTTTCCGCTGTGGCGATGAGTGGCAGCCAGCCCAGGTGTTGGAAGAGCGCATCAATGTGCGCGGCCAAGCCGAGCCGCACGTCGAGCGCGTGGTTGTGACGCGTCACGGCCCCCTGATCGACGGCCTGTTGTCGGCCGAGGAGGCCGCCGGGCTGCCTGCTTTGGCGCTGCGTTGGAGTGGGCACACCCCCTCCCTGGCCGCGCGCGGCCTGTTGCGCTTGCAAAAAGCGCATGACTGGGAGAGCTTTCGTGGGGCTTTGGCCGATGTTGGCGAGCCATCGTTGAATCTGGTGTACGCGGATGTGCAAGGCAACATCGGTTATCAATACGCCGCCAGGGTGCCCAAGCGCCGCGCTGGCTACGGTTTGACACCGGCGCCCGGCTGGGACGACAGCCACGCCTGGGACGGCTGGGTGCCGTTCGACGACCTGCCCTGCGCCTTCAATCCGTCGCGGGGTTACCTGCTTTCGGCCAACAACAAGCCGACGCACGACACCGCAGGACAGGCGCCTTTTCTCGGCGCCGACTGGCTGCCGGGCTACCGTGCGCTGCGCATCGAGCGCATGTTGCAGAGCAAGCCACGCTTCAGCGTGCGCGATTTCGCCATGATGCAGATGGATGTCTACTCTGTCGAGGCCGAGACGCTAATGCCTTTCATGGTACTCGTTGACAGCGATCAGGCCATGGAGCGCCGCATTGTGCGCGAGCTTGACGCCTGGAACTTGCGCGTGGACGTAGACAGCTTTGCCGCCGCAGCTTACGAGATCATGCGCTTGCACCTGCTCGACCTCGTGTTTGGTGACAAGCTGGGGCCCTTGGGGTCTTTCTACAAGGGCCAAACGCACAGCGAGATCTTCGCCGCCTCGGCTTTTGGTGGCAAGGCCGGCATGGCCTTGGCGCGTCTGTTAGAAAACGAACAAAGTTGGTGGTTCCACGATGCCGCCACGGGTCAGCCGCGCACGCGCGATGAGCTGCTGCGCCTTGCGCTCAAGCGGACTGCCGCCACGCTGTATGAGCTGATCGGCAAGGACCCGCGCAAATGGGCTTGGGGTAAGGTGCACCAGGTCGAGTTCGCCCATCTGCTCGGCCGCGGCCGCCTGCTGCGCGCCCTCTTCAACCGCGGCCAATTTCCTGTCGGCGGCGATGAGCACACCGTGTGGATGACGGCCAATGACTTGCAGTTGCCCTTTGGTCTGGTCAAAGTTAGCGCCACCTATCGCCAGGTGGTGGATGTGGGCGACTGGGACAAGTCCACCGCCATCCTGCCCACCGGCCAATCGGGCCAGCCGCTCAGCGACCACTACGCCGATATGATCGACATGTGGCGCGAGGGTGAGCAACACCCGATGCTTTGGACGCGCGCCGCAATCGATGCGCAAGCGGCGGCAACGCTGTGGCTGCGGCCGGAGGGGTCGGAGGGTGCAGAGGGGCAGCGGGGCAGGCGCAGGCAGATCAGGGGACAGAAGTCGGAGGGCCAGCGAGCAAAGGCGGATGCGCAGTGAGCAGCAAGCGGCTAATCGACATGCGCGCGGCGTGGAACCGCGCCAGCGCGCGCTATCAGGCGCAGCACCGGATCACCACGGATAGCGCACACTACGGCCCCTGGATGCCCACGGAGAACGAGCTGCGCTTGCTAGGCGACGTGCGGGGCCGGCGTATCCTGGAACTGGGCTGCGGCGGCGGACAGTGCAGCATCGCCTTCGCCCGCCAGGGCGCGTTCGTCACGGCCATCGATCTGAGCGACGAGCAATTGGCCTTTGCCCGCCGGTTGGCAGCGCAGCAGGGCGTGACAGTCGCCTGGCAACAAGGCGACGTGAGCGATCTGAGCGCCTGCGCCGACGCCAGCTTCGACGCGGTCTTCTCGGCCTACGCGCTGCACTACGTGGCGGACATCGAGCGTTGCCTGGCCGAGGTGTATCGCGTCTTGGCGCCGGCCGGCCTGCTTGTGTTCAGCCTGGATCACCCCGTGCGCACCATGTTTTGGGACGAGGAAGCCGACGAGGACAGCTTGGTGGCCGTGCGCAGCTACTGGCGCCGCGGCGCGTTGGAGTGGCGCTTCAGCGACAGCGGTGAATGGATGCGTTCCTTCCACCGCACGGTCGGCGACTGGGTGGGCCTGCTGCACGCCGCCCGCCTGCATGTGCAGCGCATTCTGGAGCCGGAGCCGCAGCTCAGCCGCGCCGAGGAGATGAGCTGGGCCGGCAGCTACGAGGTGGAGATGGTCAAGATCATCCCCCACACGATCATCTTTGTGGCGCAGAAAGAAGGGGAACGGTAGATCGGTGGACTGGTAGATTGGTGGCCGGGTGGGCGCAAGCGCCGCTTCCCCGATTTTGCCCCCTTGGTAAGATACTACTCTTCTTCCAAGAGCCGCAGTGGATCGATCAGGTAGCCAAAGTCACGCAGCTCGAAGTGCAGGTGGGGGCCGGTGGAGTTGCCTGTGGAGCCGACCCGACCGATCACCTGCCCCTTTTCGACCACCTGGCCCTCCTCGACATAGATCTCGCTCAGGTGAGCGTACAGCGTGATGTAGTCGATGTTGTGGTCGATGACCACCCGCAAGCCGTAGCCGACGTCTGTCCACCCGGCCTTGACCACCGTGCCGTTGTCGGCGGCGACCACCTCGCGGCCGAAAGCGGTGGCAATGTCGAGGCCACGGTGGCGTGGGCCATACGTCTGCGAGATCTCGCCCTGCACCGGCCAGATGAAGTGGCCATCGCCATAAGGCCAGATCGGCGGCGCGGCTGCTGATGCAGGAGGCGGCGTGGCTGCTGGAACTGCGGTTGGCGTTGGCTCAGGGGTCGGCGTCGGCGCGGCCGGCCGACTCGCTTCGGGCCGTACGCCGCCGAACACTAGCAGGCGACGACCCGGCTGCAGCACCGCGTCGATGCCGTTCAACTCGTTCCAAGGCAGCGCCAGCAGCACGGCCGGATCGACCTGATACTGTGCGGCGATCGAGGCAACGGTGTCACCTGGAACCACCACGTGGCATAGATACTCAGGCGATGGGATCACGATCTCCTGGCCCGGGCGCAGCAGGCTGAGCGGATAGATGCCGGAAGGCGTGACGCAGGCCATCGTCGCCACATCGCGGCCCAGCTCCACTGCTAGATCGGCCAGGTTGTCGCCCTCGCGCAGCACGTAGGTCACCGGCTGGCCGGCCGGCGGCAGTACCCCGTGTCCACGCAGCGCTGTCGGGTTAGACACGGCCATCGGCAGAAACACGCGATGGCGCTGCTTCGCTTGCGGCAGCGTAGTGTCGGCCGCAGTGGGTCGGCTAGAGAGCAACAACAGCGCAATCGCAGCAAGCATAACCAGCCCCGCGCGCGACCAAAGGCGCCGGCGCAACGCGCCTGCGCTGCCCGTGTAACGAAGCGAAAGAGAAGTGCGCTGCGTTCGCATGTGTGAGGGGCTGAACCGACGTGAGAGACGTGACTTTGCGCTAATTGTAGTCGCAGCCGTTGATTCGGTCAAACGTCTGGCGTAGACTCTTGTCTAGCTATCACTACTGTAGACGCCGCAACAGCGCGCTGAGAAACGGTCTGCGCGCAAAGACGGCGCATCCCTGGTGAAGGTTCCTTGTTATGTTTAACAACGACGCAGACTCGTGTCGCAACGCTCTGTGGCGAATTTACTACCGGCCGCAGCCGGCCCAGCCTTGGCGTGACGGTGACAACCTGCCCTGGGACGACCCCGAGTTCAGCGAGCGCATGCTGCGTGAGCACCTCGACCAGAGCCATGGCGCAGCCAGCCGGCAACAGCCGGAGATCCTGCGCCAGATCGACTGGCTGTGGACACGACTGGACTTGCATGCGGGTGCGCGTGTCCTGGACATCACTTGCGGCCCCGGGCTGTACGCTGTGGAGCTGGCCGCGCGCGGCGCACACGTCACCGGCATCGACTTCAGCCCGGCCGCCATCCGCTATGCGCGCGAGTTGGCCGACGCGCGCGGTGTAGCGCTGCGTTGCCAGTTCATCCAGGCCGACGTGCGGACGGCCCTGCCGCAGCAAGCCGGCGCCGAGTTTGATGCTGCGCTTTTCCTTTACGGTCAGTTGGCGGTGTTCACGCGGCCCCAAGCGCGTCAGCTCTTGACCGCAACAGCGGCCGCTTTGCGGCCGGGCGGTCGGCTGGCTTTGGAGCTGCTCGACTTTGCACGTATCGACAAGACCGACAGCAACTGGTGGTTCACCGACAACACAGGGCTTTGGGGAGATAAGCCGTTCCTCTGTCTGGGCGAACGCCATTGGGATGCCGAACAACGCGCCTCAATCGATCGCTTCTACATCATCGACCTGGAAACTTGCCGCTTGCAAACCATCGGGCTCTCCGACAACGGTTGGGAGACGGACGAAATGCTGGCGTTGTTGCGGCAGTGCGGCTTCAGCCAAGGTCGAGCTTTCCTTGCCTGGGATGACTTGGACCTCTACGACGCCGAGGAGTGGGTGGCCTATGTCGCTGAGCGTTGACGCCACACGGGTCCTGATCGTCGCCGACGATCCCCTGGCGCGGGCCGGCTTGGCCACGGTGTTAGCCGCGCAACCCGCCTGTTTGGTGGTGGGCCAAGCCGCAGCCCAGGCCGACCTAGCCGCTGAGGTGGAGGCTGGGCAGCCTGACGTGGTGCTATGGGACCTGGGTTGGAACCCGGCGATGGCGACGGCGCGCCTGGCCGATCTGGCAGAGGAGCTGCCCCCGGTCGTGGCTCTGGCGCCGATGGATGGCGAGCTCGAGCGCCTGGCGGTCACAGCCTGGCAGGCCGGCGCGGCCGGACTGTTGCCGCGCGCTGCCGACGCGGCAGCCATGGCCGCTGCGCTGACCGCTGCTGCGCACGGGCTGCTCGTGCTCGACCGTAGCTTTGCTGGGTCCGCGGTTGTTCCATCATCAGCCGGCGCGCTCGGTGAGCCGTTGGTCGAGGAGCTGACCCCGCGGGAGCTGGAGGTCCTGCAACTGCTGGCCGAGGGCTTGCCCAACAAGGCCATCGCCCGGCAGCTCGGCATCAGCGACCACACCGTCAAGTTCCACGTCAACGCCATCCTAGGCAAGCTTGGCGCGCAAAGCCGCACCGACGCCGTCGTCCGCGCCACGCGTTTGGGTCTTATCCTGCTCTAACTCGCCTCTGCTTGTTCTCGCCCGCTTATTCTTTCCCTTCCTTCTTTCCCCCACCTTCCTTCGTTTCCCTCCTTCCCCTTCTTCTCTTCCCCCTTCCGCCTCTGCCCACCTCCCTTCGTTTCCCTCCTCCCCCTTCCGCCTCTCCTTCCTTTCCCTCCTGTCCTTCCTTCCCCCCCGTTCCTTCCCTCCCCCCCCAGCTTTCCCCACCTCCCCATTTTTCCAGGTCGTTGGCTCTCCAAACAGCGGATGTCTGGGACAAGCGCCGGATGTACACTGGAGACGATAGACCGATCGTTGTTTTGCGGCAACGGGCAGTTGCCGGATAACTGGAGCAAGGAGAAAACAACATGGCAAGCGTATTGCAGAACCTATCCGACGGTCTGGCCACCGCCGTGGAAACGGCAGGCCAGAGCGTCATGCGTGTGGACGCCCGGCGACGTATGCCGGGCACAGGCATTGTGTGGAACAGCGATGGGCTGATCGTGACGGCACATCACATCGTGGAGAACGACGACGAGATCAGCGTGGGACTACCCGATGGCCGCAGCGTCTCCGCCAGCCTCGTAGGCCGCGACCCCACCACCGATATTGCGCTGCTGCGTGCAGATGCAACCAGCCTCCGAACGCCGGCTTGGATCGAGGCTGAGGCTTTGCGCGTCGGCCAGCTCGTTCTGGCGTTGGGCCGGCCTGGCCAGACTGTGCAGGCGACCTTGGGTGTGGTCAGCGCGCTGGGGCAGGCGTGGCGCACCGCCGCCGGCGGCGCCATCGACCGCTACCTGCAGACCGACGTAGTCATGTATCCCGGCTTCTCCGGCGGCCCGCTGGTGGATGTCGATGGCCGCGTGGCGGGCATGAACAGCTCGGCGCTGCTGCGCGGGGTAAGCCCTGCTTTGCCGGTGGTGACGCTGCGCCGTGTGGTCGAGACTCTGCTGGCGCATGGCCGCGTCAAGCGCGGTTATCTGGGCGTGAGCACCCAGCGCGTGCGCCTGCCCAACGCCTTGCAGCAAGCGCTGGGCCAGGAAACGGGCTTACTGGTGGGCGGCGTGGTGCCGGATAGCCCGGCTGAGCGCAGCGGACTTTTCCTGGGCGACACGATCGTGGCTGTGGCCGGGGAACCCGTGCGCCACCACGACGACCTGTTGGCCAAGCTCAGCGGCGATCGCGTCGGCCAGGCCGTGCCCATGCGCATCGTGCGCGGCGGCCAGGTGCTGGAGATCAGCGTCGTGGTCGGAGAGCGCGAGGGCGGCGATCGGTAGGAAACCGCTGGATGATGCTACAGCGCGGTCTCAGATCGGAAACTATTGCGGGCAGATCAACCGGCGCACGGCGCAAGGAGTTTGAGTGATGAAGGACGTGTTGGCAGTGGTTGACGGCGAGCTCGCCGGCCTTGTCGATCAGGTACGGCTCAGTCTGGTGCAGGTGAGCAATGTCAGCGGTAGAGGGAGGGAGTTCACGATGGATCAGCCCCCCGGCAGCGGCGCGGGCACGATCTGGCACCCTGACGGGTTGATCCTTACCAACGCACATGTGGTGCGTCAGCGCGCCTTGAGCGTGACGCTGGCGGATGGCCGTGTGTTGCCGGCGCGGCTTCTGGCGCACGACCGCGAGCTGGACTTGGCAGCGCTGGCAGTGGAGGCCAAGGCCTTGCCGGCCATTGCCCTGGGCGAATCCACCAAGTTACGCCCCGGCGAGCTGGTGTTGGCTCTGGGGCACCCGTGGGGCGTGGTGGGGGCGGTGACGGCTGGCGTGGTGATCGGCGTTGGCGTGGCCAGGCAAGCCGGCCGGCTGTTGGAGGGGGGCGAGTGGCAGGGGCGGCGCAACGCCGATCGCGAGTGGATCACCGCCAGCCTGCACGTGCGACCCGGCTTCTCCGGCGGCCCGCTGGTCGACGCACAGGGCCGGCTGGTCGGCATCAACACCATCATGGCCGGCCCCGGCGTGGGTGTGGCTGTGCCGGTGCACGTGGCCAAGGCGTTCCTCAAGGAAGCGCTGGCGCACGCCTAGCGGCGCCGCTTGGATGGTCTTCCCACCGCCAAAAGCACAAGGGAGACTGGCGCCAGGGCAGCGCCGCAAAAACCGGCCACGAACTCCCCCAGCTGTTGTAGTAGCTGGTCCACGACCTGCCTGGCTTGCCGCCCCGACTCGCGGCTCAGGTCGTCGGGCGACAAGCCGGCGCAACCGGCAAGCGCCAGCAGAAGCAGCAAAATGAGCGCCAACAGTATGAGTTTGCGCATCAAGCCTCCTTGTCTGACCCGCCGCGGTTACTTCAGGCTTACGAAGAGCCGACCCAGCGGCGTCAGTTGAAACTCGTCCGTCGATGTGTCGATCAACTGCGCGCCGGGCCAGATCCAATCGGCCCCGGCCGAAAACCAACACACGCCCAGGATGCGCTCATCCACCAGCAACTGCCGCGCCAGGGTCATGATCAGCGACGCAGACTCCAGATGACGGCCAGCGGCCACCTCCGTGATCACGATCGGATGGCCCTGGCCGTGCTTTTTCCAGAAGGTCCACATGTTGTTGAGCAGGTGGTTCCAGTGCTGGATGGTCTGCGGGGTGTAGATGTGAAAAGCCCAGTAGGGCGGTGCCTGGAGGCCGATGCGACGTAGCTCCTCGGCGTAGGCATACAGCCAGGGCAAGTTGATGTCGTTGACATTGCAGTTGGGCGCCGCCCAGGTGAAAGGGACGTCGTAACGCCAGATGGCTTCGATCTGGCGCTGGGTGAAGCGTGCGGCCTGCTCTGGCGTCAGGCTGGGCACAAGCGGCGTTTCCGGCTCGTTCATGAAGAGCACCAGCTTGTCGCGGAAGTATTCCACTTCGGCTGCTGTTTCACGCACGCGATAGCCGAAGGACATGGGGATGTAGCGCGGGTCGCTTGCCAGCGGGGAGTCGTGGCTCCAGTCGTACCACCAGTCGAAGCCGGCGCCGAGCAGGTCGAGCGCCTTCTGAATGCGCTCCGCCGCGCGAAAGCGTTGTTTTTCGATGCCAATGCCCCAGCCGGAGGGAAGCCTGAGCGCCATGGATGGGTCTCCTTGTGCGGGATGTCGTTGATTGGCTGTCGCCTGCTGCGACTTATTCTACCATGGCCACAGTAACCGGTCAATGCTTTGCTATCGCTTTGGTCACCCGCTCATCCCTCCACCGCGTTTTGCTTCTCCGACCCGCAGTGGTATGATCTCGATAATCTTGTCGACAGCACCGCAACCACTGGGCAGCTATCCAGCCAATGGTCTTCAGGGCGTGTTGCGTCCCTGTCGAACCAGCTCCATCCAGAAGCGTACCGAGTGAAGTGAGCCATGGCGTTCCTCCCTTTTGACCTGCAACTCAGCCAAGCTAGCCTGCAGGACTTCGTAGACTGTCGGCGGCGTTTTCAGTTGCGCCATGTACTGCATCAGGCGTGGCCTGCGCTGGCCGTCGAGCCTGCGCTGGAAAACGAGCGGCATCTGCAACAAGGGGAGGCCTTTCACCGCATGATCCAGCAACATCTGCTGGGCGTGCCGGCCGCGCGCCTGACTCAGATGGCAGAAGCGTTGCCTGCAGACGCCGACCTGGCGCGCTGGTGGCGCAACTACACAACGAGCGCTCCCGTCCGCGCTGACCTGGCCGGTGCCCGCCATGCCGAGCTCGTGCTCTCCGCTTCGCTGGCCGACTATCTGCTGCTGGCCAAGTACGATCTGGTTGTGCATGCTCCTGGCCAACAGGCGCTCATCTTCGACTGGAAGACCGCGCGGCGACGCCCTGCCCGCGCCTGGTTGGCCAATCGCTTACAAACGCGCGTCTACCCCTTTGTGCTGGTGGAGGCCGGCGCTTATCTCAACGACGGTCAGCCCATCCCGGCCGAACAGGTGGAAATGGTCTATTGGTTCGCCGACTATCCCGACCAGCCGGAGCGCTTTGCCTACAGCGCCGATTTGCACGAGGAGAACCGCCGTTACCTGCTGGCGCTGGTCGATGAGATGGAGCGCTTGGCTGAGAGCGAGCCCGTCTGGCCGCTGACGCCCGTCCTCGAACGGTGCCGGTTCTGCGTCTACCGTTCCTTGTGTGATCGCGGCCTGCGCGCCGGCCGTCTCGACGAGCTGGAGGACGAAGCCGCCGGCGCCGTCGACTTGACGCTGGACATCGACTTCGAGCAGATAGCAGAGATCGCCTATTGAGGCCACTTCCATGCTGCGCTGGGATCCGCACAGGACGGCTAACGACCTACCATGGCGAGGAGATCGCCGCCAAGCAACGCGAGGTGTGCCATGACGCGCTGGCTTGAGCCGTGGGCCGGTGCACCTGCCGCCGACCTCCAAGCCGCTGCCGAGGGACGCCCTCTGATCGCGCAGATTCTGGCGCAGCGCGGCTTGACAGATCCGTCGGCCGTGCGCGCCTTTCTTGACCCACAACAATACGCCCCAGCCTCCTCCCTGGAATTGCCCGACATGGAGCCTGCCGCGGTGCGCTTGGCGCAGGCAATTGACCAGGGTCAAACGATCGGTGTGTGGGGCGATTTCGACGTCGATGGTCAGACTGCCACCACGCTGCTGGTGGAGGCGCTGCGTAGCCTGGGCGCGACGGTGATTTACCACATCCCTGTGCGCGCTGACGAAGGCCATGGAGTCAATCTCCCTGGCTTGCAGAGGCTGCTCGGCCAAGGGATCGACCTGCTCCTCACCTGTGATACCGGTGTAGCTGCGCACGACGCCGTGGCCTTCGCCCGCGGCCAGGGCGTCGATGTGCTGATCACCGATCACCATGACTTGCCCGCGGCGCTGCCTGACGCCCACGCAGTGGTCAATCCCAAACGCCTGCCGCCGACGCACCCCTTGCGCGAGCTGCCGGGCGTCGGCGTCGCCTACAAGGTCGTCGAGGAGCTGCTCCGGCGCTTTGGCCGCAGCGAGACTTCCCGGCAGTACCTCGACTTGACGGCCCTGGGCATCGTCGCCGACCTGGCCACGCTGACCGGCGATACGCGCTATCTGCTTCAGCTTGGCCTGGCCGAGCTGCGCCGCACGCCCCGCTTGGGGTTGCAAGCTCTGCTGCGCAACGCCGAGATCAACCCCGAACACCTGAATGAAGAGCACATCGCTTTTGCCCTTGCCCCGCGGTTGAACGCCCTGGGCCGGCTGGGCGACGCCAACCCCATCGTCGAGTTCCTTACCACCGCTGACCTAGGTCGGGCGCGCGTGCTGGCCACGCAGCTTGAGGGCCTCAATGCCCAGCGCCAACTGCTCACCAGCCAGGTGTTTCAAGCCGCGCTGGCCCAGATCGAGCGCGATCCCTCGCTGGCCGAGCAAGCCGCCATCGTGCTGGCCCATCCGGCCTGGCCGGCCGGCGTCATCGGTATCGTCGCCAGCCAGCTTGTGGAGCGCTTTCGCCGGCCCACGGTGCTCATCGCCGCGCCGCCGGGCGAGCTGGCGCGCGGCTCCGCCCGCTCGGTGGAGGGGTGCAACATCACAGCTGCTATCGCTGCTCAGGCCGATTTGCTGGCGGGCTTCGGCGGGCATCCGATGGCGGCTGGCCTGGCCATTGCGCCTGAACGCATACCGGAGTTCCGACGCCGTCTGGCGCAGACTGTGCAAAGCATGCTTGGCGACACACCTGCCGAGCCTGTTCTCGCGATTGACGGCTATCTGTCCTTGCCCGATCTTTCGTTCGATCTGGTGATCGACCTGGAGCGGCTAGCGCCCTTTGGCCCTGGCAATCCCTCGCCGATCCTAGCCACGCGTGACCTGCACCTCGTCAGCCAGAAGCAGGTCGGCCGCGCCAAGGAGCATCGCGTGTTGACCGTGGCCGACGCCGACGGCAACACCCAAGAGGTGATCTGGTGGGATGCCGCCAACTGGCCTGCGCCTGAGGGGCGCTTCGATCTGGCCTATGAGGCGCGCGCCAGCACTTACCGGGGGCAGCCCGGTGTGCAGATCGTGTGGCGGGACGCCCGTCCCATCATCGAGGCGCCGGTCGAGCTGCGGCCGTCGATCCAGGTTGTTGACCATCGCTATAGCGCCGATGCGTTGGCCGTCTTGCGCGCCTTGCGCAGCGATGTTGATGTCATCGTCTGGCGTGAAGGCGACGCGGCTGAAGCCATAGACGGATATGACCGCTACACCCTGCCAACGTGCGCACACCTGGCGATCTGGACGACTCCACCGGGACGCAGCGAGCTGCAGACGGTTCTGCAGCGAGTGCAGCCGCGCGTCGTCTATCTGTTCGGGGTTGATCCGCAGGCGGCCGGGCTAGACGCGTTTTTGCAGCGGCTGGCCGGCTTGACCAAGCATGCGCTGCGCGCCAACGCTGGCCAGACCACCGTGGCCGCGCTGGCCGCCGCCACGGCGCAGCGCGAGTCGACTGTGTGCCTTGGCCTGGACTGGCTGGCCGAGCGCGGCCATCTCTCCCTCACCTATCGGGCTGATGGCGCGGTTCAGCTAGCGCCAGGCAGCGGCAGCGGCGGCGCGCGCCTGCGTGAGATTGCGGCACAGCTCAAGGCGGCCTTGGCCGAAGCTGCGGCCTATCGCGCCTTCTTTAGCCGCTGCGAAGCTCAGGTGTTGGTTACTTAGGTACACCGTTGCGACAGGAGTCCGCGTTTCTTATGGAAGAAGAAATCTTGACGTTGCTGCACCGCACTCTGCAGGCCATTTGGGATGGCGACGCCGAGGCATATCGCAGGCTGTGCGCCGAGGATGTCTCGTTTTTTGAGTGGTACGTGACCACGCAGCGCATCGATGGCGTGGACTTTCACCTGCGCGAGATTCTGGTTCATGCCCAAGCTTTGGGCGGCGGCAACGATGCCCGCACAGAGCACGAGGTCTTGCAGCCGCGCGTGCAATTGTACGGCGCCACGGCCATCGTAACCTACACACTGCTGGTGCGCTCCGTGCACGGTTCAACCGTCACCCGCACCCAACAAAACGAGACGCGTGTGTTTCACCGCTTCAACGATGGTTGGAAGCTAGTGCACTGCCATAAGTCCCCCTGCTGGCGTGCGCCGCATGATCCGCCTTTGTGTTGAACCACTTTTGCCGTTGCTGCAGCCGGTCTTCTGACCGCGCCTACTGAGCTGTGCGATGCATACCACGAATCCCCCAACAGCCACAACCACCTCCCTCCAGCCCGGTCTGAGCGCCACGGTTCAGACCGTAGTTGCGCCGGCAAACACCGCCCAGGCGCTGGGCAGTGGCGCCGTGCCTGTCTTTGCCACACCGGCTCTAGTCGCTTTGTTGGAACAAGCCGCCGTTGCGGCGCTGGCGCCGGCCTTGCCGCCGGGCCAAACCAGCGTCGGCGTGCGCGTGGACGTGCAGCATCTCGCTGCGACCCCGGTTGGCATGACTGTTCGTGCTCACGCAGCCCTGCTGGCCATCGATGGCCGCCGGCTGACCTTCGCCGTCACGGCCTACGATGACGCCGAGCAAGTGGCCGAGGGAACGCACGAGCGTGTGCTCGTCGACCAAGAGCGTTTCCTGGCGCGGGTACAAAAAAAGGCGGCCTAAGCCGCCTCGTTAGTTCCTATCAGTTCAGTGGCAACTTGGCCACCAGCATGGCCTCCGGCACCGCGCCTTCGATGTGGATGGTCTCGTTGATCACTGTGCGCGGCACGCCCATGACCTGGTACTTGTAGGACAGGTGGGGGAACTCGGTTGCCTCCACCATGTCGGCCCTCACCTTGTCGCTGGCGAAGGCCAACTGATGCGCCAGCACTACGGCCCGCGGGCAGTAGGGGCAGGTGGGCGTGACGAAGACTTGTAGGTGCAACGGGTGCTCGAGCCGGGCGAGTTTATCCAGCGTGCCCTTGCTCAGGGTCATCTGGCCGCCTCCCACCAGCTTGATGGCTTCCAGCAAGCTCACGAACTCATAGCCGCTGGGAATGCCGAAGAAACGGATGCCGTAATCCTTGTCGCCCTCGCCGTTTTGTCCGGCGCCCAGCACAGCAATGGCCGGGATCTTGTCGATGTCGTAGGCGTCGGCCAACGCTTTTTCGGCCGCGAAGTCATGCACTTCTACGCTCAGAAGCGGCGAAAGCTCGGCCAGCTCCTCCGCGATCTGACGCGTTTCGCGGCAGTACATGCACTCGAATTCCTGCGTAAACAGCAAGAGCTTCACCGGCTTGGTCAAGCTTTCGGTCAACTGGTTACGTACCACAGCAGCGTCTTTTTCAGATAGCAGTGCCATAGAAAATTACCTCTTTCAGCGAATGTGAAGAGCGAAGTTGCAGCAGGTGTTTTTTTGTTTCGCTCGCGTGACTGTTCAGGTCCCGGGCACTTGCAACCGGTTTACAGCTTGAGCCGGCTCTGCAGACGCCCTGGCCAGCGCAGCCTTAAGTGCTTGGCACCTAGAGCTGAATATTTGCTCGCTCGCCACTTTTGATGCGTTGTTGCCCAGGCCAGTTACAGGGACGATGCTGCCAAACAGGTGCTTGGCCCGAACACAGTCCGTCGGATTGTGTTACGGCCGGATGCGTCGCAGCGCCCATGTACCGCAATCCGTCTGGATTGATCCTTTGATCGGAGTGTCTGTTGGTCATGAAAGTACTGATCGTTGCCAAGACGCGCCAGGGCAATGGTGCCTGTGTTGGTGGCATCACGCTAGATGGCCAAAGCGTGCGCTTGATCCCGGCTTACGGCGATGTCCACGAGGGAGCCAATCGCGAATACAACGTCGGCGAGGTCTGGGAGATCCACGGTGAACCGCTTGCGGACGTCACACCGCCGCACGTGGAGGATGTGATGGTGCGTAGCAACCGTCGCCTGGGGCCGATGAGCAAACCGGAACACTTCATCGAGCGTCACATGCCGCCATTGCACGGCGGAGCCGAACAACTCTACGAAGGATTGGTTCAGAAGGCGCCCGGCGGCGCCCTCTACATCGCCGAGCGCAGCGGTGTGCCGCCCTACAGCACGATGTTCTGGCGTCCTGATCAACCGTTGACCCGCGTCGATGACAACAAACGGCTGCGCTATCACTACCCAACGCCTGCGGGCGGCTGCACGTTGGTATTTGTCGGCTTTCAGGAACCGTTGGAGGTCATTCCGGCCGGCGCCCTCGTGCGCGTTTCCCTGTCGCGCTGGTATCGGCCAAGCGACCGCCCGACTGACGAGCTGCGCTGCTATGTCCAACTTTCCGGCTACTTCTTACCAGAGCAGCCTCGCAGCAGCGCGTCGGCCAGGCAGGTGGGCGTGGTTCCGGTTGCCGCTGCGCCCACACAAGACAAGGACGCCATCCGCCCCCCTGTTGCGGCTGATCCCTTGATGCCACCCCCTGCCTTGCAGCAACTCCGGGCCGAAGTCACCGGCGCTGCGCCCCCTTCCTCCGGCTTCCCCTCTTCTTCCCCTGCTTTCCGTTCTTTCGCCCCATTCCCTTCTCCCCCTTCCGCCTCCTCTCCCCGCGCCCTTCTCAAGTCCGTCTTCGGCCATGAGGCATTTTGGCCGTTGCAGGAGGAGATCATCGCCAACGTGCTAGCGCGTCGCGACACCTTGGCCGTGATGCCGACCGGCGGCGGCAAGTCGCTGTGTTACCAACTGCCGGCGCTTGTCTTCTCCGGGTTGACCGTAGTTGTCTCGCCGCTAATCGCTTTGATGCAGGATCAAGTGGATCAACTGCGCGCTTTGGGCGTGCCTGCAGCCTTTCTCAACAGTACGCTGGACTACCGCGAATACGTGCAGATCATGGACGCCGTGCGCCGCGGGCAGGTCAAGCTGCTCTACACTGCGCCGGAGACCTTGCTGCGGCCGGAGACGCTGGTGCTACTCGACCAAAGTGGGGTGGAGTGCCTGACCATCGACGAGGCGCATTGCATCTCGCAGTGGGGGCACGACTTCCGGCCAGAGTACCGCCAACTGCTGCCGGTGCGCCGCCGCTACCCACAGGCCGTGTGTGTGGCCTTTACCGCTACAGCCACCGAACGGGTGCGTCAGGACATCGCCGACCAGCTTGACTTGGCTGAAGCCAACGTCTTCGTGGCCAGCTTCAACCGGCGTAACCTCTACCTAGCCAGCCAGCCGCGCACCGCTGGGTTGGGACAGGTGCTGGACTTCCTAGACGCGCACCGCAACCAGTCGGGCATCATCTACTGTGCTACGCGCGACACGGTGGACAACTTGGCGGCGCGGCTGGTCGAGGCTGGCTGGCCGGCCTTGCCCTACCATGCCGGCATGGAGGACGCTGCGCGCCGCGACAACCAGCGCCGGTTCGTGCGCGCCGACGCAGCCATCATGGTGGCGACGATCGCCTTTGGCATGGGCATCAACAAGCCCAACGTGCGTTTCGTCCTGCATTTCAACCTGCCCAAGGACCTCGAGAGCTACTACCAGGAGATCGGCCGCGCCGGCCGCGATGGCTTGCCGGCCGATTGTTTGCTGCTCTACGGCCAGCCGGATGTCGGCACGATCCAGCATTTTATCGAGGAAGGCGCCGAATGGGAACGCGCGGGTCGGACTGCCCGCCTCCAGGCAATGGTACGCTACGCCCAGACCACTCGTTGTCGGCGCACATCGCTGTTGGCCTACTTTGGCGAGCGGTTCGAAGACGCGACCTGCGACGCTTGCGACAATTGCCGGCGGGAGCAGGCCGGCGGTGAGAAGGTCGACCTAACCGCCGAAGCGTTGAAGTTCCTGGGCTGCGTCGAAGCTACCGGCCAGATGTTCGGCGTGTCGCACATCGCCAACGTGCTGCGCGGCTCCCAGGCCAAAAAGGTCTTGCAACACCGCCATGACCGGCTGGCCGTGCACGGCAGCGGCCGCGAGCACTCGGACAGGCAATGGTGCCGTTTTGGCCAGCGGTTCATCGCCGAAGGGCTGCTGGAGCAGGATATGGGGCATGGCGGGCTGCGGCTGACGGCGGCTGGCCGCGACGTGCTGGCTGGCAAGCGGCGGGTGTTGGTGGCCGCGCCTGAACAGCCGGCAGCCGCGCCCACGGTTGCCCCCACGGCTGTCCCGCCCCACGACGCCGACCTTTTCCAGGCCCTGCGCGCCCTGCGCCGCGAGCTGGCCGACGCCGCCAACGTGCCGCCCTACGTGGTCTTCTCCGACCGCACGCTGGTGGAGATGGCCACGTACTATCCCCTGTCTCCGGAGCGGTTGCTAGACATCGACGGCGTGGGACGGGTCAAGCTGGAGCGCTACGGCGAGGCATTTCTGGCCGTCATCCGCGAGTACTGCGCAGCCCGCGGCCTGCGGGAGCAGCCCAAAGCGCCGCCCGTGCCGGCGACGCTGACCGCAAGAATGCCTAAACGTCGCTTCGTCGAGATCGGCGAGCTGTTCGCCGCGGGCTACTCAGTGGAGCAGTTGCAAGCGCAATACAGCTTGCAGCGCAGCACGATCATCAATCACTTGGCGACCTTCCAGCGCACGGGCGGCGTTATCGACGGTGAACGCGTGCGAGCGGTCTCCACGTTGACGCCAGAGCAACAAGCGCAAGTGCTGGCTGTGTTCGCCGAGCTCGGCGCAGAGCGCCTTGCGCCGATTTTCGAGGCGCTAGGCGGGACCATTCCCTACGAGGAACTGCACCTGATGCGGGTCGTGTACTTAGCCTCGTAGCACGCAGGAAGATTGTGCAGCGGGGCCGAGGCTGGGTTTGTGACGCAAGCTACTTGCACCGCGGTCTATATGGGGGTATGATGGTCGTAACGCGGCGCGTTAGGCGCAGCGAGGTTAAAAAGAGGAGACACAACTATGACAAAACCGACGCCACCACTTGTTTCGGGGGCCGTCCCTGGGCTCGGACACGCCTTGGAGTTTCGACGCGATCGCACTGCGCTGGTGCGTCGCGGCTTTGAAGAGCACGGCAACGTGTTTGCGATTAAGCTGGCCAACCAAAACGTGGCCATTCTGATCGGCCCGGAGAACCAAAGGACCTTCTTCATGGAGACCGACAAGAAGCTCGGCATCCAGGAGCCATATCGCTTCCTGCGCGCCATGTTCGGCGAGGTGCTGTTTTTGGCGCCACACGAGGTGTACCTTGACCAGCGCACGGTGGTCATGGAAGCTTTTCGCCGGGAGAAGATGTTGCACTATGCCGACGTCATGCAGGAGGTGATTCAGCAGTGGCTGGACAGCCTGGGCGAGGCCGGCGAGATCGAGCTGGTGAGCGCGATCACCCACTTGGTGCAGGAGGTGGCCGGCAACTGCTTCTTGGGCCGCGAGGTGCACCAACAGCTTGGCCGCGAGTTCTGGGACCTGTACAGCGACCTGTCCAAGGGGCTGGACCCGCTGTTGCCGCCTAACTTGCCGCTGCCTAAGTTCATCCGCCGCGACCGCGCCAAGGCCAGGCTGCAAGCCATCATCGAGCCGGTGATCGCCGAACGCCGGCAACACCCGGAGCGCTACGACGACTTCCTGCAGGACCTGGTCAACAAGCGCTACCCCGATGGCCGGCTGGCCGAGCAAGAGCTGATCGTCAATCTGCTGGTGGGGTTGATGTTCGCCGGTCACGAGACTACGGCCGGCCAAGCTGCGTGGACGATCATCCTGCTGCTGCAAAACCCTGATTATTTGCGGTTGGTGCAGGAGGAGATCAAGCAGGTGGCTCCCTACGGTGTGCATATCGACCCGCGACGCTTCTTGCAGCTCGAGCACATCGGCTGGGCCGTGCGCGAGGTAGAACGCATGCGGCCTTCGGTCGATCTGTTGATGCGCACGGTGGAAGAGGATATCGAGGTAGGCGACTACGTCATTCCTAAGGGTTGGCTGGTTCAGGTCGCGCAGGATGTGGCGCACAACCTGCCCGCCCTGTTTGAAAACCCGGAAACCTTCGACCCGTTGCGCTATGCGCCGGGGCGGGCCGAGGACAAGCAAGATCGCTTTGCGCTGATCGGCTTTGGCGGCGGCACACACAAGTGCACAGGCATGAACTTCGCCAACATGGAGATGACCCTGATCACCGCCCTGCTCTTCCAGCAGTTCGACCTGTCGTTGGTCACCAGACACCCGCAAGTACACCGTGGACTGGGCGCAAGCCGGCCGGGCAAGACCGTGGTCCGCTATCGTCGCAAGCCACAAAGGGAGCTGGCAGGTCAGGCGAAAGCAGTTGCGGGCCACGACGCCGAGCTTGCAGTGGCCGTTGCGTCGCAATAGGAGGAAACGATGCGCACGTTGATGAAACCATTGGCCGTCGGCGGTGCCTTGGCCGCAGCGACGACGGGGCTGGCGTGGAAACAAATACGCAGGCGGCAAGCTAACGACGTTCTGCCAGACCCCGGCAACGCTTACCTGCGGCAATACGGGCCATGGGCGCTGGTCACCGGCGCGGCGCGGGCCGAGGGCTTGGGCTACAGCTTCGCCCGCCACCTGGCCGGTCGCAACTTCAACCTCGTCTTAGTCGATATCTTGGGGGATGAGTTGACCGCGCGCGCGGACGAGCTGCGGCGCAAATACGTGGTGAAAGTGCGGCCCATCGTGCTCGATCTGGGCCGCGAGGATTTTCTGGACGAATTGCAGCCCCAAACCGCCGATCTCACCGTGGGTCTGCTGGTGTGCAACCACATGTGGACCCCTAAGGACACGCCCACGATCATGGAGATGGACCTGGCGACGCACCTGGCCATGCTGAACATCAACGCCCGTGCCTACACGATGTTGATCCACGCCTACGGTCGTCCCATGGTCGAGCGCGCCCAAGGCGGCATTGTGATCGTCACGTCGGGCGCCGGCCTGATAACCACTCCATACACCGGGCCCTACTCTGCCAACAAGGCCTTTCAGCGCGCCCTGGGCGAGGCGCTCTGGTATGAGCTGCAAGGCAGCGGGGTTGATGTGCTGGTTGCTGCGCCCGGCTTGATGGCCACTCAGGGTGACGCGCTGGCCAACTATCCACAGTGGATGGTGATGGATCCCGATCCGGTGGCCCTGGCGACTCTGGACGCGTTGGGCCGTGAGGGTCCGGTGTTCATCCCAGGCCTAGTCAACAAAGCATTCACGTTCAGCCAGACTCGACTGCTGCCGAGACGCAAAGCGCTGGAAAGCGTTGGACGCTTCATGGCCTCCGGCCTACTCAAGCCGCAGAGCGCTGAAGCATGATCAAGACAGGCGGTGAGGCGCTTCGGTGCTTGCTACCGCGGCTCCTCATGCGTCGCGCACCAGCAGATCATCGACCGTCTCGCGGCGCTGGATTAGGTGGGCCTGGCCGTTTTCCACCCACACCACGGCCGGCCGCAGCGCAGCGTTGTAGTTGCTGGCCATGCTGAGCTGATAGGCGCCGCTGGTCGGCACTGCCAACAGATCACCCGGCTGCAGCGGGGGCAAGTCGCTATCGTGGATCAGCACGTCGCCGGTCTCGCAGTAGGGGCCGGCGATGTGCACACGTTGGGGCGAGTCTGGGCTGGCACGGTTGGCCAGCAGCGCGGTGTAGCGGGCGCCGTACAGCGCCGGCCGTGGGTTGTCGGCCAGGCCGCCGTCGATGAAGGCGTAAGTCACACTGCCTGCTTGTTTGACGGCGCCCACCGTGTAGAGCGCCACGCCGGCGCGTGCCACCATGCTGCGTCCGGGCTCTAACACGAGCCGGGGCAGCGCCAGTCCGCGCTGCCGACAACCGTCGACCACGGCTGCTGCGACGGTGGCCACGTACTCGTCAATAGCCGGCAGTCCCTCAGCCTGTTTGGGGGTGTAGGGCACCGCCCAGCCACCGCCCGGGCTCAGCTCAGTCATTTGCCAGCCAGTGGCCTGGTACAGCGCTGCCGCCAAGTCCAATAGACGGTGCACAGCCACCACCAGCGGTGTGGCATCGCGCACCTGGCTGCCGATATGGCAATGCAAGCCGCGCAGTTCAACCCCCTCCAGCCGCAGAGCGTGTTCTGCAGCTGCTGCCGCAGAACCGTCGGCCAACGCCAGGCCGAATTTGGACTCGGCGTGGCCGGTGCGGGTATGTCCATGGGTATCCACGTCGACGTTGGGATTCACGCGCAACCAGATCGCCTGGCGCATTCCTTGTGCGCGGGCCAGCGCAGCGACCGTAGTCAGCTCGGCGCTGTGGTCGACCACGATACGGCCAACGCCGGCGGCCAGCGCCGCGCGCAGCTCAGCCGGCCGCTTGTTGTTGCCGTGAAAGTGGATGTGCTCCGCCGGAAAGCCGCCGCGCAAGGCGATAGCCAGCTCACCGGCCGAGACTACGTCCAATCCCAACCCCTGCACAGCAGCCCAGCGCGCCGTTGCCGTGCATAACCAAGCTTTGGCAGCGTAGGCCACCTCCCAGTCGCCAGGGTAGGCCGCGGCCAGCGCGCCCCGATAAGCGGCCGCCGCAGCATCCAGCGTTGCCGCGTCGTAGAGATAGAGCGGCGTGCCAAACTGCGCGGCCAGATCGGTCAGCGCAACGCCGCCCACCGCCAGCCCGCCCGCCGCAGCGCGTTCAGCGGATAGAGGAAGTAGGCTCAGGATCTTGTTGTGCATCGGCTAACAAAGAAACATCGTTGCGACGGCGCAATCGCTGATGACTGGCGGCGACCACGCGCTGGGCGATCTCGGCTAGAGTTTCGCCGGTCTCGGGATGACGGTAGTCGGGGGCGATTTCAGCCAGGGGCACGACGATATGAGGGTAGAGCAAGATCTCGGGGTCTGGAATGTGACGCTTGCCCAGGTCGAACACGGCGTCGTTGAACAGGGAGATATCCACATCGATCGGACGCGGCGCATTGGGGTCGTTCGAGCGCTGGCGTCCCAACCGCTCCTCAAGCGGCCGCAGCACACGCGCCTTCAAGTCGGCTGCCGCCAACGGCGTCTCCAGCACGACGGCGGCATTGAGAAAAACGGGATCGTCGACGTTGCCGATGGGCGCTGTTTCATAGGCCGCAGAGACCGCCAGAAGTCGACCGTGCTGCGCCAGCAGGCGAATGCAGGCCTGCATGTTGCGCTCCTTGTCGATGTTGGAGCCCAGCGAGAGATAAGCGCGGTTCATAGGTCGAAATCGGCGGTTGTGCGTTCGATCACCACGCCCACAGAGCGGGCAAAACGCAGCGCGCCCGGCTTCTCGACGCTGACCACGGCGCGTTGCACACCGAACTCGCGGATAGCGATCTCAGCGATACTGTGTGCCAGCTTCTCGACCAGGAAGTAGCTTGACTCCTCTACGTGGTCGATAATGCGTTTGGTAAGACTCTTGTAGTTGATGGCGTCTTGAATGTCGTCGCTGACACCGGCTTGGCGCAGGTCGCCGTACAGCGTCAGGTTGATGATGACGTCCTGCTTCTTGACGCGCTCCTCAGGATTGATTCCCACGATGCAGCGCAGCAGTAGATCGTGGATTTCGATGCGATCGGTGTTCATGGTTAGTCTACCTTTCGATATCTGGGGAAAGGGCGATGGTCTAGCACACATCGTCCGTGGGCAAAGGCGCAAGCAGTGCGGGCCTAGACGGCGCAAATGTGGTCAAGCCTACATGCAAACTGGACAACAGTCGGTATACTGCAACAGGTTTGTTTAAAAAACCTAGTCAAAAGCAAAACAAAAAGTCTACTTCTTTTTTGCAACTTCATCTGCCTGTGCATCGCAAGCGCAGTCCTTGAAAGGATAAGAGTAATGGCACCTCTCACAATCAATCACCAGAACTACGACCTGCTGACGCAGAAATTCCAGACTAACGGCCACAGGAACGGCCATAGCAATGGGCATACCAATGGAGCCAACGTAGGCGTGGCAACTTTGCCCATCGATCAGGCGCCGGAGAACCCACAGGCGGCTGTCGAAGGTGCGGTGCGCCTAATTTTGGAGGCCATCGGCGAGGACCCGGAGCGCCAAGGCTTGCAGCGCACGCCAACACGCGTCGCTAAAGCCTACGCCGAGCTCACCTCCGGCTACCACGTCGATCCACAAGCGCTGATCAACGACGCTGTTTTCGACGTTTCCTACGACGAGATGGTCCTGGTCAAGGACATCGATTTCTATAGTCTGTGCGAGCACCATCTGCTGCCGTTCTACGGTAAGGTCCACGTGGCTTACATCCCGAACGGCAAGGTGATCGGGCTAAGCAAGATACCGCGTATCGTCGAGATGTTCGCTCGTCGCCTGCAGGTGCAGGAACGCATGACGCAAGAGATCGCCGAGTTTCTCAACGAAACCCTCGATGCGCAGGGTGTGGCCGTGGTCGTGGAGGGCCACCACATGTGTGCAGCGATGCGCGGCGTTAAGAAGGCCAACACCCGTATGACGACTAGCGCCATGCTGGGCAGCTTCAAGCACAACCCACAGACACGTTCCGAGTTCTTGGAGCACGTCGGACGCCACATGCAGCGCTAAGCGACACACCGTAGCGCACGTGCTGCGGCGCATATGTCGTTCACTCAGAACCAAAGCGTCTCTTTGCCGCAAGCAAAGGGACGCTTTTTCGTAACTGCTCAGGTGCCGGGCACTTGTAAGCGATTTGCGACCTAGGTTGGCTTCGCAGACACGTTTGCAAACCAGAGTCCAAATGCCCGGCACCTATGGCTGAGTAGTTAC
>DAOUBX010000130.1:0-43593 GCA_034432445.1 Anaerolineales bacterium
CGGCCTGTTCATCCCCGAGGCGCGCGAGAGCGTGGAGATGATGTACGAGTTCGAGAAACCCTTCGTGGTGGACAGCAGCAAGTTCGAGCGGACATTCGGCGTCAAAGCCACGCCCATCGAGCAGGCGATCAAGGCCACGGTGGCCTGGTACCGGGCGCATCCGCAGCCGAAGGGGTAGCCGAGCCGGCAGACAAGCCGACCGTTCTTGCCGCCTGCCGCGCCAAGAGGTCTTGGCACAGTCTTGCAGGTTCAGGCAGCCTGGCGTGTCCGGCAATCCCCCTGGCAGGACCTGCTTCGGCCCACGCCCTTTGAGGCGCGGCTACAGCGCGTCAGGCCTATCCTGTCCGGACTTCTGCTAGCGGGTGTGCTGGCGCTGCTAGGCGTCCTGATCTCCAGCGCAGGGGACGCTCTGAGATGGTACCTGCTGCCGCTGCTCCAATCGCGTCCTCTTGCACTGGTCATAGGTCTCTTGTTCCTTCTGGCCATCCTAGCAGCTGGAATGCAGGTCATGCGAGAGCGGTGGAAGAAATAGCGCCTCTGTTCACCATTGACCTCCGTCCCCGGACACCGGTCATCCATGCTGTGGGCAGAAAAGCTGCAAGTGCGGACATCTTCAGGGTATCCGGGACATGAGGCCAAGGTAGCCGCAGACTATCTGCTAAGAGTGCCCAACTGAACCGATCGCAATGTAGATCTGCATCAATCGCGTAATGGCGTCGGACTGCCGTCCAGGAGTGCTGCCGCGAATGCACGAGTCCGCCGGCGCCGCGAGGCGCGAAAGGTACAGGCGCAGTTGGTCATCCTCACCGGCGCAGGCGGCAGTGGCAAGGCCCGGCTGGCGCTGCCCCTGGCCACGGCGCTGGCCCTGCGCTGCGCCGGGAATGCGACTGGCAGGAATTCCCGCGCCGTGGTAGAACAGGTCGCTAATTGGCAGAGGCCCGGAAGCGTTCTCCAGGATCGAGCGAGATGGAGTGGCCTGATGAATGAGTTGACCTTATCTATCACCATTGAGCCTCTGGAAGAGGGCGGCTAACTGGCGACCAGCGACGACCTCCAGGGGTTGATTGCCCAGGGCCGCACGATTGCGGAGACCGTCGAGATCGCCCAGGATGTTGCGCGCAAGCTGATCGAGTCCTACGTGGAACATGGCGATCCCTTGCCGCCGGGAATCTGAATTCGATCGCCAGGCGAAAGGTAGTCACCAGATCTGGTACAACCCGATAGCCCATCGGCGCACCACGGTACCCAATCACCCCGGCACCATCCCGCGCGGTACACTGGCGGCCATCATTCGCGAGGCCGGCCTGACGGTGGAGGAGTTCCTCCGCTGAGGCTCCCCAGCTTCTCGACTTGCTCTTTGTAGCCGATAGGTCGAAGCCCCTCGGTCGCGCTGCAGGACCCGTCCAGCCGCCGGCCCGTGTGGGTCTCGGCCGAAGAGACCGACGGCGCCCTGGACCAGGACCTCTACGCCGCGCTGCTGCGGGTGGGGGGCTGAGGGTGCGCAGTGCGCAAAAGCAAAAGGAGCCGGGTTCGCATCGCTGAGCGAACCCGGCTCTTTTTGTGCGCTTGTCCTTTGCTGATCTGCGGATCGGACCAGGCTGGTCCAGTCTGCGAGACTGGACCAGCCTATTATTGCCCGCCCGCCAGCTGAAAGCTCTCCAGGAACGCCTGCGCCACAGCGGGGTCGGCCTTGTCCGTGGCCTCCAGGTACATCACCTGGTACAGCCGATCCTTGGTCAAGACGGCCCGCGCGGTGCCGGTGATGCCCTTGCCCGTGGGGGATTGACCGGCTTCCACGGTGAAGGTGAAATCGCGGCCCGGAAAGCCGGCCACGGTCACCTCCTTCTCGCTTTGCAGCGTGCCCGACACGTTGGCCACCGCGCCGTCGCGGCCGCTGTCCAACATGGACTGGATCACCGTGGCGTCGCCGGCGGCGATCAAGTCGACGATGGCGGCCGGAAACCCGTTGTGGGTGAGCATGGCGGCCCGGTCTCGCGTCTCCGCGGTGTACAACACCATCTCGATGTCGCCGGCCTCGGTCGGAATGGTTTGCGTCTCGACCTCCGGCTCCTTGGGCAGGCGCACGGTGAAGCTGCCGTCCGGCGCCTTGAACGTGATCCAGCCGTCCAGCGGATCGCTGGGGTTGCCGGCCGACCCGCCGCCGCATGCCGCCAGCAGCGCCGTCAGCGCCGCCAGGGCGAGAATACTTACGAGAGTTCGTTGGATGGACATCGTGTACTCCTTGCTAGCTAGACTTGTCGTGATAGGCTGATTTTTGGCCACGAATTGCACGAATTGGACGAATTTTCTGAGCTCCAGTTCGTGACATTCGTGCAATTCGTGGCAGAAATTCAGGTGATAGGCCTCCCGGCAGCAGGGGATAGCCCCACTTGCCTACCCGGTTGGACGCCGCGGAGGCCACGTACGCCGCGCTGACCGCCCGCACCTGACAGAAGCACGGGTGTACACCGCCGCCGCTCCTGTATCCATGAAGGTCGAGGCGGGAGGACCGTCGCCACCAAACACTGACTTGCGACGACTAGTCAAACCCCGACTCCCACTCGTATGACTCGACGATGACCCAGCTCGCCTGCTGCAAGCGCTCGGCCAGCTGTTTCATGGCTGCCTTGACCTTAGGGTCCTGGCTGCGCGAGTGCCCGGCAAACGCCTGGCGACATTCTTTGTCCCACGCCGATGCCTCGCCCATCGTCAAGAGCATGGCGTAGTCCACGTACCAGCGGTCCAGACTGGTCCAGTCTGCGAGACTGGACCAGTCTATCTTCAGCCAGGCGGTTTCAGCCCCTGGCCACGTCTGAGGTCTTCGGGCGGCGGGTCAACGTCCGCCGCCATCTGCTCCTGCATGTAGCTGAACATCTGCTCGGCCGTGCCAAAGCGGACCGCTTCTCCCGTGCGCGGGGACACCAGCTCGGCCCGCCAGGGCTGCTGCCGGTCGTCTCGCCACAGGCGGACCAGATAAGCGTGGTAGTTGGCCATGATGTCTTTCCTGAGAAGTCGGCTCCGTGACTTGGCCCTGGCTTTGTCAGGGTGCTATAATGCCGCGCCACGCGGAGCGCACCAGGATCGCACCGCGAGGCAAGTTCACCGATAGTCTACCGATCGAACGCTTAGGAAACGCTTAGACCAGCACCGTTTCCCGGCGACGTTTGCTCTCATGGCGAGAGGTTTTCTGACCACCAAGACACGAAGACACCAAGACCTTGAAAGCCTTGTGCCTTCGTGCCTTTGCGGTTAAGAGCCCGGCGGCGGCAGGAGGCCCGCACGATGGCTCAAACGTTGCACATATCGCTGTTGGGGGACGTGGCAATCCGCCTGGGCGACGATGTGATCGCCGGGTTCCCCTCGCGCGCGGCCGAGGCGCTGCTGATCTACCTGGCGTGCAACCCCCGTCCCGTCGCCCGCGAGAAACTGGCCGAGCTGCTGTGGGCGGAGCGGACCGCCGAGCAAGCCCTCACCAATCTGCGCACCGTGCTGACCATCCTGCGCCGCGAGCTGGGGGACTATCTCATCGTCAACCGCCAGACCCTGACCTTCGACCGCGGCCGCGACCACTGGCTGGACGTGGCCGCGTTCGAACAGGGCTACGCCAGCCTGGGGCTGGATCGGCTGACGCCGCTGGACGCCGCCCGCGCCCGGCAGCTCGGGGCGGTGCTCGACCTCTACCGGGGCGACTTCCTGGAGGGCTTCTACCTGCGGGACGGCCAGGGCTTTGAGGAGTGGGCCACGCTGGAGCGGGAGCGGCTGCGCCACCTGGCGCTGGAGGGCCTGCGGCTGCTGGCCGCCTACCAGCTAGAGACCGGCGACTACCGGGCCGGGATCGCCGCCGCAACCCGCTGGCGCCGCCTGGACCCCTACAACGAAGAGGCCTGCCGCACCCTGATGTGGCTGCACACGCGCGCCGGCCAGCCCCACCTGGGCGTCCAGGCCTACGCTGAGCTGCGCCGGACGCTGCAGGCCGACCTGGGCGTGGAGCCGGGCCCGGCCACTGCGTCGCTGTTCGAGTGCGTGCAGGGTGCCCGCTTCCCGCCGACCGTGAGCTTGCCCCCGGCCGCCACCCCCTTCGTCGGCCGCGAGGCGGAGAGCGACGCTCTGGGCCGCCTGCTGCTGAGCCAGAGCAATCGCCTGATCACCCTCACCGGCCCCGGCGGCATCGGCAAGACCCGCCTGGCCGTGGAGGCCGCACGGGGCCTGGCCGCGCGCCTGCCGGGCCGCTTCCTGAGCGGCGTCTACTTCGTGCCGCTGGCCGCGGTGTCGTCGGCGTCCTCGCTGCCGGTGGCGATCTTCAGCGCGCTGGGCATCGAGCTGCGCGGCGCCGATCCCCCGCGACGGCAACTGCTGGCCTACCTGGCCCCGCGCGAGATGCTGCTGATCCTGGACAACCTGGAGCACCTGCTGGACGACGGGGACGAGGCCGCAGCGCTGCTGGTGGACCTGCTGCGGGAGGCGCCCTACTTCAAGCTGCTGGTCACCTCGCGCGAACGGCTGGGGCTGTACGAAGAGGTGGTCTTCGACGTGCCGGGGCTGGGCACGCCGGCGGGGGAGGACGCTGGGGCGCGGCCGGCCGGCGCAACGCGGCTCTTCATCGAGGCCGCGCGGCGGGTGCGCCGCGACTTCGACCCCACCCCGTCGGACCTGGCCCATATCGCCCAGGTGTGCCGGTTGGCGGCGGGGATGCCCCTGGCCATCGAGCTAGCGGCCGGTTGGCTGCGCCGCTACGACCCCGCTGAGATCGCGCGGCGCCTGGCGCAGAGCCCGGATTTCCTGGCTGCCGACTACCGCGACCTGCCGGAGCGCCAGCGCAGCGTGCGCGCCGCGTTCGAGCACTCCTGGCGCCTGCTGACCCCGACGGAGCAGGCCGCCCTGGCAAAGCTATCGGTCTTTGCGGGCGGCTTCACGGCAGAGGCCGCCGAGGCGGTGGTGGGCTGTCCCGCGCCCCTGGACGACCTGGCCGACAAGTCGCTGCTGCAGCGCGGGCCCGCCGGCCGCTTCGACCTCCACCCGCTGCTGCGCGCTTATGCTGCCGAGAAGCTGGCCCTCGACCCGGCCGCCCAGGCCGGAGCCGCGGACGCCCACGCCACGTACTACCTGGGCTATCTGGCCGCCCTGGGCGGCGGCGAGTCGCCCCAGCACCGCGCCGCCATCCGCGCTGAGCTGGCCAACGTACGAGCCGCCTGGACGCGAGCCGCGCAGACGGGCATGGCCGAGCCGCTGGAGCGCACGGCCGGCATCCTGCACAGCTTCTTCAGCGCCCAGAGCTGGTTCGGCGAGGGGATCGCGCTCTTTGCCGCTGCGTTCGAGGCGCTGCCCGGCGAGGCAGACGACCGAGCTGCGCTGGCCGGGCTGCGCTGCGAGCTGTTGGCGCGCAAGGCGCGCATGCACATCCACATCGGCGAGCTGGCGCAGGCCCAGGCCGACCTGCAGACGGCGCTGGCGGCATTGGAGAGCATCCACGAAGACGCGCGGCGCGGCCGCGTGCTCGACTCGCTGGCCATCACCCACTACTACGCCGGAGACTACGCCCGCGCCGCGGCGCTGGCCGAGGAGGCGCTGCGCATCGCCGAAGCGACGGCCGACGGCGAAGGGATCAGCTTTGCCCTCAACTTTCTGGGGAGCTGCGCCAAAGCCACGGGCGACTACGCCGGGGCCGGCCGCTATTTCGAGGCTGCGGCCGCCAGCTATCTCGGCCGCAAGGACGAGCTGGGCGCGGCCATGGTGTTCAACAACCTGGGCAACCTGTGGCAGGCCGTCGGCGACTGGCCGGCTGCCCAGCGCTACTACGAGCGCAGCAGCGAGCTGTTCAAAGCCCAGGACCACGAGCACGGCGCGGCGACGACCATGGCCAACGCCGGCCGGCTCGCGGCCCGGCAAGGCTTGCACGACCAGGCCCGCCGCCTGCTGAGCGAGAGCCTGGCCCTGAAGCGCAAGATCGGCGACCGCCGCGGGGAGGCAGTGGCCCTGGCCGGCCTGGGGGACGTGGCCTTGGCGGTCGGCGCCTGCGACGAGGCCCGGACGCACCTGCGGCAGGCGCTAGAGCTGGCCCAAGGGGCAGGCGACCGCAAGCTGACGCTGGAGGTCTGCGTGGCCGCGGCCGAGCTGCTGTGGCGGCAGGGGCAGGCCGGGGACGCCGGCCGGCTGCTCCGCTTCGCCCTGGACCACTCCGGCCTGGCCCAGGAAGCGCGGGAGCGGGCGGAAGGCGTGGCGAAGCAGCTCGGCCCCGACCTCCCGACCACAGGCCAGACCTTCGCCGACGAGGCCGCCATGCTCAGCTTCCTGCGCGCGTTGCTGTAGCGCAACTTCTGCAGGAGTTGCGCTACCGTTCGCTGGTTGGGGAAGCGTGATGCGTACTCACTTGACGCAAGGTCTGCTGCAGGGTACACTGTGTTCACCAAACGTAAGGACACGAGCGATGACTGTCGAGTTGAACACCGAGCGGATCTACACCGAGCTGAGCTGGCTCCGCCAGGAAGTGCAGACGTTGCGCGCTAAGCTGGACGCGCTGGCGCCTTCCCAGCGCCCCACCCTGCGCACCGAACACCCATACATCGTGCGGAGCGAAGGCGTCCACGGCGGCCGGCCATACATTCGCGGGACCGGCGTCAGCGTGCAAACCGTCGTCGAGCAAATTCGGCTGGGCCGCTCGCCCGAACAGATCGTCGAGGACTTCGATGGCGTGTTGACCCTGGCCCAGGTGCACGACGCGCTCAGCTACTTCTATGAACACCAGGCCGAGATCGAGGGGGACATTGCCCGCAACCAAGCCGCGCTTCGCCGTGGGCCGCAGATAGCTTCGCCAAGATGAAGCTTTACCTGGACGCCGATATCACGCCCAAGCTGGCGCGCGTTGTGCGGACTCGCGGCTAAGGTGTCTTGGCCGTCCAGGAAGCTGGTAACGCCGAGGCCTCCGACGAAGAGCAGATGGCCTTCGCGGCTGCTCACGGCCGCGCCTTGCTGACCTGCAATGCCCGAGACTTCACCCCTATCTTCGAGGCATACTGGTACAGCGGTCGTGAGCATTTCGGCGTCATCGTCTCGGAACAGCTCGAACTAGGAGAGATGCTCCGCCGCGTTGCCCGGCTGCTCGACACGGTCAACACTGATGAGATGCGCAACAACTGGAAGAACCTGGCCGAGTTTGCCGGCTGATCCCGGTGCGGTCGGCTTCCTGCTAGCTGTAGCGCAACTCCTGCGGAGTTGCGCTACAGCTTCGTGCCTTGGTGTCTTGGTGATAAGAAGCCCTCTCACTGACCACCCGGTCGCGTCAGTTCCCTGCGTTGCGCCTCACCAGGGGCAGATGCAGGCGGTGCTGGTCGTCGTTCAGGATGGTTCCGCTGGTTACGCTGCCGCCGATGGGCACGCTGCCGTTGCTGATGCTCACCCAGAAGATCTCGTCCGGCTCCCGGTAGATGTCTCCGATCACCGACACCGTAAAGGTCTTGCTGATCTCGCCCGGCGCAAAGGTCAGGGTGCCCGACGCAGGGGTGAAGTCCTCGCCTGCGATCGCGCCGGTGGGGCCGGAGCCGGAGGCGGCCGCGTAGTCCACGGTCACCGCGAAGGCCGCGGACGGGCTCAGTGAGACGGTGAAGACCAGGGGCGTGACGCCGCTGTTTCCCTCCGCCGCCGACGGGTTGATGCTTTGCATCGCCAGCCGCGCCTCGTCGTCGTCGGTGATCGTGCCGGTGGCCGCGCCGTCCACCAGGGTCGCGCCGCTGGGGCTGCTGAGCTGCAGGGTGAAGGTCTCCGCCGCGCCCTCGTCCACCGTGTCCCCCAGCGCCTGCACCGTCACCGTCTGGCTCGTCTGGCCGGGGCTGAAGGTGAGGGCGCCGCTGGCGGCCGTGTAGTCGCTGCCCGCGGTGGCCGTGCCGTTGGCCGTGGCGTATTGCACCGTCACCGCGGCGCTGCTGGCCGGCGAGAGGCTCACGGTGAACTGCATGGCCGTGGCGCCGCTGTTCCCCTCCAGCGCCGTCGCATCGGCCACGGAGAGGGCTGAGAGGCCGTCGTCGTCCAGAATAGTGGCCACGGCCTCGGCGTCGGCCACGTCCACGTTGGCCGCGGTGGTCAACCGCACCAGGAACGTCTCGTCCGGCTCGTCGGCCGTGTCGCCGAGGACGGACACATTGACCACCTTCTGCGTTTCGCCCGGGTTGAAGGTGAGCGCGCCGCTGACGGCCATGTAGTCGCTGCCCGCAGTCGCCGTCTCGTTGACCGTGGTGTAGTTGACGGAGATGGCCGTGGCGCTGGCCGGCGACAGGGCCACGGTGAACGCTGCCGTGGTCGCGCCGCTGTTGCCCTCGCTCACCGAAACGTCGGCGATGCTCACCCGGTGCCGCGCCTCGAACGCGCCGATGTCGCACACAGCCGTGCCGTCCGCGTCGCCGTCGTAGGGGCGGGCCACCCCGCGCGCGTCGGTCGCCGGGCACTGGGCGTTGGCGCCGGCGTCGATGGCCGGGCTGCCGGAGAGCAGCGCATGGGTGGCCACCGGCCCGCCGTTGGCCGCCAGGGGGCCCAGTAGGGGGTTCACGCCGGGCTTGTCGCTGCTCTGGGTCAGGCCGCACGAGTAGTCGTCGCTCAGGTTGTTGCCCTGGGAGGTGGGGGGCTGCGAAGACGTGCAGTTGTCGCCGTCGTTGTCCGCCAGCAGAGTGTTCATCAGCGACACCGCGGCGCTGTCCCCGCGCATGACGCCGTTGACCCCTTTACCAACCGTGTTGGTGCGGGTGTTGCGGGCGAGCGTGCTGTTCTTGAGGGTCAGGTTGACGCCGGGGCCGCTGGCGTAGATCCCGCCGTAGTTGTTGGACGCGTTGTTGCCGCTCACGGTGAGGTTGACCGCGGTGATGGCGCCGTTGGAAGTCCAGAGCGCCGCAGCGGTGTTGGCCCGATTGCCGGACAGGGTAACGCCCTCCAGCAGCACCGGAGCCGTGGCCGCGGTGCTCAGCCCGCCGCCGAACGTGGCGCCGCTGTTGTCTGCCACGGTGGAGCTGCGCACGGTGAGCTTGCCGCTGTTGTAGATGCCGCCGCCGCCGTCGTAGCCCGCCGCGGTGTTGTGGGCGACCGTGCTCTCCGTCACGGTCAGCTCGGTGGCGGCCAGCCCGTGGTTGTAGATGCCGCCGCCCAGCTCCTGCGCGGTGTTGCTGATCACCTGCGAGCTCTCCAGGGTCAGCTTGCCGGCGTTGAAGATGGCGCCGCCGCTGCCGCCGGCCGTGTTGTAGGCCAGCGTCACGTCCCGCAGGGTGAGGTTGCCCGCCGCGTTGACCAGCACCGCGCCGCCGCCCGCGTCGTACAGCGCGCCGGCCGGCCGACGGCCGTTGCGCACGGTGAGGCCGGCGATCTCGACCGCCGCGGTCACGTAGAACCCGCGGCCCGCGCTGCCGGCGTCCACGACCGTGCTGGCCGCGCCGGCGCCGTTGAGGGTGAGCTGGGCGCTGAGCTGGATGTCGTGCTCGTTGTACACGCCTGCGGCGATCTCGATGCGGTCGCCGTCCGCCGAGAGGGTCACCGCGCGGCCGATGGTGCGGCAGGCGGTGGCCGGGGAGAGGCAATTGTTGGCGTCGCTGCCCGTGGGCGACACGTAGCGGGTGGTGGCGGCGGGCGCAGCGAAGGCCGGTGAAGCGCAGCTCAGCGCCAGGACGGCGACAAGCACGGCAAGACGTTGGAACAACACGGGCCAGATCGTTCTCCTCATGGGAAGCATCCTTTCCAAACGCATCTGTGATGCCGCGCCGGAGGCGCCGGGCATCGTCAACTGCGAGCAGATGCCTCCAGTGTACCGGCCCAGCGCTTAGGAAACGCTTAGACGCTGGGCGGATAGCAGTGATCCGTGCAGTGTCCCGATTTCGTACTGCCTCCCCCTGACTAAAGCGTGTGCAGACCATCGCTCTTCGTTGCAATAATTTGCCAACTGTGGCATCCTATGTGCATGGAACTCACACACTACCACTTTCGCGACTTCACCGACCAGGACATCCCCGCCCTCTGCGCCATTATGAACGCGATCTGGCCCGACGAGCCGGTCAGCGTCGAGCAGATGGAGCACGAGGAGCGCGCCTACCCCGCCGACAACCCGCGCCTCCGCGCCGTAGCGGCGACCGATGACGGCCAGATGTTGGGCTTCGGCGAGTGCCAGCGGCCCTTCTGGTCCAGCCTGCAAGACGTCTACTACGTGTTCTTGGCCGTCGACCCGGCCTGGCAGCGCCGCGGCATCGGCCAGGCGCTGCTGGCCGCGGTAACGCCCCTGGCCCACGAGCAGGGCATCCCCAAGCTGCGCACCAGTTGCAAGGAGGACTCGGCTGGGACCATTCGCTTCCTGGAGCAGGCCGGCTTCTACCAGATCGGTATCCGCTTCGAGTCGGCGCTGGACCTGACGACCTTCGACGAAGCCCCCTTCCTGCCCACCCAGCGCCGCGCCGAGGCCGCCGGCTACCAGGTGATCACCCTGGCCCAGGCGCGCGCCGAGGACCCGGACGCCGACCGGTGCCTGTACGAGGTCTACGCCGCCACCATCGTGGACGTGCCCTTCCCCGGCGAGGAGCGCAACAACCCCACCTACGACAACTTTCGCACGCATTTGCTGGATACGCCCAGCACCAACCCCGACGCCATCTTCATCGCCCGGCACGGCGGCCAGATGGTGGGCATGACCTCGCTGGAGTTGTTGCCCAACGGCATCGGCATCACCGGCATGACCGGCGTGCTGCGGGAGCACCGCGGTCACGGCGTGGCCATGGCCCTCAAGCTGGCCTCGTTCCGCTACCTGCGGACCCACGGCTACCACGAGACCCGTGCCCACAACGACACCGCCAACCCGCCCATCCTGGCGCTGAACGAGCGGCTGGGCTATCGCCGGCTGCCGGGGTGGTTGGCGTGGGAGAAGAGGCTGTAGCGCCAGCCCAATGTGGCGCGCACGACCCCCACTGGGCCAAAGCGATGCCGCCGATCAGGGCGTAGCGATAGTGATGGTCATCGAAGAACTGGATCACCGTACGGATAGCAGCCTTAATCCGTCGTTCCATGTGCCCGCCTCCACTCTTCCAGCCGGCGCACAGCATCGGAGTAACGATCCAGGGCGGCGAGCTTTTCCCGGCGCTGGTAGGCGCTCGGCTCAGGGGCCAGACGCCAACAAAACTCGACCAGGTCGGCATATTGCCGCCACGCCTCTGCTGGCGAAAGCCGGCCCGCGCTACGAGCTCGTTCGACCGCTTCGGCGGCATTCCATTCCCGATAAGCGGTGTAAGCCTGACGGTAGAGGTCTTTGTCCAGTTCCATACGGTGATGATACCCTCTCCGGTGCGAAAACCAAAGCTGGCTAGGTCGGCCTAATCTTCATCATGTACCCGACGTGCTACGCTCTCGGCGCGCCAACCGCCATCCGCAGCGGGCCGCGCTGGAGGCGTTGCACGGCTACGACACCAAGCACGCGGCGCACTTGCTGCGGCTGTATCGCATGGGCATCGAGATACTGCGCGAGGGCGTGGTGCAGGTGCGCCGGCCGGACGCGGCCTGGCTGCGCGCGGTGCTGGGCGGACGCTACAGCTACGAGGAGCTGATGGCGCTGGTAGCCGACCTGCGCCGGGAGCTGGCCGCAGCAGCAGCCGCCAGCGCGCTGCCGGCTGAGCCGGATGCGCTGGCGGTGGAGGTGTTGGTGGTGGAGTTGCAGCGGCGGGCGTTGGGGGACGCGCGGTTCGATCGGGTCGATGAAAGATAGGGTCTAGTTACGGATGTCGATCACACGCTCGACCGCCGGCGCCCTGTTTACTGCGCACAGCCCAGAAGCCAAGCCGCTGCCGGCTGCCAGCGCAGCGGCGACGGCAGTTCCGTCTGCGGCGGGATCGCGTCCAGCGAGATCAGCACGGGTGTTGCATGAGGATAGTCTGCCGCCGCTGACAGGAGCGCGCGCACCTCTCGCGCACGGGTTGCGGCGTCGCTCAGGTCGGCGCATACCTGAAGCAACAACCACTCACCTTCCGGGGAGTGCGCCAGAAAATCGACCTCGTAGCCCTCGCGCGTGCGGACGTAGGCGACCTCGCAGCCGCGCCGCTCCAACTCCACCAGTACCGCCGTCTCCAATGCAGCTCCCAGATTAGGCCGCCCCACGCGATCGTACACCGGTATCAAGCCAGGGTCGACAGGATACACCTTGCGGGGATTGACCATCCGTTGCCGTTCCGATGCGCTGTGCAGTGAGACGATGCGGACCAGAAAGCTGTCTTCCAGATAGCCCAAGAAAGCGTGGAGAGTATCCTTGCCCACGCCGATGCCTTGCGAGCGCAGCGCATCGTAGAACTTCTGCACGCTGAATAGGGTCGCCGGGCTGGCCAGTAGGTGCCGTTGCAGCCAGCGCAGCGGCAGCGGGTTGGAGACGGCGTGGCGTTCGATCACATCGCGTAGAATGGCGACGTCCACATACGAGCGCAGCAGATCCCGGCGCTCTCTCAGCGGCACCCCTTGCGCCTCGGGGAATCCACCCACGGCGAGATAGGCGCGCAGGCGTTCGTCGATCTCCGTGCGTAGGGCCTTCGACCAGGAAGCGCAGGGTTCGACCGGTTCAACTCCGGCGTGACGCAGAGCTTCGCGAAAGCTGAAGGGATGGATCAACACCTCCAGGGCCCGCCCGCGCATGCTGGTGGCCACCTCGCGGCTCAGCAGCCGCGCCGAAGAACCGGTCAGGAACAAATCCGCCTGCTCGCTGTCCATCAACCGCCGCGCAAAGGCTTCCCACCCCTGCACGACCTGAATCTCGTCGAAGAAGAAGGTGACGCGCTGCCGGTCGCGCAGTTGCGGCGCCAGGCGGTAGTAGTCTTCCACGACCCATTGCAGGTCGGTGGCCTGCATGCCGGCCAGGCGTTCGTCCTCGAAGTTCAGGTAGAGCAATGCTTCGCGCGGGTGGCCGGCCGCCAGCCTTTCTACCAGGCACTGCCATAGAAAGGTGGTCTTGCCGCTGCGCCGCATCCCTACCACGGCAATAGCCTTGCCGGGCACGGCGGGCACGTAGGCGTCGCGGCGGGTGAACACTGGCGGCGGCGTCGCCAGCGAGTCGGCGATGAGCTGTTGGAGGAGATCTCGCATTGTCCTTTTCTCAAGGAGAATTTGAGCGATATTTATCCTTGCTGGAATGATAAATTGCTGATGGATTATACACCCCCGTCATGTTTGCGCCAAAGCTGGCGCGATAACTGTGCTATCCAGAGCGAACCGCGCTGGAGGCGTTGCACGGCTACGACACCAAGCACGCGGCGCATTTATTACGGCTGTACCGCATGGGCATCGAGATCCTGCGCGAGGGCGTGGTGCAGGTGCGCCGGCCCGACGCGGCCTGGCTGAGGGAAGTGCTGGGCGGCCGCTACAGCTACGACGAGCTGATGGCGCTGGTGGCCGACCTGCGCCGGGAACTGGCCGAGGCCGCAGCCGCCAGCGCGCTGCCGGCTGAGCCGGATGCGCTGGCGGTGGAGGCGTTGGTGGTGGATCTGCAGCGGCGGGCTTTGAGGGATGTCCGGTTCGCCGTGGCCTACACAGTGTCGTAGTCTTGAATGAACTGCATGACTTCGGCGTGGCTGGGACTGTTCAGCACGCCGGGGAAGCTGGCGCACACCAACGCCGCGACGGCCGCAGCGTACTGGATCGTCTGGTCATCGCCCCACTGCTGCAACAGCCCGTAGATGACGCCGGCCCGAAACGAGTCCCCGGCCCCGGCGCTGTCTACGACTTGGACGCGATATGGCTTGAACTGCTTGCTGGGCGCGCTCATTCGGCCATACAAGATGGCATCGTCTCCCACGGTAAGCACGACCAGCCCCTGAGCGCGCTGCTGGTATGCGGCAACAGCTCGGATAGCTCCACCTGGGGATAGGCGCGGCTGCGAAACTCGCCGGAGATGATCACTGCCGCGGCGTCGCTGGCCAGCGCCTGGTCGTAGGGGCAATCGATGGACACAAAGGGCACGCCCAGCTCGGTCGCGTAGGCTCCGACCAAGGCGCTTTCGGCGTGAAACGGCGGGTCCACGCAGACGATCCGCGCCCGGGCCAGGTCGGCTTTCTCGGGAATGTTCCACTTTCGTGTCGTTGACAGCAGATCGATGTAGTTGCCGAAGATGGTCCGGCTCTTCTCGTCTGAGAAGACGATCTCCCGCACCCCGGCAAAGCCTGGCTCAACCCGCAAGCGCCGGGCGTCGATCCCGCAGCGCTGGATGGTTGCCAGCAGGCGTTCGCCGGCCGGCGTGTCGCCGATCCAGTTGCCGTCCAGTTGCACGCTGACCCCTAGGCGGCTCAGGACGATCGCGGAGTTCAAGGCTTCGCCGCCGGTCATGACGTGGGTCTCGGCAATCTCTGCGTAGGCGTCGGGCGAGGGGAAGGACGTGCTCAGCAAATGGAGCTCGCTGGCAGCGATGACGCCATAGGCGTAGACATCACAGGCTTTCACTTTTCTGCCTCTTTCCCGACATCCAGGGTCACAATTGCCAGGCAGGCCAGGCCAATACCCAGCAAGAGCACCTGGGTCTGCAATTCAGCAACACCCAGAATGTTCAGCACCACCACGGCCACAGCCATCGCCATGGCAACTCCCTTGAAGACCAGGGTCACGATTTGGCTGATGGATTTGCTTGGGGTCGTCTTCATCACCTATTCTCCTTGAGTGAAATGGTCGTCATGCCAATCCCGGCAGAGGTGCGGGCTCTTTCCTGGGCAGAAACCGCAGCAAGGCCAACGCCGCTAGCGCATACAGCACCGAGATGACGGCGAAGAAAAGCACGTCTCCTGTGACGAAGCGCAACGACAGGTTGAAGCAGAAGTGAATCCAGAAAGCGATGAACAGGTTGTTGCACCGCTTCATGAAGATGGCCATGATGAACGTCAGGGCAGTCAGCACGACGATGTTGGCTGCGATATAGACCACCGCCTCTGAGCCTGCGTAGTCTGAGGCAACGAACCACAGCGGCGCGTGCCAGAAAGCCCAGACCAATCCCAAGATGAAGTTGCCCTTCATGAACCCATAGCGCCCTTCCAGTTCTGGGCGCAGGTATCCTCGCCAGCCCGACTCCTCGCCGCTGGGCCCTTGAAGGGCCGTCAGCAGAATCGTCAGCCCCAGCGCCGAAGGAATCGCCAGGTGGGCTGTGAAGGGCGTGTTGTCCAGCACGGATAACAGCCATACCGCCGCCAGGAAGATACCGAAAACGATCACCGGTATCACGATCAGCAATGGGATGGTGAGCCTTTCGCGAAAGGCCTGCTTGTAGAACCCCTTGATCGTCAGGCCCGGCTTCAAGTTTTTCAGCATCAGCAGGAGCACGATGGTGGGCGACCAACTGCCCAGGATGGTGATGCCGGTCATGACAGCGGGCGGGGCATCGAACACCATGGCTGCCAGTCCACCAAGCACCAGGATGATAACCCAGAATGCCAGGTAGGCAAAGATCGTATACTTCCACATGGGATGCAACTTGTTCTTCTTCATCGTAGCCTCCGTTTGGTTCTAACTTGAAGCAACTGCGCTAGAATCTCATCTCGGCCAGCCAGGCCGCTAGACTCTCCTCGCGGGATTTCAGGTCGCCGCGGGTTGGATCGTAGGCGCCAGGCCGGTGCTCGCCGGCAATCTTGCCGTCGAAGATGAACAGCACCCGCTCGGTTTTGGCGGCCACCCTGGCGTCGTGGGTGACCAGCAGGATGGTCGTGCCGCTGCGGTGGATGTCAGCCAGCAGCGCCATGATCTCGTTGGCCGAGGTCGAGTTTAGGGCGCCGGTCGGCTCGTCACCGAAGATGATCCGCGGGTCGTTCATCAGCGCGCGGCAGATGCCCACCCGCTGAAGCTGCCCGCCCGAAGCCTGGGTGATGTCGCGCGCTGCCAGGTCCTCGATGTCCGTCCTCTGCATCAGCGCCCTGGCCTTGGCGCTAAGCTGCCGGGCGTTCTTCCGTCCGTCGCGCATGGAGGGCAGCACGATGTTGTCGAGGACGTTCAGGTTGCGCAGCAAGGTCGGCTGCTGGAACACAAAGCCCATCTGTCGCCGGCGGATGTCGGCCAGCTCGTTGTCGCCGAGCCGCGCCAGGTCTACGCCGTCGAACAGGACGCTGCCGCTGTCGACGCCGTCCATGCCGCTTAGCGCATACAGCAGGGTGGACTTGCCCGAGCCCGAAGGCCCCATGATCGCAACGAACTCGCCTGCTTTGATCTCAACCGAGACACCGTCGAGCACGCGGTGCTTTTCGGCGCCCTCGCCGAAGGACTTGACGATGTTTTCGCCGACAATGATCTTCTGCATGGTCTTACTCCTTGATGTTGTCAGAGATCCTGATCTGCCCTGCGTCCCAGGCGCCGGCGATGGTGGCGAACAGGGTTGCGGCTACCATCAGCAGCGGGCTGAGCAGGTAGGCGGACAGGGGATTGACGACGAAGTCGAACGAGGCCGCGCCAAAGGAGGCGATCACCCTCCCGGTCAGCGCCTCGCCGAGGGTGTTGGCCAGCAGCGTGCCGAGCAGAATGCCGATGACCAGGACGAAGGCCGAGCGTGCCACAAACTGCGCCTTGATGTCCGCGTTCGTGAAACCGAACGCCTTCATCACCGCAATCGCGTAGCGGTCCTTGGCGACCAGCATGCGCATGAACAGCAGTGTGATCAGGACCGTGATCGCCAGCGCAACGCCCACCGCGGCAACGGCAGCCTTGCCGATGGCGTTGATGGTCGAGCCGTAGGTCTGCGCGATGAAGCCCTCCATGCCCGAGACCTTGGCGAACTCGAACCTGCCCGCGTAGTCTGCGACCTTCTCGTCCACCAGGGAGGGGTCCACAAGCGACGCGTTGATCACGCTCCACATGGTATCCGCCCCATCGTCAGCGAAGGCCGCCTTGGCGGTCTTGCCGCCGTTGGTGACGTCGGAATAGATGCCGGACACCGTAAGGGCACGCTCCTGGCCCGCGATCACCACCGGCAGGACATCGCCGACCGTCTTGCCTAGCTCGTTGGCGTGCAGCGCCGAGAGCGCGATTTCGTTTTCGGCAACGGGGGCCTTGCCCTTGGCGTATGTCAGGGGGAAGACCGCATGATCGCCCAGCTCGACCTTGATGCGCGCCTCCGAGCCGTCGTCCAGCTTGGCCGTGAATGTCTTGGTGGTGAGCACGACAAAGCGGGCGATGGCGTCGTCGTTCGCCAGCGCCGCGGCGATGGCCGCCGTTTTTGCGGAGATGTTGTCGGTCTGTTGAATGTCGATGCGCAGATCGCTGTTGCCCACTCCCATGTAGGTGATGAAGTCCTGCGACGAGATAGTGTTATGCAGGTTCTGCGGGACGATGATGATGAACGCTGCCAGCACCAGCACGACCAGCATGGTGGCGTAGAGCTTTTTGCGGGCGAGCACGTCTTTCATGCCCAGGAAGACATTGGTGCTCAGCAGCCTGTTCGCGCTCAGCCAGAAGCGCTTGCCCCCGCTGGATTGCTCCTGCGCGACTCCGAAGCGGACGGCCTCGGCCGGCGATATCCTGCGGAACCGGTTCAGCACGCCGTTCACGTAGGCCAGGATGGCCACAAAGACCAGCAGCACGCCGATGACGCCCAAGAGCGGGGCCAGGGCGGCGTTGGCGCTTTCGCCCATGTAGAGCCGGATGTTGGCCAGCAGCGCGTCCCGCACGACCAGGGAGAGGCCAAAGCCCAGGAGGCTGCCGGCCGCCGCAATCGCTGCGTATTTCGCCAGGTAGATCTTCTTGATGTCGGCCACCCGCAGCCCGATGGCCTTCATCACGCCGATCTCGCGGTAGTCCTCCTCGATCTTCGCCAGCAGGGTGAAGCGGATGCACAGGAATGCAATGGCGATCACCAGCGCGCTGACCAGCAGAAGCACCGCGATCATCAGCCCGTCGGACAGGCCGTTGAGCATCCTGAACAGCGGATAGGTGATGGTCGGGCCGTTGGCCTCCAGGCCGGCGGCGGTGTAGGCGGTCTCGAATGCGCCCAGCGCGGCCAGGTCGTGCAGCCGGAACTCGATCAGGTACTCCACGCTGCCGAAGGGCTTGATGGCCGCGAAGTCGTTGGGGCTGACCAGAAAGCGTTTGGACGAGGAGAGCAGCGGCTGCATCTGCGAGTCGCGCAGCGGCCCGGCGACGGTGAAGGCTTTGCCGGCCACGGTCAGCGTGTCGCCGATCCTGGCCGTGCCATCCTGCATATAGGCGAGGGGGACATAGACCTCGCCATCGGCGACGGTGATGACGTTCCCATCCAGGTCGAGCAGGAAATCGAACTTGTCGCTCTGCACCGAGAAGCCGTTGTCCTGGACGCTGCCTGCCAGCGAGACGCCCTGGAATAGGATCTGCGCGCTGTCCACGTTGAGAAATTCAACCGCCTGGAAATCAGCGACAGCTTCCTGCTGCTCTGCAAAGGCCGCCAGCCGCGCCCTATCCAGGTCGCCTGCGTGCATCTGCATGAAATGCGGTGTCTGCGCCCGGGTCATGAGCGTGTCGATCGCGCCCGCCAGGTTGACCACGAGGATCGCCGCCAGCGCCACCAGCATGGCCGCGGCCGCGACAAACCCCATGGTTGTCAGCGTGATGGCTTTGCTTCTCAGAACATCGTTGCGGATTGCCCTGTAATACATGGGTCACCTCGGTGCTTTGGGACAGGTGCAAGACCTGCCCCCTACAAGTATCTCCACCTGCTGCGAAGTGCATGGTGGGGTCTGTTTCTCAGTCAAACTTGTGCTCTGTGCAAAATCGTGCTAACTTTACGTAGATTATGGGCCATCTCTCTATTGATTGCATCAGTCAAAGGATTACCTTTTTCTGCGTGCCCCGAGATTTGACGAGGTATACCAAAGTTCCATGACCTTCCCCCTCCTGGCTACCAAGACCTACCTGCCGCACACCTCGGGGCCATTGGTGGCGCGCGAGCGTTTGTTTGAAAAGCTGCGGCTGGGGGTGGAGAGTGCCGCGCGGCTGATCCTGGTCTGGGCGCCGGCCGGATTTGGTAAGAGCGCCTTGCTCGCCGCCTGGGCAGAGACGCAGACCGCTCCGATGGCCTGGCTTTCGTTGGATGAGCAGGATGCCATCCCGGAGCGCTTTTTTGCCTACCTGATTGCCGCCATCCAGCGGATCCACCCCAGTTTTGCCGCCGACCTGTTCGAGCAGATCCGGACCGGTGCTGCGGACGGACACGATGCCATGCTCCCGGCGCTGGTCAATGCCCTGGACGACATACCCGCTCCCTTGCTGGTGACGCTGGACGACTATCACGCCATCAACAACCCGGCGATCCACGACAGCCTGGCCTTTCTGCTCGACCACGCGCCCACCGGCGTGACCTTTTTGCTGGCCACGCGCGTCGTTCCGCCGCTCTCGCTGCCCCGCCTGCGGGCGCGGCGGCAACTGGTAGACATCCGCTTGCAGGATCTACGCTTCACGACCTCTGAAATCACCCAATTCTTCAACGAGCTGTATGCCCTCGATCTCGACCTCCCTGAAATAGCCACTTTAGAAGCGCGCACCGGGGGCTGGGCCGCAGGGCTGCAACTGGCCGTGCTGGCCTTGCCGGCCGAAAGCGCCCACAGGCGGGAGTTCATCCAACAGTTCAGCGGCAGCCAGGAATACATTGCGGACTACCTCCTGGAGGAGGTGCTCAACCGCCAGCCCGCCGCGCTGACCACCTTTCTGCTGCGCAGCTCCATCCTCGACCGGTTTTGCGCCCCGCTTTGCCAGGCGCTGACCGAAGAAGCCGAGAGTGAGACCATCCTGCAGGATCTGTTTGCCCGCAATGCATTTCTCATCCCCCTGGACTCCGAACGGCGCTGGTTCCGCTATCATCACCTGTTCGCCGACCTGCTCCGTGCTCGCCTGCAGCGCACCCACGCCCCCCTCCTGCCTCAACTGCACCACGAGGCCTGCGCCTGGTTCGAGGCCAACGGCTACATCCAGGAAGCGATGAGCCATGCCCTCGCCGGCCGCGATTTCCTGACCGTGGAGCGCCTGGTCAACGAGAATTGGACGGCGATGCTTCACCAGGGGCACATCGCTGTCACTCTGCGCTGGCTGAAGGCGCTGCTGCGCATGGCTACCCAGCCCAACCTGATGCCCGATGTCGTGCAATCCACGCTGGACTGGCTCGCCGCCCTGCCCGCCAGGACGTTCGAAGGCTACCCGGCGCTGCACATTGCCTATGCCTGGGCGCTCTTCCTGGGTGGCCGGCTGGACGAAGCGGACACCTACGGGCAGCGCGCCGAACAGGCGTTGGCGCACATGCTCTCCGCTGGCCGCTTGAACGAGACGGACGGCGATTACCGGGAGGCCGACGCAGAGATCAGGGTGTTGCGCGTCTTTCTTTCGCACGCCCGCGGCGAGCTGGACACCGCCCTGGAGCAGGCGCACCACGCACGGCCAACCGTTCAGCGAGCCAGCAGCCTGTTGCAGGGCAGCCTACAGGTGATCCTCGGCCGCGTCTACCAGGGGTTGAACCAGCCGGAGCAAGCCGTCAAAGCCTATCGAGAAGGCATCCCTCTCGTCTGGCAGAGCGGCAACACGATCGGCGTGCTGAGCGCGTACGCGGGGTTGCTGAGCCTGTACCGCGGCCAATCGAATGTTCCGCTGGCCGAGCAGACCTTCCACGAAGCCCTACAATGGATGGATGAAAACCAGCTCCGCCACATCCCGGCGGCCGCTGTCGTGTATCTGGAGCGGGCGGCCTGGCTCTTCGAGCAAAACAGGTTAGCGGAGGCCTCCTCAGCCCTCGATCTGGCCGTTGAAGTGGCGCGCCACAGCGGGTTGTGGAATTTCCAGGAGCAATGTGACGCCCTGCGCGCCCGCCTGACCGCCGCGCCTGCCGCAAGCAACCAGTCTGCACTCGTCGAGCCGCTCACTGCCCGCGAGCTGGAAGTGTTGGCGCTTCTGGCCGATGGCTGTTCCAACAATGAGATTGCGCAACAACTGGTCATTTCGCTGGCCACGGCTAAAAAGCACACCAGCAGCATCCTGGCGAAACTGGATGCCGCCAATCGCACCCAAGCCATCGCCCGCGCCCGCCAGATCGGTCTTCTGTAGCTATACTTTCGGCTACTATCGTTCCCCCCGAAAAGTAGACTTCCGCCCGATGTGTCTCCTGGGCTCTTGCGGTATCATCAAGACAATAGGAGATTCCCATGGACCACAGCGACGTATACGAGATTTGCATCGAAGGCGGCCCGCGTGCGCTTTGGCAGACGTGGTTCGAGGGGGTGGAGGTGTTGTCTGTTCATCCTGGCGACCACCAGCCTGAACGCACCTTGCTGATCGTTTCGGGGGATGATCCTGCAAACCTGTTCGGAATCCTGGCCCAGATTGGCTCCCTCAACCTGCGCCTGCTTTCGGTAGAACTGCGCCCCAAGTCTTGAAACGCCTCCTCACTCTGTCAAAATGCGCCGCACGGCCTTTGGGATCTTCAGGCGGGACGACATCTTCTATCCATTGCTCGATCAACGCAGGGGGAGTTCAGTCATCTCGTCTTGACCGGTCGCTCCTTCCCACTTCTTCTTGTAGACAGCCACAGCATCTTCCAGGAGTTCAAGGCGCTCGGCGAGGGCGCAGCTTGACAAGCAGAGTGAAACCTGCTATTAACCGAGTGAGCACCCGGTCATCACAAACGGCCGGATTTCTAACGAAAGGAGCTTCCCCATGACCCACGACGCTTTCCTGACCACCACCCACGGCTTGAACCGCGCCCTGCCGCCCATGCGGCTGTTCGAGAAGGCCAAGCGCTTCGGCGTCTGGAACCCCGGCGACATCGACCTGAGCCAGGATCGACGCGACTGGCAGGGGCTTTCTACCGAGGAGCAGGACATCCTGCTGCGTCTGTCGGCCCTGTTCCAGGCCGGCGAGGAGGCGGTGACGCTAGACCTGCTGCCGTTGATCCTGGTCATCGCGCAGGAGGGCCGCCTGGAGGAGGAGATGTACCTGACCAGCTTCCTCTGGGAGGAGGCCAAGCACGTCGAGTTCTTCAGCCGCTTCTTCAGCGAGGTGGCGGGCGCGCCGGCCGACCTGAGCCGCTTCCACTCGGCCAGCTACCGGACGCTGTTCTACGAGGCGCTGCCGGAGACGATGCACCGCCTGCTGGTCGATCCCTCGCCGGCCGCGCAGGTACGGGCCTCGGTGACCTACAACATGGTCACCGAAGGGGTGTTGGCCGAGACCGGCTACCACGGCTATTTCACGGTCTTGCAGCGCAACGGCCTGATGCCCGGCCAGGTGCGCGGCATCCAATTGCTCAAACAGGACGAGTCGCGCCACATCGCCTACGGAATCTACCTGATCTCGCGGCTGATCGCGGTCGATCCCGGCCTTTGGCAGGTGGCCGAGGATGCCATGAACGAGCTGTTGCCCCTAGCCATGGACATCATCGGCGATGTGTTCACCCCCTATGACCCCGTGCCCTTCGGCCTTTCGCCGGCCGACTTCAGCGACTTCGCCATCAGCCAGTTCCAGAAACGGCTGGAGCGGCTGGAAAAGGCGCGCGGCGCGTCGCTGGAGGAGATCGACCGGGTGACCATGGCCGTGATCGAGCGAGACGACGGGTAAGGCTTCCCACCGACAACCCTGCCCGGACCATTTTTAGGGTGCTGTTATGCCCATCTACGAATACATCTGCACCACCTGCGGCCACCATTTCGACCACTACTGGCGCTCGATGCGAGCGGCCGAAGAGGGCCAGACGCCTCCCTGCCCAACTTGCGCCAGCAGCGAGACCCAGCGTCTCATGTCCCAGGTAGCCGTGCTCGGTGGCCTGGGCGGGCTGACGCCGGGCGAGCAGGCCGCCGAACGGGCGCGCGAGGAGCGCCTGGCCAGCATCACGCCCAAGGAACAGATCGACAAGCTGCGCTCGGCGAAGACGAAGGACGCCTAGCAGTCCCTCACTCGCGCAAGGCTTTGGCGACGGCGTGGACTGAAAAAGGGGCTGCGAGGAACAATCGACATACGACGAACGTCGAAAAGCGGCTGCAGACGCTGGCTAAAATGCAAATGACCCAGTCTATCAGGTCAGGATCGTCAGTTCCAACACATCTCGCCAGGAAAGACGCTATGCCGTTCATCCGCAAACTCATGCCTGTCCTCCTCTTGATCGCGCTGCTGAGCGGGGTCACCGGCGGCGTTGCCCGCGCTGAAGAGGCGTCCCCTCAAGCGGCGACGCTGCGCTGTGTCGCCGGCGCGTGCACCGTGCAACTGCCCGCCAGTGGCCTGCCCCTACTCGCCAAGTTGGGTGCAACGCTGGGGTGGTCTGCGCTCCAGGGCAAGTCGGGCGCGCTGCCCGCAGGCGCCGCTCTGACCATCGACGACAACTTGACGCTCACGCTGCCGGTGGGCGAGATCACCCTGCCCAAGGCGCAATTGCAGGTCGAGGTCGGCGAGGACAACCACGTGACGCGGCTGCACGGTTCCGTCCAGGCGCCCTTCCCCACGCTGGGCGTGCTCAGCGACGTGCGCATGGTGCAGCCGGCCCTGGCCGAGATCGGGCTGGACACGGGCGCCAACCTGCGCCACCTGGCTGCGCCGCTGCACCCGCAGCGCCAGTACCTGTTCTTCCACCTCACCAGCGGTATGGACGTGGCCGGCAAGGTGGCGGACACCGGGGACACGCTCAGCCTCGCCGCGCCCGCCGGGCAGGCATTGACTTTGGTGATCGACACGCAGGAGCCGCTGGTCTACCTGGCGGGCCAGATCAGTGTCAATACCAGCGCGGAGGTGCTGCTGGTTGGCCCGCTGCAAGAGCTGGCACAGCAGTCGGAGCTGATCCCCGACAGCCTGCCCCTGCGGCAGCGCATCCAGGTTGCGGTCGCCGGGCTGGCCGGCGAAGAGGTGGACGAGCACCTGCGCTTGAGCGGCTCGTGGTCGGTGGGCGCCGGCGCGCTGGGCCGCTGGCTGGGCATCGAGGCCACGCCCCTGGCGGTGGAAGGGCTGCTCACCTTCAGCGCCGAGGGCATGTTGCTGGATGGAATTGTCCGCACCCGCATCGAGCCGGACACCGTGCTGGACGGCAGCGCCCGGCTGACTGCCTTCATTCCCTTCCGCAAGGGCGCGCCCGAAGCGTTCGTCAACGCCGAGGCAGCGATCGCAGTTCCGCTGGCCAGGATCGACGCCGACAGCAGTGTGCGGCTAGCGCTGCCCAGGGTGGATACGAACGCCGCTGGGGCCGCTCTGCGCGGCTGGCTGTCCGCGGCGCGCCAACAAGCGGCAGAAGGTACGCAGGCAGTGCAAGGTCTGACCGCGCGCGGCGGCGTCTGGCTGGCCGCGCTGCCAAAGCCCAATGTGGGAAGCCGCAAGTCGATCCCTAGCGCCGTCGCGGAGCCATAGATCTCCCAGGCTCGCCACTTCTGTGGCCGGGCTCGGCTGACGCAGGGAGGGAGCATGAGCCGTAGCTGCCAAGCCATTTGTTCGTTGTTAACGACAAACACCTAATAACGGGCGGGGTTAGTTCACAGGCGAATCGGGGCGATCGTCAGATTTGACAGTTCCTTGTGATGTAAATATACTTAACGTCATAAAGCAAATTAACATCATTCACTTATGAACACGCAAACTCGCACCCAACGCACACGCAACGCCTCCCGCCAGCGCCGCGAACAGCAGAAGGAAGAGCTGCGCCAGTCCATACTGGACGCGGCCGCCCACCTGCTGTTGGCGCACGGCTACGAGGGCTTCTCCCTACGCCAGGTGGCTGAGCAAATCGGTTACACGCCGACCACTATCTACCTCTACTTCGATGACAAGGCCGACCTGCTCTTCGCCGTGGTGGACAGCGCCTACGCCGACTTCAGCCGCCGCCTCCAGGCCGCCTATGATAGCACCGATGATCCCCTGCAACGCATCCGCGCCCTGGGCCGGGCTTACATCGACTTCGGCCTGGCTAACCCGGTCGTCTACCAGTTGATCTTCGTGCAGCGGACCGACTTCCTGCTCACCTGGCGCAAGGAGGAGCGATCTCCGCGCGCCTCGGCCCTGCTGATCCTGCAACGCGCCGTCGCAGAGGCGCAGCAAGCTGGTGCTGTGCGGGCAGGTGACGTCCAAAGCCTGAGCGACGCGCTGTGGTCGATGGTGCACGGCCTGGTGTCCCTGGCCATCGGCATGCCCATGTTCGACGCCGCGCGCAGCCGGGCCGCGTCGGAGACCGCGCTGGATTTGATGATCGACGCCTTGCGCGCCTGACCTTTGCGGTGAAGAGGGTGAACGGTGAACGGTGATCGGTTTTTCACCTGCTGCGTCAGCATTCTCTTTTTTTTGCAATCTGCTTAACAGTGTTAACTATTCTTGCCCAGGAGTATCGTATGACAACCAAAGGCATGTTCGTTCGTGAGACGGGCCAGGGAACGCCGGTGGTGCTGGTGCATGGTTTTCCCGGCAACGCACAGGAGTGAGGTCAAGCCATGATTACCAAGCTCAACCTGACCATCGCCAACGTCTACATCGTCGCGGGCGCCAGACTGGTCGTCGTGGACACCGGCGCACCCGGCAGCGCGCCCAAGATCCTGGCTGCGCTGCGTAAGCAAGGTTTTCAGCCGGCCGACGTGGGCCTGATCCTGCTGACCCACGCGCACAGCGACCATGCCGGCAGCGCAGCCGCGCTGAGGGAGGCCACGGGCGCGCCGGTAGCCGTCCACCGTGGCGACTTGGCCATGCTGCGCCGCGGCGACAACGGCCGCATGCTGCCCACCGACTTCGAGGCCCGGCTCAGCCAGCGCTTCGTCGACAAGCCCTTCCCGGCGCTGGAGCCGGACGTGGTGCTGGACGACGACAGCGATCTGCGGGCGCTGGGGTTGGACGCTGACCTGCTGCCCACCCCCGGCCACAGCCCCGGCTCCATCTCGCTCCTGTTCGCCAACGGCGACGCCATCGTGGGGGACATCCTGCGCGGCGGGGTGATGGGCGGCACGTTGCTCTCGTCCCGTCCCACGTACCCCTTCTTTCTGTACGACCTGGCCGACAAGGGAGTGATCCACCGCAGCGTGCAGGCTGTGCTGGCGCGCGGCGCGCAGCGCCTGTTTACCGGCCACGGCGGGCCGCTGTTGCGCTCGGTCGTTGAGCAGTGGCTGAAGGAGCAACGCCGCCCCACTCTGCCCCCGCAGGACTGAGTTACCAAGCGTATTTTCACCGAACAAACCTATTGACAAATCCGTACAAATGTTCTATAATGACCTCACGTTGATCATCCCGCAAAGACAAACACCATCAGAAGGCTGCAGCAACTAGAGCAACTGCCCGTTGACGACCTCGTGGCTGGCCGACCCCCCGGGGGAGATGGACTGGGTGACCCTCGCTTGCGATGGGCAGATCAAGCAGTGAATTCGACAGAAACAAGGAGACCCTCCATGCCGGCCACTCAGAAAATCGTTCCCCATCTCTGGTTTGACAAAGAAGCCGTCGCAGCGGCGCAGTATTACGTGTCGATCTTCCCAGATTCCCAGATCACCGGTACGACGCTGCTGCGCGACACGCCGTCGGGCGACACCGACGTTGTGTCGTTTACGCTGGCAGGCTACGCCTTTCAGGCCATCAGCGCCGGGCCGCTGTTCAAGCTGAATCCGTCCATTTCGTTCACGGTCAACTGCGCGACGGCCGGCGAGGTGGATGCGCTCTGGGCCAGGCTCATCGACGGCGGGCAGGCGCTGATGCCGCTGGACGCGTACCCCTTCAACCCGCGCTTCGGCTGGGTGCAGGACCGCTTCGGCGTGTCGTGGCAACTGGCGGTGTCGGAGTCAAACGCGCCCGGGAAGCCGTCTATCACACCGTCCCTGCTGTTCGTCGGCGCCAACTGCGGCAAAGCGGAAGAAGCCATCGGCTTCTACACTTCGATCTTCCCCGATGCGACGGTGGGCCACGTGTTGCGCTACGGGCCCGACCAGGCGCCTGACCAGGAAGGCACGGTGATGGTCGCCGACTTCTATCTGGCGGGACAGCGCTTCACTGTCGGCGACAGCGCCTGGCCGCACGCCTTCGCCTTCAATGAGGCCATCTCGTTCATCGTCAACTGCAACGATCAGGCGGAGATCGACCATTACTGGGGGCGCCTTTCCGCCGTCCCGGAAGCCGAGCAGTGCGGCTGGCTCAAGGATCGCTATGGCCTGTCCTGGCAGATCGTGCCGGCGGCGATGGAGGAGATGATGCTCAGCGGCTCCCCGGATCAGATTGCCCGCGTCACCCAGGCGTTCCTGCCGATGAAGAAGCTCGATCTGGCCGCGTTGATCAGCGCATTCAACCATCCGTAGTGTCTTGCCGGCGAGATGCATGCACAGACGGCAAGGATTCTGGCCACGGATCACACGGATTTGACCGAGATGACAGGAGCAATCAGTGTAATTCGTACAATCCGTGGCAGTTTGGTTCCGGCTCACCCGGGTTAGGAATAACGCCATGTACGGACTCATCGGCAAGCTCAAAGCCACACCGGGACAGCGTGACGCCTTGATCGCCATCCTGCTCGCGGGAGTCGCAGGCATGCCGGGCTGCCTGAGCTACGTCGTTGCGCGGGATCCGGCTGACGCTAATGCGATCTGGATCACAGAAGTGTGGGAGAGCCGAGCCAGCCATCAAGCTTCGTTGTCGTTGCCATCGGTCCAAGAGGCAATCACCCGCGGCAGACCGTTGATTGCCGCCTTTGACCTGCACGTCGAGACCGTCCCTGTTGGCGGCCATGGTATCCTTGCCGCCGCCTGAACCCATACCTTGCAGACCCGGATTCCCGCCTGCGGGGGAATGACAACATCCTGTAGGCTTAACTGCTAGAAGGTGCAAACCATGACAACTCAGACCACCCCACGCGCGCACGGCGCGCTGACCTGGATGGACCTGACGACCCCTGACCTCGAAGGCGCCAAGCGCTTCTACCAGCAGGTGTTCGGCTGGGACTATCTCGACCTCGGCGAGCAGTTTGGGCATTACCACTATGCCCTGGCCAACGGCCGCCCGGCGGCAGGGATCGGCCAGTCGCCCCCCTACATGCCCATGACCTCGGTGTGGACGATGTATCTCGCCAGCGCCGAAGGCGACATCGAGCGCGTCCAGGCCCTGGGCGGCCAGGTGATGCTGGAGCCGATGACCGTTGGCGACGCCGGCAAGATGGCCGCCTGCGCCGACCCCACCGGCGCGCTGTTCGGCCTCTGGCAGCCGATCGACTTCATCGGCGCCGCGGTGGAAGCTGAACACGGCAGCCTGGCCTGGAGCGAGGTCAACACGCGCGACGCCGCAGGTGCATGTGACTTCTACGGCAAGCTTTTTGGTCTCACGGCCGACAAGGCGGGCGACCGAGCTTACTACTTCATGAAGCGCGGCGACGTGCCCCTTTTCGGCGTCATGCAGATGGACGAGCAGTGGGGCGACCTGCCGCCGCACTGGATGGGCTACTTCGCCGTCGACAACACCGACGCCGCCGTGGAGCGCGTCCTGGCAGCCGGCGGATCGGTCAGCGTCCCGGCTTTCGACACGCCTTTTGGCCGTATCGCGGTCATCGTCGATCCCTACGGCGCGGCCATCAGCCTGGTGCAGTTGCCCACGCAAGGATAGCAAAGAGGAACTGCAAAGGCGTAGAGCACTTGTTGAAGATGGACGAATGATCTCGGAGATTTCGGTGGACACGGGATCGCCCTATCAGCAATGGCCACCGGGGGTTCAATCCCACCGGCTTAGAAACGGCGTCGGATCATTCCGGCTTTGTGGCGCACGATCAAGCCCCGTTGACGGGGCGCTGTTTGCCAGCCGGGGGTCTTCAGCCCCCGGCGGTGGCCGCCGGCGCCCGACTGGCATGTCCAACCGAATAGCCGGGCTGATTTGTCCAACTCCAACCAGTGCCCGGCGCCTTGTACAAAGGAGCATCCATGAGCACAGTACGCGTTTTAGTCGGCACGCGCAAGGGCGCGTTCATCCTCACTTCGGACGAGCGGCGCGCTGACTGGCAGGTCAGCGGCCCCCACTTCGCCGGCTGGGAAATCTATCACCTCAAGGGCTCGCCGCTGAACCCCAACCGCATCTACGCCTCACAGACCAGCGGCTGGTTCGGCCAGATTATCCAGCGCTCCGACGACGGCGGCCAGACCTGGACGCCGGTGGGCAAGGACTTCGTCTACGAGGGCGTCCCCGGCACCCACCAGTGGTACGACGGCACGCAACACCCCTGGGAATTCAAGCGCGTCTGGCTGCTGGAGCCGTCGCTGAGCGACCCCGATACGGTCTACGCCGGCGCAGAGGACGCAGCCTTGTTCCGCTCCGTGGACGGCGGGCAGAGTTGGCAGGAGTTGCCGGGCCTGCGCAGCGCCAGCGGCCACCTCTGGCAGCCGGGCGCAGGCGGCATGTGCCTGCACAGCATCGTGCAGGACCCCGCCGACCCGCAGCGCCTCTACGTGGCCATCTCGGCCGCCGGCGCCTTCCGCAGCGACGACGGCGGCGCGACCTGGCGGCCCATCACCCGCGGCCTGAAGTCAGAGTGGGAGCTGCCCGACCCCAACGCTGAGGTGGGCCACTGCGTCCACAGCATCGCCATGCACCCGGCGCGGCCCGGCGTGCTGTTCATGCAGAAGCACTGGGACGTGATGCGCAGCGACAACGCGGGCGACGAGTGGTATGAGGTCAGCGGCAACCTGCCCAGCGACTTCGGCTTCCCCATCGCCGTCCACGCCCACGAGCCGGAGACGGTCTACGTGGTGCCGATCAAGAGCGACTCGGAGCACTACCCGCCTGAGGGCAAGCTGCGCGTCTATCGCAGCCGCACGGGCGGCAACGACTGGGAGGCGCTGACCGAGGGCCTGCCCCAGAGTGACTGCTACGTCAACGTGCTGCGCAGCGCCATGGCCGTGGACACGCTGCCGTCGTGCGGCGTCTACTTCGGCACCACCGGCGGCCAGGTCTACGCCTCGGCCGACAGCGGCGACACCTGGGCGCCCATCGTGCGCGATCTGCCGGCGGTGCTGTCTGTCGAGGTCCAGGTCGTCCCATGATTCGCGTCGTGCTGCCCCATCATCTGCGCACGCTGGCCGGCGTGCGCAAGGAGGTCGAGCTGGCGGTGGCCGAGCCGGTGACGCCGGCTGCAATCCTGGACGCGCTGGAGGCTCGCTACCCCACGCTGCGCGGGACGATCCGCGACTCCGCCACCGGCCAGCGCCGCTCGCTGGTGCGCTTCTATGCCTGCGGCCAGGACTGGTCGCACGCGCCGCCCGATGCGCCGCTGCCCGCAGCCGTGGCCAGCGGCGCAGAGCCGTTTATGGTTGTAGGCGCCATGGCCGGCGGTTGTTCCTCTATGGCCCCACGGGCCACTCGCTGATCCCTCACTCCGGACAACGCGCCAGCGCCAGGTCGAACCAGTCTAGCGCCTCGCCAATCCAGTCGCCTGTAGCCGGCCCAACAGCCAGCGGTGCCCCCCAGCGATCCAACAGAAAGAGGAACGCAGCATCGGGCGCAATGTGAGGCGCCAGGGCCAGGTAGCGCTGGCGCACCCGTCCCTCCTCGTCGACCAGCACCACCGGCGGCTGACTCACCGTGCCCGCCAGTGCCCCAGCGGCCTGCCGGTCGCCCGGCAACACAACCAACGCCGTCGCATTGCGTTCGCCCAGATCGCCTTTGGCTGCGACCAACGCCTCCAACTGATCCCGCCAGCGCCGAACGTCAGCATCCGGCAGAAACAGCAGACAAAGCCCTTGCTGCGTCCAGAAGTCCTGCAACGCGACAATCCGTCCGTGGCTGGCCGGCAGCCGGAAGATCACCTCAGGGGGGCTGTTGTTCTGGTCGGGAAACGACCGCCAATCAGATGCGCTGCCGCTGCTCATGGAGTTCCCTTTGCCAAACCTGGTTCCATACCTCTGCTACTGTGCGTGGTGCAAGATAGCCCGCATTGTATCGTCGATTGGCTAAGGCGACAAGTGAGTTATGCGCATCGTCAGACCGAGTTTGCAGCTCGGCCGAGCAGATCGGCAGCCGCGCCGTAAGCAGCCGTCACCATTCGTACTGACACCCACTGCCAACGATGGCACAAAGGGCTCATGACTCGCGCAGGGAGCGGCAGCATGCTCGCTGGCGGCCAAGATGAGCGCAGAGGAAGCACTTCAGCATGACCATCGCCGGCATCCATCACATCACCCTGGTCTGCAGGGACGCCCAACACACGGTGGACTTCTACACCCGCGTGTTGGGCCAACGGCTGATCAAACAAACCGTCAACTTCGACGTACCCGACAGCTATCACGTCCACTTCGGCGATCAGGTGGGCAGCCCTGGCTCGGCCATCCCCTTTTTCGAGTGGCCAAACGTTGCGCGCGACTACCCCGCTATTGGCGGCACGCATCACTTCGCCATGACCGTGGACGATGTCGATGGTCTGCTGAATTTGGATTGCAGCCGGCGACCCGCACGCACAATCCGACGGCTTGTGCGATAGTACGCTGCGGCGTATCAGTCGCCGGGGGTTAAGGCAAAGTCGAACTCACCGACGCGGTTTGAAGCTGCTGTGGCCCCGGCGGCGTTAGCGCCCAACACAACGTAGACGTGGTTGGTAGTTGGATCGCCCCAGCCGCTGCCGTCATCTTGGTAGGTCACCGGCTCGCTGAAAGGCATGCTCACCAATGCGCGCAAAGTGGCGCTTTCGGGGGCGAAGTAGGGATCTGTACTACGGTGCACCTGGTAGACCATATTAGGCGGGACGTGAAGCCAAGACAGGGTGACGGGAGGCTCGGTGGTTGCCACTGCTACAACAGGGGCCAGCGGCGCGGCAGCCACCAGGACAAAATCCTCGGTCACCACGTCGTCGCCGGCCACAACCACGTCGTTGACTGTCGCCGGCAGATAGCCGTAGGCCGTCGCCGTCACGGTGTAGTCGCCGCTGGGAACAGAAACACCATAAGCGCCAGCTCCGTCGGTCGCCGTCTGGCCGCTGTAGCCCACCGTGCGCGTCAAGGTGACGGTGGCGCCGCTGATCGGGCTGCCATCGTGGCTGGCTGCCACCTGGCCCTGCACCTGTCCGGTGCGCAGACAGTTGCTCATGTGGGCCATAGCGCCAACAGCGGCACGCACGAAATCGGTGTAGTAGCCCATGTCTAGCCGTGCCAGGGTGTCGTTGCTAGTGTGGTAATTCGGGTTGAAGTCGTTGGGGCTGCCGACGTAGTCTTCGATGCCGAGGATAGCGGCATAACCGTAGTTCCAGAAAGAGGCGTGGTCGCTGGCGGTCGTGCCGTTGGGTATGATCTGCGGCGCGAGATCGATGGCGTAGACGTTGATCACATCGACGAAGAGCTGGGCCAGATCGAGCGTGGCCGGCAGGTTGGCGTTGGCGTGCAGGTCGATATCACGCGGGCTGCCTCCGGTGTTCCAGGCGATCATGTCCAGGTTGAGGACGCCGCGGATGTTCTCGTTGCGATTGGCGGCGCGCTGGGCGTAAGCGTTGCTGCCCAGCAGGCCCTGTTCCTCCCCGGTCCAGAAAGCGAAGCGCAAGGTACAACTCCACTCGTACCGGCTGAGGATGTCGGCCGCCACCAAGGCGCCCACAGAGCCGCTGGCGTTGTCGTCGGCGCCGGGCGCGCGACCGCTGGCGGGCATGTCGTCCACATGACCGCCGATGACGAAGATGTCGCCCGGCGTGACGGCGCCTCTGCGCTCGCCGATGACATTGGGTGGCTTGTTGGGCGCCCAGGTGTGGTACTCGACCGACAAGTCGAGCGCGGCCAGGTGCTCGCCAACATACGCAGTGGCCTTCTGGACGGGTGTGCCGCTGAGGGTGTTGCGCGTCGTGATCGTATACGGTGCACCCTGGACGGTCACCGGCCACTCTCCGCTCAGGTCGCCGGTGTACTGGTAGATCACATCGGTATCAACCTGGTCGATCATGGCCTCTATGAAGGGGTTGGGGGCGTCAACGGTGGGAAGCGCGCCAGCCGCAGTGGAGACGCCTAGCCGCCGCAAAGGTTTGGCGTCTAGCGTAACCTGCACCACCTCCGCCCGCTCGCCCCATAACTGCGCTGCACTGTCGGGGGTTGTCCGCAACACCACCTGCCGGCCGTCATCCAGCAAGACCCGGCCATAGCGCGTCCAGTCCACGCCGGCCGCGCCAGGAGCTGGATGCACCACGACGTAGGTGGCGCCGTCTATGTCGTCATCCAGGATGCGTACCGGCAAACCGGCCTTTTGCAACCTGGTCAAGCCGGCGGCGTCAGCGCCGGCCAGCAAGTGCTCTCCCCGCTCGCCGGAGAGGCGTGCAAAAGCATGGACTTCTGCAGCTAGGAAGCTTTCCAACGCGTCCTGGTCGGCGAGGGCGACGAGAACCAGCGCTGACGCCGCGCGCTGGTCGAGGCCGCTATAAGCACCCACGGCTGCTGGCGTCAACAGACTAATGACGAGCCATAGAACAACAATGCGCAGTGTCATACGTACCTCCAAAGAAACGCTTGTCATGGGCGGGGATCGGACGGGAAGCGTGCGTCTTTGACAGCCTTCGGCCGCAAGCGTCTCGGCGCGCGTCTGCAGTCAGGGCGAACGAACACTTCCGCGCTACCGGCTGAGCTCCACCGTACCGAGAAAGACACCGGCGCCTGGGGCGAGGAGCTGCTCGCCGTCCGCCTGATACAGTCCGACCTCCAGGCCATAGACGCCCGGCGCCAGGTCGGCGGGCAGGTCGATCTGGTACTCGTCGATTATCAGCCAGCCAGGTTGCCAGCGGCTGGTGGGCAGGCTGCCGGCGCCGGGCGGCGCATCGCGGCCGGCCAGCACTGCACTCCCGCGCGCGACTGTGCCAGGCGTTAGGCCCGGCGCAGGCTCGACCACGTGGGTGAACACGGTCCAATCGGCGGTAGGTTGGGCGTCGACGGCCCACAGCAGGCGCAGAAAAAGTATGCCGCCCGGCTGCGGCGTCGCCGGGATGACCTCGTAGCCGGCCAGTCGAATGCCGTCGCCGAGCAACGCAGCCACGGCCTGGTTAGGGAGATACTGCGGGCTTGCTCCGGCCGGCCGCGTGTACACGCGGGCGTAGGTCTGGCCGTCGAAGTCGGTGAATTCTGGGCCGCTAGCAGCATCGGGAAACACCTGCGGCAGAAGCAGTCGCGTGCGAAAATCCTCGTGCTCCACGACGGCGTAGGCTTCGACCTGGGCCGGGGGCTGGGCCGTGAAGGGCAAGATGTGTCGCCCGTCGAAGCTTTCCGGCGGGCCATGGCCGTCGATCCCCGGACGCCAGGCAAAGGCGAGCGTGGGGTGATCGGCGGGCCGCGGGGTCAGGTAGATCGGCGTCTCGGCCGGCTGGCCGGCGATCCACCGGCCCAGGTCCCACAGGCCAACGTCGAAGGCGTAGTACAAGTCCGGCAGCTTGGCCCAGCGCACGAAGTAGTCGCGCGCGGAGGTGAGCGCAGCCGCGATCAAGAGCGCCAAGATCAGCAAGGGAAGGAGAAAGGCAAAAGGAGAACGGAAGGAGAAGCGCCGGGGTTGAGATTCTGGCGGGCTTTGTAGAGCTGGAGACTTGTGACCTGCCGGCTGCTTGCTTCCGCCCCAGGGCGCGCGCTCAGCTGCTTGTGACCACAGCCAGGCCAGCGGCAGGGCAACGAGAAGCGCAGTAGGTGCGGCCGCGCCGAGGATGCGGTGAAAGTGGGGCGCGTATTCGCTCACCAAGCCGGGCAGCACGAGACCGGCCAGCCCCACGACGAGCAGGCCGTAAGCCGGCTGGCGGATGCGCCACACGGCCATGCCCAGACCGATCCAAAAGGGCACAGCCAGCCACAAGCTGAGCGCCGGCGCGCCGGGCAGGTTGCGCCGCGGGTCGAGATCGCCGGTGGCGCCGAAGGGCCAGAACATCTTGGCGGTGGCCCAGGTGTTCTGCCAAAAGCCGGTAGGAGCGGCCTGCTCGCCGGTGATGGCGATCTGGCTGGGGCGCAGCAGCAGCAGGTCAGGGTTACGTAGAAAGAAGGCGGCCAACGGCAACGCAAGGAGCAGGGCCAGCCCTGCGGCAGCCAGCAGTTGCACGGCGCGCGGCCGCAGCCGCGGCCGGTCGACCAGGGCCAAGTGCAGCGCCGTGAACAGAACCAGGAAGGGAATGATCCAGGCCCCTTGATACGTGTACAGGCACGCTGCGAGAACTACCCCCAGGCCGAGAAAGGAGAACCAACTGCCTGTGCGCCAGCCGCGCAGCAGCAGCCAGGTTGCCAACGCCCACGCCAGCGGCACAATCACCGGTTCGATGCCCATGCGGCTGAAGTGCACGTGCCAGCGCATGATGGCCAGCACGGTCGCGGCCAAGAAGGGGAAGGCCGGCGACAGGGCCGGCTCCAAGCGGCGCAGCTCACGGCCCAAGGCGAAAACGGCCAGCACCCCCAGCACGCCGAAGACGGCCGCAGTCACCCGCATGGCAGTAGGCCCGGCCTCGCCGCCGAAAAGTTGGAACAGGCCGAACATGAGGGCGTTGGCGTAGGCGTTCAGCGGCGGCACGCCGAAGTTGCCGGTCAGAAAGACAGGTCGGTAGGTGGGGTCGGTGAGGATGCGCCAGGCCTCCAGCCCCTCGAAAGACTCGTCGAAGTGGAAGCCAGGCGGCAGGCTGTCGATGCGCCACAGACGAAACGCGGCAGCGACAGCCAAGATGGCGAGGACGATCAATAGCCTGAGAATGCGCGCTCGCTGCTGATCCATGCGGCCATTATATTCCCTGACAGCCAAAGTGCCAGAAAAGGCATGGCCGGACTATGCTGGTGCTTGGCAACCAGCGGCGCAGCGCGGCCTTTTGGTCGAGGCGCGCCTCCTGCGCGAGCAAATGCAGGCTGCAAAGCAGCACACTACATCCGAAGACGTCCTGCCAAAAGCACGTAAGTAGCGCGTCGATGACCTCTTGGGTATTTCTTCGCCCTACGCAGAATAGGGCACCAGCCCAACACGTGCGTCGATCGCGGCGTGCAGCGCAGCCAGCTCAGCCTGTACCGTGGTCAACACCTGGTCCAGCGGCACAAGGCGCTTCTCGCCCTGGTCGCGGCGCTTGAGCTCGACGCCGCCCTCCTGCAACGACCGGGCGCCCACGGTGATGCGCAGCGGCAGGCCGATCAGGTCGGCATCGTTGAACTTGACGCCGGGGCTGGGGTCTTCCCGGTCGTCGTATAGCACCTCGACGCCAGCAGCCATCAGATCAGCATACAGCCTGTCAGCCACAACCACCGCCTCGGGGGCCTTGCGCGGCAGCACCACTAGATGCACCTGAAAGGGGGCCACGCTGACCGGCCAGACTAAGCCTTGGTCATCGTGGTGCGTCTCGGCGATCACGGCCAACAGCCGGCCCACACTGATGCCGTAGGAGCCCATGACAATGGGGCGGCGCTGACCATCCTCGGCGTGATAGAAAGCGCCAAGAGCCTCGGAAAAGCGCGTGCCAAGCTTGAGCAGCTTGCCGACCTCAAAGCCACGCGCCGCGCGCAGGGGTGCGCCGCAGCGCGCACAGGCGTCGCCGGCGCTGGCTGCCGTGATGTCCGCTAGCACGTTGGGCGTGTAATCGCGGCCGCAGTTGACGTTGAGCAGGTGATACCCCTCCTCGTTGGCGCCCGCCACCAGGTTGGCCGAGCGCGCCGCCAGCTCATCGACGACGATCAGCGCGCCCTGCACGCCGACCGGCGAACCGTAGCCCGGCTCTGCGCCCACGCTGCGGATCTCCTCCTCGGTTGCCGGCCGCAGACTCGTGGCGCCCACAGCGTTCGCCAGCTTGGTCTCGCTGACCTCCATATCCCCGCGCACGACGGCGAAGATGAAGCGCGACTTGGGGAACTGGGAGGAACCGGGAGGAACTGCGACCTTGCCAGGAATGTCGGCATCCATCGCCAACCCACTCAGTACAGGCCTTTCTCCCCTTCCTTCCTCATCCTCCTTTCCCTTGCGTCCCTCTTTTCCTTCTGCCACGTAGAACACCGCCTTGGCCGTCTTGCTCTCGGGCACGCCCAAGAACGCGGCCAGCTCGGCGATGGTCTTGCAGTGTGGCGTGGCGACCTTTTGTTGCGGCAGGGGGGCCTCGGCAGCGGGCTCCGGCTTACGGCAGATCGCAATCTGACGCTTGGCGGCATAGCCGCAGGCTTCACAGAGGATCAGCGTATCCTCGCCAGCTTCGCTGATCACCATGTATGCGTGGGCCAGGTTGCCCCCCACGCCTGCACTTGAGTCGGGGCGCAGTGCAAGCGCCAGTGTGAGGCCCACGTCTGCGCCCACAGCGACCACATCCAACCCGCAGCGCTGGAAAATGTTGCAATAGGCCTGCCAGTGAGCGCGATACTGGCGATCCAGTCCCGCGGCGTCGGCGTCCAGCGAGTAGGAGTCCTTCATCGTGGACTCGCGCACGCGGATCAGGCCATCGCGGGCGCGTGGCTCGTCGCGGAACTTGGTCTGGATCTGGTAGATCAGTTGCGGCAACTGGCGGTAGGAGCTGATCGCGCGCCGCGCGAGGTCGGACACCGCCTCCTCGTGGCTCATCGCCAGGGTCATGTCGCGGCCGGCGCGGTCCTGCCAGTGCACCAGATCAGGATAGGCGCTGTCCCAGCGCCCCGTAGCCTGCCACAGCTCGGCCGGGTGTACGACGGGCATGGTCAACTCCTGGCCGCCGATGGCATTCATCTCCTGGCGCAGGATGGCCGCGATCTTGTCCATGCTGCGCCGAGCCAGCGGCAGATAGGCGTAGATGCCGGCGCCCAACGGCTGGATGAAGCCGGCGCGCAGCAGCAGTTGGTGGCTGACCAGCTCGGCGTCGGCCGGCGCATCGCGCAGGGTGGTGAAGAAAGCTCGTGACATACGCATGGGGACAACTCCTGACGGTGGGTGAGGTGGCCGGATTATAGCACGCGCCGTGGGCAGCGCCAACCTGTTTGTTCCACTCCTGGTGGTGTGGTACAATCGCGACAACAACGTACAAACGAAGGAGAGACCGATGCGGGGGTGGGTCAAGGACTGACAGTCCTTGTCCGCCCGCAGACTAACCCACCGCGTCGAGACTGGCTTCCGGAATGAACTCAGGACTGGCAGTTCTCCGCTCATTCCTTCTACTGAGGTCACACTAATGCCCATTTCCCCTCGCGAGCTGACCGCCGACCAACTGCGCCGCACCTGCTGCACCGATGAGATGCCCTTCCAATCCACCGCCGAGCTGGAAGAGCTGACCGACATCATCGGCCAGGAGCGCGCCACGCGCGCCATCGAATTCGGTCTGGACATCCCCTACTACGGCTACAACATTTACGCCTTGGGCCCGGCCGGCGCCGGCAAGACGACCACGATCATCAAGTACTTGCAGCTCAAGGCAGCCACGCGGCCGGTGCCGAACGATTGGGGCTATGTCAACAACTTTGCCACGCCCGACGAACCGCACGCCTTGCGCCTGCCGCCAGGGGGCGGCCTGGCCGTGCGCGACGACGTCGACAAGCTGCTCAAGTCGCTGGAAGAGCTGTTCCCGCGCGCCTTCGAAAGCGAGCACTACGCGGCTCACCGCAAGGAGCTGGTGCAAGAGCTCGAAGAGCGACGGCAGGCGCTCTTCCGACACATGGAGACCTTTGCGCGCGAGCGCGGCTACGCCATCTTGCAAACGCCGATGGGCCTGCTCTTTGCCCCGGTGATCGACGGCAAGCCGATCAGCAGCGAGCAATATCAGCAGTTGCCGGAGGACATCCGTCAGCAGCTCGAAGCGCAACAGCCGGCGCTGCAAGCCGAGATGGAAAAGACCTTGCGCGAGATGAAAGAGCTGGGCGAGGAAGCGGAAAACCGCTTGCGCAACCTGGACCGCGAGATCGCAGCCATCACCGTCGGCCCCGGCTTTGATGAGCTGCAAACGCGCTACCAGGCCTGGCAAGACATCGTCGATTACCTGCAGCAGGCACGGCAACACATCATCCAGCACGTTGACCGCTACAAGAGCACGCCGCCCCAAGAAGAGAAAGAAGAAGCACCCACTCCAACCACACTGCTCTTTGCGCGCAAGGAATCGCCTTTCGACCGCTACCGCATCAACGTGATCGTCAGCCATCACGACGAGACCGGCGCACCGGTCGTGCTGGAGATCAACCCCACCTACTACAACCTGATCGGTCGCATCGAGCACCGCGCCGAGTTCGGCACCCTGGTCACCGATTACACCCAGATCAAGGGCGGGGCGCTGCTGCGCGCCAACGGCGGCTATCTGGTCGTCGACGCCCGCGCCTTGCTGCGTCAGCCCTTGGCCTACGATGCGCTCAAGCGTGCCCTGCGCCACAAAGAGGTGCGCATCGAAGAGCTGACCCAACAGTTCAGCCTGATTCCCACCGCCGGGCTCAGCCCCCAGCCGATCCCGCTGGAAGTCAAGGTCGTGCTGATCGGCGACCCGTTCACCTATTACCTGCTCTACGCCTACGACGACGAGTTCCAGAAGCTGTTCAAGGTGCGCGCCGACTTTGCCAGCCAAATGGACTGGAACGCGCACAACGTGCTGGATGTAGCGCGCTTCATCCGCACGCGTTGCGCCGAAGAGAACTTGCCCGCTTTCGACCTAAGCGCCGTTGCCCGCGTCATCGAACACAGCGGCCGACTGGTGGAGGACCAGCGCAAGCTGACCACGCGCTTCGCCCACGTCGCCGACATCGTGTACGAAGCAGCCTATTGGGCGCAACAGGCCGGCCATCCGCTGGTCACCGGCGACGATGTGCAGAAAGCCATCGACGAGCGCCGCTACCGCTCCAGCCTGGTAGAGGAGCGCGTGCGCGAGGCCATCGTCACCGACGTGATCATGGTAGATGTGACCGGCGAAAAAGTGGGGCAGGTGAACGGCCTGGCGGTGCTGGTGTTGGGCGACTACGCGTTCGGCAAGCCGTCGCGCATCACCGCCAAGACCTTTCTCGGCCAGGCCGGCGTGATCAACATCGAGCGCGAGGCTAAGCTCAGCGGCCGCATCCATGACAAAGGCATGTTGATCCTGGGCGGCTATCTGGGCAGCAAATACGCCCAGGACAAGCCGCTGAGCCTGTCGGCGACGATCACCTTCGAGCAGAACTACGACGGCGTGGAGGGCGACAGCGCCAGCTCCACCGAGCTCTACGCGCTGCTATCGGCGCTCAGCGGCCTACCCATCAAGCAGGGCATCGCGGTCACCGGGTCGGTGAATCAGCACGGCGAGATCCAGGCCATCGGCGGCGCCACGGCCAAGATCGAAGGCTTCTTCGACATCTGCAAAGAAAAGGGGCTCACCGGCGACCAGGGCGTGATCCTGCCTGAGGCTAACATCCCCAACCTGATGCTGCGCGAGGATGTGGTGCAAGCCGTGGCCGCCGGCCAGTTCCACATCTATCCGGTGAAGAGCGTGGACGAGGGCATCGCCATCCTCACCGGCCGACCGGCCGGCGAGCGCGGGCCCGACGGCAAGTTCCCGCCCGGCACGGTCAATCGCCTGGTGGACGACGCCCTGGCCAACCTGGCGCTGCGCCTGAAGAACTTCGGCAAGCCGCCGGCCAAGAAAGATCAGGAAGCAGCAGCGGCAGGCCGCGGGGCGGAAGAGGAGAACGGCGAAGAAGGAAAGGACGGCGAGCCTGAGCCGCCGACCGAGCCTGGCCTGCCGGGCGACGCGCCAGAGCTGCCCGCCGATGAGCCAGAACTGCCGCCCGATGAGCCGGAGCCGCCCAGCGACGAACCGGAACCATCCGCAGCGACGCGTAAGGCCGTGGTCTTTCTGGGCCTGTAGGAGCTTTTCACCCCATGCCAACCCCCGGAGCCGTCGCCGCGTGGGATGCTGTAGACACCAACGGGCAAGACTGGCCCGCCAAAGCCGGCGCCCCGTGACTCTCCGCATCGCCCTCCTTTCCGCCAACCCATCCACCGCCAATCCCTATATCGGGCTGCTGCAAAGCGGGTTGGAACAGGCCGGCGCGCAGGTGACGTTGCTGGCTGCCCCAGGGTCCGATGGTCTCCCCGAGGCAGCCCGCGCGGCTGACGTGATCCACCTGCACTGGCTGGAGCTGTGGGGCCGGCCGGCCTATCACAGCCTGGCCGGACTGGCCCGCTGGGGGCCGCCGGGTCGTGGGGTGCGCCGCTGGCTGGAGCCGGCGTTGAACAGCGAGAGGCTTTTCATCCGCCGGCGCCAGCGCTTCCTCGATCGCTTCCTGGCTGCCGTGGCCAACTACAAGGCCGCCGGCGGGCGCTTGGTGTACACGGTCCACAACCTCGGTCAACACGAGGGCGAAGCGGACGCAGTGGAGGCGGCCGGCCTGCGTCGCTTGCTGGCCCTGGCCGACGCCGTCCACGTGCACAGCGTCAGCATGGCGACCGCGGTGCAGGCGCTGCTGCCGCCTAGACCGGCAGGGCTTGACACAGACGGGCAAGTTGCACTCAGCACCGTCCAACCATCGGGAACAAGCGGCCAAAACCCTTTGGGGCTGCGCGTCGTCATCGTCCCACACGGCCATTACATTGACGCCTATCCCAACCACATCGACCGCAGCGCGGCCCGCGATCGTCTGGCACTCCCTGCCGACGCCTTTGTCTTCCTCTCGCTGGGCCTGATCCGACCTTACAAAGGGCTGGAGGCGTTGCTCCACGCCTTCCGCGACCTGCCGACGCCTGAGGCGCGGCTGCTGGTGGCCGGCCAGTCGCGGCCGCGCGCCTATGCGGCGCAGTTGGCAGCGCTGATCGCCGGCGATGACCGCGTGGTCTGGCGCCCCCAGTTCGTGCCCGAGGCCGACGTGCAGATATGGATGAACGCTGCTGATGTCGTCGTGTTGCCCTATCGCCACGTGACCACCAGCGGCGCCGCCTTGCTGGCGTTCAGCTTTGGCAAGCCAATCATTGCGCCGGCGTTGCCGGCCTTCATCGAGCTGCTGCACGACAACCCGGCGCTGGGCCTGCTCTACGATCCACTGACGCCGAATGCTCTCGCCCACGCCCTACGGGAGGCTCAGACCATCGACTGGCAAGCCCGCGGCGCCCAGATCCTCGCCTGGGTCAAGCAGTTCGACTGGGCCAACATCGGGCAGCAATTCGTCAAGCTGTATGCAGATTTAGTGATCGGCTAACAGACGCCGCAACGCAAGCTCCACTCTCCACAGCCCCGCCGTTCACCGATCACCGATCACCGTTCACCGTTCACCGATCACCATGGACCTCCTCGTCCTCGCTCCCAACCCCTGGCACGGCCTCTGGCGCAACCGGCAGCAGATCTTCAGCCGGCTGGCCGGGCCGCACCGCGTGTTCTACGTGGAGCCGGCGCGCGCCAGCCTGGCCGACTGGCGCCGTCGCCGCGTGAGCCTGGTCGATCTGCGCCGGCCGGCTGTCGTCGAGGAGCAGCCCAACCTTTGGCTGTATCGCATCCCGACCTGGCTGCCCACCCGCGCCACCGGTGGCTTGTTCGACCGCGCCAGCGACGCCCTCCTGGCCGCCCACATCCGCCACACGCTCAACAGCCTGGCTTTCCTGTCATCGGAAACCAACCGTTCACCGTTCACCGTTCCCCATTCCCCATTGCTCTGGCTCTATCGCCCCACCCACTGGCGCTGGGCCGCCAACAACCTGCCGCACAGCCGGCTGATCTACCACATCACCGACGACTACACCGCCTTCACCCACCTGAGCCCCGCCGAGCGCCAGGCCATGGCCGCGGCCGAGCGCGAGCTGCTGGCCGCGGCTGACCTGACCATCGTCACCGCGCCGCGGCTGTTGGAGCTTAAGCGGTGCCATGCCAAGCGCATCGAGCTCGTGCCCAACGCCGTGGACTACGACGCCATCCAGAGCGGCCTGGCAGCGCCGCTCCCGCTGCCCACCGCCTGCGACGCTCCGCCGCCTATCGCTCGTCTCGGCTACAGCGGTCACATCAGCGCACGCCTCGACCTGCCCTTGCTGCGCGCGCTAGCCCTGGCGCGGCCGGGCTGGCAGTTCGTCTTCGCCGGCAGCGAGGATGCCCGCGGCTGCGAGGCGGAACTCACAGCGCTCAAGACTCTGCCCAACGTCCATTTTCTGGGCCTGCTGCCGGTTGCAGACGTGCCGCGCTTCATCGCCGCCTGTGATGTCTGCCTGATCCCCTACCGCGTCAACGACGAGACGCGCGCCATCAGCTCGCTCAAGCTGTACGAGTACTTGGCCGCAGGCAAGCCGGTGGTCAGCGCTCGCGTGCCGGCGGCCGAGGAGCACGCCCAGCTGGTAGCCCTTGCCGAAGCGACCGCGGCGTCGTGGCTGGCAACCGTTGAACAGGCGCTGGCCACAGCGGAGGATGCTCAGGCTATCGTCGCGCGCCAGGCCGTTGCCGCTGCTAACACGTGGGAGGAACGGGTAAGGCGGATCGAAGAACTGTTGGCGGAAACCCGGTGAGCAGCCGCAGCGAAACGTGTTCCACCGCTCGTTGATCTCTGCCTGCAAGGTCGGATCCCACAGCCCCTCGGCGTGGCTGAGTTTGACGGAGAGCTGCTCTTCCTCCCTTGAAGATCAAGGGAATTGACGCCGCTGCGCCGGTTGGGGTGGACTTGGCAAAACGCAGACCTTCTGGTAAGCTCAGTAGACTCATAGCAGGCACGGTCAGAGACCGACCCGAGCGCAGAGCAGTTGACAACCGAGCGGGGCGCACAGTGGTGCGACCTGAGCCTGCCAATAGGTAACTACTCAGCCATAGGTGCCGGGCATTTGGATTCTGGTTTGCAAACGTGTCTGCGAAGCCAACCTAGGTCGCAAATCGCCTACAAA
>DAOUBX010000131.1:0-6316 GCA_034432445.1 Anaerolineales bacterium
TTTGTAGGCGATTTGCGACCTAGGTTGGCTTCGCAGACACGTTTGCAAACCAAAATCCAAATGCCCGGCACCTATGGCTGAGTAGTTACGACATCTTGCGCTTTTTGCTGACTTTGGTCAGTTTTTTAAGGTGGACTGCGTTCTTGACCTATTGTTTGCGGAGAGTTCTTGTGGTATGATGATGGTAGATTTGACAGCACACGACCTTGCATCAGCTACATCGCCCCCGCCTCACACCGTCGCCTCCATCGCACATCTTTGTTCGGTTGCTGCGAGGTCGAGCTGGTCTCCACTGAAAAGCGGTCCCAAAGGCGTTCTCCGCCGATTCAGACCCGGCACAGATACCTCCATAGATCGGCTTTTTCAGAGGTGCACCACAGCGGCCCCACGTCGGTCTGTGGGGAGGAGAGGAGCCAGTTACTGGCTCCTCTCTCTTTTTGTTGACACGTCCTGCCTTGTGCTACCATAGAGACCCCTAAGCGATCATCCTTTGCTGTGAGGTAACTATGCCCGAGCTATTTGCTGTGCACACACCGCCGGACGCCTGGCGGAAGTTCAGCGAGCTTTTCCAGCCCGTCGTGCGCCAGGAACGCCTTTCTGTGTATCAGGCGCTGGGCCGTGTGCTGGCGGCTGATCTCTACGCCCCCCACGACCTGCCCACGTTTCGGCGCGCCACTGTTGACGGCTACGCGGTCGCAGCGGCCGACACCTTTGGCGCTTCGGCCAGCCTGCCCGCCTACCTCGACGTTGTGGGCGAGGTGGGCATGGGCCAAGCCGCTGTCATTGCGCTCGATGAGGGCCAGTGCGCCATCGTCCACACGGGCGGCATGCTCCCGCCGGACGCCGACGCGGTGGTGATGGTGGAGCATGCGCAGAGGGTGGTGGAGAAAGAGGGAAAGACGGGAAACGCAGGAAAGGAGGGACAGCAGGGAACAGGGGACGGTGAGAGGAATGACCAGTCTACCCATCTACCGGTTTCCCAGTTTACTCCCTTCACCATCGAGGTCTACCGGCCCGTCGCCATTGGGCAGAACGTGATCCAGGTGGGAGAGGATGTGCGACGGGGTGACCTGCTGCTGCGCGCCGGCCACCAGTTGCGCCCCCAGGACATCGGCGGCCTGCTGGCGTTGGGCATCGTCGAAGTCCCTGTGGCCGTCCCACCGCGCGTGGCGATCCTCTCTCAAGGCGACGAGGTGGTGCCGCCGGAGCAAACGCCCGGCCCCGGTCAAGTGCGTGACATCAACTCGCACACGCTGGCTGCGTTGGCGCGCCAAGCCGGCGGCGCACCGATCACCTATCCTATCGTGCCGGATCGGCTGGAGGCGTTGCAAGCCGCTGCCGCGCGCGCCATGGCGGAGGCCGATCTGCTCGTCATGTCGGCGGGCAGCTCGGTCAGCGCGCGCGACATGACCGCCGAGGTGATCAACAGCCTGGGCCGACCGGGTATTCTCGTCCATGGCATCAGCATCAAGCCCGGTAAGCCTACCATCCTGGCTCTGTGCGATGGCAAGCCGGCTTTCGGCCTGCCCGGCAACCCCGTCAGCGCCATGGTGATCTTCGGCCTGTTCGTCACTCCCACCATTCAGCGCATGTTGGGCGCCCAGCCGCAGCCGCGCACCCGCGTGCGCGCCCGCCTGGCCCGCAACTTGGCCAGCACCACCGGCCGCGAGGACTACGTGCAGGTGCGCCTGGAAGAGCGTGACGGCGAGCTGTGGGCCGTGCCCGTGCTGGGCAAGAGTAACCTGATCTACACCCTGATCCGCTCGCAAGGCGTTGTCAAGATCGACCTGGACAGCAACGGCATCGCCGAGGGCGAGTGGGTAACGGTCGAGCTGTGATATGCACCACAACACCTTCTACCTCCACGACATCGGCTTGGACGAGGCGGTTGCGCGCTGGCACACGCTGCTCGAACAGGCCAACGCCTTAGGCACGTTGGGCAGCGAAACACTGCCTGTGGCGGAGTGCGTCGGCCGGGTGACGGCCGCGCCGGTCTGGGCGCGCATCTCCTCGCCGCACTACCACGCGGCCGCCATGGACGGCTACGCTGTGCGCGCCGAGGAAACCGTCGGTGCTACCGAAACTGCTCCGCTGCGTTTGGCGCTAGGCAGCCAGGCTCGCTATGTGGACACCGGCGATCCGCTGCCCGTAGGCGCAAACGCCGTGATCATGATCGAAGACTGCCAGTTCGTGTTCAAGGATGCTCCGGCGCCGGCTGATCCTCGTCGAGCGCAGCAAGGTTGGATCGAGATCACGGCGGCGTGCGCGCCCTGGCAGCACGTGCGGCCCATGGGCGAGGACATCGTGGCCACGCAGTTGGTCTTGCCCTCCAACCACAAGCTGCGGCCGCAGGACCTGGGCGCAGCCGCCGGCGCGGGTCACACCCACCTGGCCGTGCGCCGGCGCCCGCGCCTGGCCATCATCCCCACCGGCACAGAACTGGTAGCTGTGGGCGGTCCGGCCTGGAACCGCGGCCTGCAGCCCGGCGATATCGTGGAGTACAACTCCATCGTGTTGGGCGCCATGGCCGAAGAGTGGGGCTGCGTGGTCAACCGCCTGGCGCCGGTGCCGGATGATTTTGACCAGATACGCGCTGCGCTGGTAGCCGCCCTGGCCGACCACGACCTGGTCGTGATCAACGCCGGCTCCTCGGCCGGTTCCGAGGACTTCACCGCGCGCGTTCTGGCTGACGTGGGCCAGGTGGCCGTGCACGGCATCGCCATTCGCCCTGGCCACCCCACGATCCTCGGCCTGGCGCAAGGCAAGCCGGTGGTGGGCATCCCCGGCTACCCCGTGTCGGCCCTGGTGGCCTTCGACCTGTTGGTCAAACCTCTCGTGCATCGCTGGCAGGGCTTGCTGCCACCGCGACGGCCCCAGGTGCGCGCTACGCTGACCCGCAAGGTGCAGTCGCCGATGGGTGAAGACGAGTTTCTGCGCGTGACCGTGGGACGCGTCGGCGACCGTCTGGTGGCGACTCCTTTGGCGCGCGGGGCCGGCGTGCTCATGTCGATGGTGCAAGCCGACGGCATCGTGCGCCTGCCGCGTTTCAGCGAGGGTGAACACGCCGGCGCCGAGGTCACGGTGGAGCTGCTGCGGCCGCCGGAGAGCATCGACCAGACCATTGTCGCCATCGGCAGCCACGACCTAGCCCTCGACATCCTGGCCGACCAGCTGCGCCGCAGCCATCCCGCACTCACCCTCTCCTCGGCCAACGTGGGCAGCCTGGGTGGGCTGCTGGCCTTGCAGCGCAACGAGGCGCACCTGGCCGGCTCGCACCTGCTGGACGAGGCCACCGGCGAATACAACATCAAGTACATCCGTGAGTTGCTGCCCGACCGGCGTATCGTCTTGCTGCGCTTCATCGGCCGCGTGCAGGGCCTGATCGTGCAGCCCGGCAACCCTAAGCACATCACGAGCCTCGAAGACCTCACCCGTCCCGACGTCAGTTTCATCAACCGTCAACGCGGCGCGGGCACGCGCGTGCTGCTAGACTACGAGCTGGCCAAGCTGGGCATCCGCCGGCGCCAGGTGCAAGGCTACGAGCGCCAGGAATACACCCACCTGGCGGTGGCCGCAGCCGTGCAATCGGGCACGGCTGACTGCGGGCTGGGCATTCTGGCGGCAGCGCGCGCCTTAGGGCTGGATTTTGTCCCGTTGTTCAACGAGCAATACGACCTGGTGATCCCTCAAGAGCACTACGCAAGCGAGTTGTTGGCGCCCTTGCTGGCCTGCATCCGCGCCTCGGAATTCGCCGCCACTGTCGAGGCGCTGGGCGGTTACGACACGACCGGCATCGGCGAGGTCATCGCCGAACTAGGGCCCCCTGTCCTATGAACCAGCCATCCCCCCTGCGTTACACACCGCAACGGGGCGCCATCGCCGCCGGCCACCCGATCACAGCCGCGGTCGGCGCGCAGATTTTGCAAGCCGGCGGCAACGCCGTGGACGCCGCCGTGGCTGCCACTTTCGCCTCTTTCATCAGCGAGTTTACCTTGTCCACCGTGGGCGGCGGCGGCTTTGCGTTGGTAGTCGACGCGGCCGCAAGCAAGAGCACCTTGCTGGACTTCTTCAGCGCCGGGCCGGGGTTGGGCCGGGCGCAGCAGCCGCCCCCCGAGGCGATCGATTTCCAACAGATCACGGTGGACTACGGGCCGTCCACCCAGCACTTCTACATCGGCCGTGGCTCTGTGGCTGTGCCGGGCAACGTGGCCGGCCTGTGCAGCCTGGCGCAGCAGCACGGCCGCCTGCCGCTGCCCGTGTTGTTGGAGCCGGCCATAGACCTGGCACGCCGCGGCGTGGCGGTCAGCGAGATGCAGTACTTCATTGCCGGGCTGATCAAGCCCATTCTGCTGGCCACGCCCGCCGGCCGCGCCATCTTTGGCCGCGCCGACGGCAGTGAATTGCTGCTGCCGGGCGAGCTGGTGCGCATGCCGGAGCTGGCCAACTCGCTGGAGGCGTTGGGACGAGAGGGGCCGCGGCTGTTCTATCACGGCGAGATTGCCCAGGCCATCGTGGCCGACCAGGCTGAGCGCGGCGGGCTGCTGACAATGGCGGATTTGCAACGTTACCGCGTGCGCCAGCGCCAGCCGCTGGCCACTCCCTTTGCCGGCCACACGGTGCTGACCAACCCACCGCCCAGCCGCGGCGGCCTGTTGATCAGTTTCTCGCTGCGCTTGCTGGAGGCGGCGCAGCTCAGCCGACACACCCACGGCAGCGTCGCGCATCTGGAGCTGCTGGCCGAAGTCATGCGCGTCACCAACCTGGCGCGCCGTGAGTTGGAGGCGCAGATGCTCGAGCCGCGGCAACAAACGGCGCGGTTGCTAGGCGCAGGTACGGTGGGGCGCTGGACGCGCGTGTTGCGCGAGTTGCTGGCGTCGCCCGTGGCCCAGCGTTCACTTGACACGGCGCTTCCTGCTCCGCCCAGCACAACCCAAATCTCCGTCATCGACGAGAGTGGGCTGGCAGTCAGCCTCACGACCAGCGGCGGCGAGGGCCCAGGCTTCGTCGTGCCCGGCGTGGGGTTGATTCTCAACAATATGTTGGGCGAGGCCGATCTGCACCCGCAAGGTTTTCACCGCGCTCCTGCGGGCAAGCGCATCCCTTCGATGATGGCCCCGACGGTCGTGTTGCGCAACGGCTGGCCTACCCTGGTGACCGGCAGCGGCGGCGCCAACCGCATCCGCAGCGCGATCTTGCAGGTGCTTCTCAACGCCCTGGCTTTTGAGCTGCCTCTGTTGCAGGCAGTGGAGGCCGCACGCATTCACTTCGAGGAAGGGGTGTTGCACGTCGAGGGAGGCAGCGACCCTGTGGCGGTGGAGCAACTGGCGACCGCCGGCTACCGTGTCAATCGCTGGGAAGGGCGGCACATGTTCTTTGGCGGCGCGCATTCAGCCGCGCGCACGGCGGCGGGGGAGCTTCTGGCCGTCGGCGACCCGCGGCGTGGGGGCGCGGCGGTTATCGGTGATTGGTGCTCAGTGAACGGTGAACGGTGAACGGAGATGGTCGCGGTCAGGCATTGTCTGCACGGTGCCGGCGCTGGGTTGGTGGACGACTTTTGCGTGAGGAGCCATGATCGAACTCGACGTACCACTTGTTGCGCGCTGCACCCGTTGCCCCGCCCTGGTTGCCAACCGCAGGCAAATCGTCCAGGGCTACGGCGATCCGCAGGCGCGGCTGTTCCTCGTGGGCGAGGCGCCGGGCTACCGGGGCGCTGACCGCACGGGTGTGCCTTTCACCGGCGACCGCTCCGGCCACCGCGTGCAGGAGCTGCTGATTCGCCTGGGGCTGTCCGCCGAAACCGATCCAGCGGTCGAGAAGCCGCGCTTGCAGGGCGTCTACCTCACCAACGTGGTGCGCTGCAACCCGCCCGGCAATCGCAACCCCACCCCGGCTGAGGTGGCCCACTGCACGCCATACCTGAGGGCAGAGCTGGCGGCCGTGCGTCCTCAAGTAGTAGCAGCGCTCGGGGTATTTGCGGCCGGCTGGGCATTGCGAGAGCTGCTGGGGCAAGAGATGCCTGCCGGCATGCGTGCGCTGCACGGTTGCGTCTGGCAGGCCGGTGACGTTGCGTTGCTGACGCTTGTGCATCCGGCGCGGGCGAGCACGGCGCAGATGACCATTGCCGCGCAAGCACTTGCGAAGCTGCTGTTCCCTTCTCCACCGGACCAGTCCTCGATGGCTGAATTGGTCGGTAACGACAGAAGTCTATTATAATGTCGTTCGCTGGTAACTACTCAGCCATAGGTGCCGGGCATTTGGATTCCGGTTTGCAAACGTGTCTGCGAAGCCAACCTAGGTCGCAAATCGCCTACAAATG
>DAOUBX010000132.1:0-7959 GCA_034432445.1 Anaerolineales bacterium
TCTGCGCAACTATTCAGCCCTAGGCGTCAGGCACTTAAGGCTGCGCTGGCCAGGGCGTCTGCAGAGCCGGCTCAAGCTGGAAACCGGTCGCAAGTGCCCGGCACCTGAATCGTTACAGTGCTGCAACGAAAAAGCGCCTTGCGCCAGGCTTTGCCGCTCCAGAGCCCAGCGCAAGGCGCCTGCACAGGAACGCGCTCAACCGGCAATACGAGCTGCGACCAGTTCGGCGATCTCAGTTGGGATGCGAGCGACCTGAACGCCGGCCGCTTGCAGCGCCTTGACCTTCTCGGCCGCCGTGCCGGTGCCGCCGGAGATGATTGCACCGGCATGCCCCATGCGCTTGCCGGGCGGCGCCGTTTGCCCGGCGATGAAGGCCGTGACCGGCTTGGTCATGTAGCTGCTGATGTACTCGGCCGCACGCTCTTCGTCGGTGCCGCCGATCTCACCGATCAAGACCACTTGCTCGGTTTCCGGGTCCTTCTCGAAGAGCTCCAAAATGTCGATGAAGGTGGAGCCGATGATCGGATCGCCGCCGATCCCGACCGCCGTGGACTGGCCGATGCCCCGCTCGGTGAGCGCCGCTACGACCTCGTAAGTGAGCGTGCCGCTGCGGCTGACAATGCCGACGTTGCCAGGGATGTGAATGTGGCCGGGCATAATGCCCACTTTGGCCTGGTTGGGCGTGATCACGCCGGGGCAGTTGGGGCCGATCAGCCGGGCGTCCGTGCGATCGACATAGGCGCGCACCTTGACCATGTCCAAGGTGGGCACACCCTCGGTGATGCAGACGACCAGCTTGATGCCGGCGTCCACCGCCTCCAAGATCGCATCGGGCGCAAAGCGGGCAGGCACATAAATGATGGACGTGTTGGCCTCGGTGGCGCGCACGGCCTCCAGCACCGTGTCGAACACGGGCACGCCGGCGGCCCATTGACCGCCCTTGCCCGGCGTCACACCGCCTACCACTTTGGTGCCGTAGGCGATCATCTGCTGTGTGTGGAACATGCCCTCGCGGCCGGTAATGCCTTGCACGATCAGACGTGTGTTGTTGTTGACAAGGATGCTCATGAGATTCCTTCCCCTCATTGAGCCTGCGCCGCAAGGACTGCCTTCTGAGCAGCCTCGGGCAAGGTCTTGGCCGTGATCATGTTGGCGCCGGCCAGGATGGCGCGGCCTTCTTCTTCGTTGGTGCCCACAAGCCGAGCGACCATGGGCACATTCGTCGGCACCTCTGCCAACGCCGCCACGATGCCGCGCGCCACCTCATCGCAGCGCGTGATACCGCCGAAGATGTTAAAGAGCACGGCCTTGACGTTCTTGTCGGACAGGATGATGCGCAGCGCAGCAGCCACCTTCTCTGACGTCGCACCGCCGCCCACGTCGAGGAAGTTGGCCGGCGCGCCGCCGAAGAACTTCGTGATGTCCATGGTGGCCATGGCGAGGCCGGCGCCGTTGACCATGCAGCCGATCTCGCCATCCAGTTTGACGTAGCTGAGGTCAAAACGACGCGCCTCCAGCTCGTAGGGGTCGTCTTCGGACGTGTCGCGCATCTCGGCCAGCGCAGTCTGCCGGAAGAGAGCATTGTCGTCGATAGACATCTTGCCGTCTACCGCCAGCAGCTTGCCGTCGCCGGTGATCACCAGCGGATTGATCTCGGCCAGCGAAGCATCGCTAGCGATGAAGGCTTCGTACAGCCCGCTGGCAATGCGCGTGAACGCCGACGTCAGCTCGCGCGGCAGGCCCAGGCCGAGGCTGAGCTCGAGCGCCTGGTAGGGCCGGAACCCGATGAACGGATCGATGGCGACTTTGAGGATCTTCTCCGGCGCAGTGGCAGCCACTTCTTCGATGTCCACGCCGCCTTCGCTGGAGCCCATCATCACGACGCGACGTCGCCCGCGGTCGATGACCAAGCCGAGGTAGATCTCTTTGCGGATGTCGGCAGCCTCGTCAACAAGCACCTTGCTGACCTTAAGGCCCTTGATGTCCATGCCCAGGATGGCTTTGGCCTTTTCTTCGGCCTCATCGGGAGTTGTGGCCAGCTTGATGCCACCAGCCTTGCCGCGGCCACCGACGAGCACTTGGGCCTTGACCACCACGCGGCCGCCCAGTTGACGGGCGATCTCGCGCGCTTCGGTCGGTGTAGTCGCCACCTCGCCCTGGGGGATGGGAATGCCGTAGCGCGCGAAGATGCGCTTGGATTGATACTCGTGGAGATTCAACGCGCCCTCCTATGCAAGTTGTGCCATGTGGTCTCCGTAGTCGGAGTTGGGACGGGGACAGAAACAGCGCAGGTGTTCCGGCGACGCCCCGTTGCGCCGCCGGAACATGAACTGCGGAGATTATACCACGCTCGAAAACGGACGGCAAAGTTGTCCGGGCTCTCGTGCCACAGTGCACAGCTTCAGCGACAGATCAGTGTGGGCCAGGGGCTGGAGCGCAGCACTTGGTCCACCGTGCTGCCCAGAACAACCTCCAGCATCGGGCTAAAACCATATCCCCCCATGATAATGCAGTCGCAGTTGCGCTGTCTGGCCACTTCGAGCAACGCATCTGCCACCGGGCCGGTTTCTTCCACATAGTCCGCCTCGATGGCGTGCTGCTGCAAGTATTCCTGCGCCTCCCTCAAGGTCTCGGCGCCCGCCCCAGTAGACTCAGCGACGGTTGCTACCGTCAAGTGCGCCCGCCAGCGGGCAGCGAGGTAAGTCGCCACGAACAGCCCTTCTTCGGCTTTGGGGCTGCCGTCGTAAGCCAGCAGCGCATGCTGCAAGGGCGAGACTGCGCTAGGCACGGTCAACAGCGGCCGCGAGCAGCGCTGGATCAGCCGGCGCAAGCCGGAGCCGAGCTTCTCCAACGGGCCAGGGCCAGGTGGATGCGACAGCTTGACCACCACCAGGTCTGTCCAGCGCGCACGGCGGCACAGCGCGCGCGCCACCTGACCCACGTCCACGTGCAAGCTGGCAACGACACCGGCCGCCTGGCAACGGCGCTGAAACTCGGCCTCGATAGCAGCGACTGTCTCGCTCTGCCGCTGGGCTTCATCGCCGATGACGTGCAAACCGTGGAGTTGCGCGCCCTCGCGTTCAGCCACCAGCAGGGCCTGCTCCAGAGCCGACCAGCCGGCCTCCTGCCCGCTGATGGCTACCAGCACGCTGGCAAACAGTTGGCGGTCGCTGCGCTGGCTGATCTGTTCGCGCCATTCACCAGGAGCCGGCCCGTCGCGTAGCTCGGAGGGTGTAACGACCTTGCGCAGACGACGGCGCAGCCGCGCTGCACGACGATAGGGCAGGCGGCCATAGCGGCTGGAGAGCTCGCCGACGAGCCGCGTCGGATCGACTTCCCAGCCCACTTCCTCCAACAGTTCGGCCTGATGTTGGCAAACCCACACGTACAGGTCGGCCTCCGTGCGTTGCGGAAACTCCTCCAGGACGCCCTGGCGCCGGATGACCTCCACCACCGGCAAGTAGACGTGGTCGTACCAGTCGGCGGCAGCTTCCGGCAGCGCCACATCGCCGCCGCAGGCGCGCGCCAGACGACGCCGGTGCACCTCGATCTGCTCTTCGAGCAGGCGATATTGGCCAGGCGCGGTCATCATCAAATCGACACCTGGCCGCGTGGTGTCGAGCTGGGTGTTGGCAAGAAAGTCGGCATAGCGCGCCTTGATAATCAGCTCGTCAGGTTGTGTGTCGAGCTCCAACGGTACCTTGGTCGTAATCTCGGTGACGTAAGCCTGGATGTGGGTGGCGCCCAACTCGCGCGCCACCGACACGCGATGGTTGCCGTCCAGGACAAAGTAGGCTTCGCCGATCTTATACACCTCGATCGGCGGCAGTCCCCCCTGATAGAGCGCTTTGAGCTTGATCTTCGTCCAGCGATCTTCATCGACCTCGTGTCGCGGCAAAAACGTGCGTGTGAAATCGCTGTAGCGGCCCACGCTGCCCACAATTGCGTCCAAGGGAATGTCTTGCAAGCCCCGCTTGGTGCCCCCCTCGGCCTTGAGCAGACGAGCGATTTCGTCGTAAGCATACAGGTCGCCGGACTTGCCCGTGAGGCGCGCCATGATATCTTGCATGACAGCCTTACGCCGCGCGGCGCGAAAGTCGCGCACGGCAGAGGAAAGCACCAGATCGTTGACCTTGTCCACGAGGGCTGACTCCGTTGTCTCGAGCAGAAAAAGCAACCTCGTTTGATTATCCCAGAATGACAAGCGCCGGTCAAATCCATCCCTCGCACGCGCGTCCATTTGCAGCCCAATTCACACAGAGGCCGTTGTCATTTGCTGCTTTTTCGGATATACTAATACCAGGTAGACGAGGTTCTTGTTGAGCGATCGGTGCAGGTCGCCGCAAAGTCAGAGGCTGTTTGGCAAGATCCGGAAGTCACTGCGCTCGCACGAAGCGCGAGGTTTTGGCCTGCGCAGCGAGTTGTCCAACACAAGCGACCGGCGTGGCCGCGCGAACGCTCTCACGGCGTCCTTGCCAACAGCTTCGTCGCACAGTCACCGCAGGCTAGGAGGCAACCATGACCGTCATCACCATCTCACGCCAGTACGGCAGCGGCGGGACCGAGGTTGCGCGCCGCGTTGCTGACATGTTGGGCTACCAGTATCTGGACAAGCAAGTCATCGCCAAGGCAGCCACCGAAGCCGGTCTGAGCGACCAAGAGGTGCTCGATTTTCGCGAGGAGAGCTCGGAGGCTCGCAACTTCCTGGAACGCTTGCTCACCCCAGGCCCCCCGCCGGCTGCCATGATGGCCCTGCGCGCGCCTACGTCCGACCAGGAGGCCGCGCGTACGCTGGAGCTCTTGGACACAGACAAGTGCCTGAACCTGATCCGCAGCGCGATTCACGCCGAGTACAAGCAGGGCAACGCCGTAATCGTCGGTCGCGGCGGCCAGGCTGTGCTGCAAGGCCTGCCGGGCGCCATGCACGTGCTGGTGCACGCCGCCATGCCCACCCGCATCTTGCGCATTCAACAAATGGACAGCATCGGCCTGGAAGAGGCCTATCACAGCGCGCTACAACACGACAAGATGACGAGCCGTTACCTGGATCGGGTGTTCGGCATTCGCTGGGAAGACCCGCTGCTCTACCATCTGATCATCAACACGAGCAAGTGGAGCGTGCCACAAGCGGCCGAGATCATCGTGCAAGCCGCAAAAACGCTGGAAGCCGGCAACGGTTAGCCTTGTAGGTTGCATGCTGGCCGCAGACGCATTGAAGGCCGGGTTCTCGACAACGGGAACCCGGCCTTCGTCCTGTTCAAGCAGAGAGACGGCTGCGGGCCAAGCTACCCGTCAGCGCCGTCGTCGCCAAGCCCAAATGCCGGGCATAAGCAACAGGCCAACCCCAAAGGCCGGCGCAACGCAGAGAGGCCCAGGTTGCGCGGGTGGAACCTGGCCGGTCGTAGGAGGCTCCATGGCCACCGGCTGGCCTGGGCCGGCTGCGGTCGGCGACGCCGACGGCGCAGGCTGCACGGGCGTTGGCGCGGCTTCCACATCCGTCGTGGCTGGACCATTGTCGGTGACGACATAGGCAACGCCTTCCAGCACGACGATCAGGCTGGGGCTGACCGCAAAATAGGCCGCCCAAGCGGGATGATCGGTCAAGAGGCGGAAGTATTCTTCGCCACCGAACGCCAGCTCGCGGCGGGTCAGGTCGGGATGAAAGGCGGTATCGACCCACAGACCGGCCTGGTAGACAAAGGTTTTGTCAGCAGCGTAGCGCATGCCCTGCGCAGCGTTCCCGACGGCGGCCTGGTCTGCTAGACGCAGAGACTCGCGAACGAGGCTTTCGACGACGGCCGGCGCGCCAACGACTGGAGCGCGCGCCATGGTTGTTATTGATTTCGCGACCTCGCGCTCGACCACCTGCGCCGGAGCTTGAGCAGCGGCCGGCACCGGCGCCATCGTTGGGAGCGGTCCCTGCGCGCCGCCGCGGCCTAGGTCGATCAGCGGCGCGCCGCCTGCTGCCAGCGCCGGCTCAGGCACAAAGAAGGACGTGTACGGGGTGGCAATGCCGAATTTGGTGGCCAGTTGCACGATGGCATCGACCAGCTCTGGATTCTGCCCGCGCAGGCGAATTTGGCTCAGCAGGTGGCCGATCTTGCGCGTGGCCCACAGCCGGGCGATGAACGGCTCGCCGCCCTCCTGGCGGAAGGTGAGATCTGCAAACGTGACCGTCTGTTTCTCGCCGTTGACCACGCCGCTCAGCCGCAGCACAGCCGGGCCGCCCTTGCGGTAACGGCCTGTGACCACCAGCTGTGTTCCGGCAAAAAGGTCGGGCAACGGGTAGGGATAGATCTCTTCGACGAATATGTCGCCAAAGTCCATCTGCAGATCGGCCAACACGGGCATCGCCACCTTGGCGTAGAAGCCGGACACAACCTCGTCGATGGCTTGCTCCGGTCGCACATAGGCGCTGACGCCGCGGTTCTCCTGGCTGATCGTATCTAAGAGCACGGTGTTGACGTCGTTGCCAACGCCAAAGGCGAAGATCTGCACGTTGGCGGCCCGGTTTTGTCTCACGTTGGCGATGATGCGCTCCGGCTCCACCTCACCCTCTGTAGGCAGGCCGTCGGTGAGAAAGATGATCACGGTGGGGCGGGTTTTGTCAACCTGCGCCAGCGCCTCCAACAAGGCGCGGTTGATGTCGGTGCCGCCGCCGGCTTCCAGCTCGGCCACGAAGCGCTTGCCGGCCGCCACCTCGCTCAGGGGGACCGGGCCACGGCTGAACTGGCGCACGCCCGTGCTGAAACTGATGATGTTGAAGCGATCCTGGGGGTTGAGCTTGCCCAACACGTACAGCAGAGCCTGGCGCGCTTGCTCGATCTTCGCGCCGCTCATAGAGCCGCTGATGTCCAACACGAGCAACACATCGCGCGCCACCACCTGGCTCTCGTCCACTGTGATCTTGGGCGTGGTCAGCAGCAAGAAGTAGCCGTCCTCGTCAGCCGCCTTGTAGGTCAACAGGCTGACGCCGATATCATCGCCGGCTGTGCTGAAGTACAGATCGAAGTCGGTGGTGGGGACGACATTGGTCTGCTCGTAACCGACTCTGGCGCTGTATTCGCTCTGGCGCGTCACCACGACCGGATGGGTGGGCGAGTAGACGGCTTTCAACGGCTGGGTGGTTGCCAGGCTGACGCTAACGGCCAATTGGCCGATCGGTTGATGGAAGCGCGCGCCGAGTTGGTCACCGATGAAGGGATTGACGCGCAGAGGGTAGCGATAGAGCACTAGCCCCTCGCTCACAGGCAGCACCTGGCTGTAAGTGAGCTCGATCTTGCGCTGGCCGCCGGCTGGAATGGGGAAGATGCGGGCCTGAAAGAGGTCGCGGCCCACGTATTCCAGCAGGGCAGGGTCACGCTGCTGGCGCACGATGCTTTCGTACACGGCGCGCGCCTCCTCCCGGCGCATGAGCTGACCCTCGACCTTTTGGCCGTCCACAGTCATGTTGAACTCGGAAATCGCCGCCTGTTCCGGCAAGGGCAGCAAATAGACGCCCTCGGCCGGGACGGCCCCCTCGTTGACAAAAACCTGCTCGACATGCGTCGTAGCCACCTGATCCTCAACCTCCACCGACACACGATACAGAGCCAAGCGCACTGCGTCAGCTCCTACGGGGGGCGGCGGTACGGGGGGCAGAAGGGGCGGCGCAAGCAGGGGATCCACCACAGGACCCTGGGCTAAGGCCGTCACAGGAAGCAGAAGCGACAGCAACACCAACAGGAGCATTTTGCGTTTCATGGCATACCCTCCGATCAGACACACGGTCCAGACCACGGCGCAGAAGCGCCAGCTGCATACGTTCTGTCTATTACATGCCGGTCGCGCCGGATTCGTGCGAGCGCGTCTTGTTTTTTTTGTTGCCCCGCAACTATTCAGCCCGATGAATGGAACACCTGCACTTGCATCGCAGGTGCAAGTGTTCACCGTCTGACAGCACGACACCTGCGCCTGCGC
>DAOUBX010000133.1:0-40986 GCA_034432445.1 Anaerolineales bacterium
ATTTGTAGGCGATTTGCGACCTAGGTTGGCTTCGCAGACACGTTTGCAAACCAGAATCCAAATGCCCGGCACCTATGGCTGAGTAGTTACAAAAAATGCTAAGCTCGAGCCATGCGAGCTGTAGATGGGGCCAGTTGGCATTACAGGCCTTGCAGCAACATCTCCAAGATCAGCTTGGCCGCGGCCTTGTCTAGCGGTTGGTTGTTGTTGCCGCATTTGGGGCTCTGGATGCAGCTCGGGCAGCCGTCCTCGCAGGGACAGGCGGCGATGGTGTCATAGGTTGCCTGCCACAGCGCCGGCAATTCGGCGAAGCCGCGCTCGGCGATGCCCACGCCGCCGGGGAAGCCGTCGTAGATGAAGATCTGCGCGGCGTCGGTGTCGGGATGCCGGGGAGTGCTCAGCCCGCCGATGTCCCAGCGATCGCACATAGCAAAAAGCGGCAGCAAGCCGATGCAGGCGTGTTCTGCGGCGTGGATGCCGCCCAGAAAGTCCAGCCCGCGGCGCGCACAAACCTGTGCTATCTCCGGTGCCAGGTCCCACCACAAGGCCATGGTCTCAAAGGTGGTGGCCGGCAGGTCTAGCAACTCGTCGCCCAGCACCTCGTCGCTATAGTGGCGCAGCCGGCGATAGCCGATCACTTGCGACGTGGCGCGCACGGCCCCGAAGTAAGCGTAGCCGCCGGGGATGGGCCGGTGCTTGAGCGAGCGCACGATACGCACGTCGCTCCACTCGCGCGACTGGGTATAGTAGTCCACCTCGGCCGGCCGCACGACGGCAAAGCCCATATCGGCGTCGAAGCGGGTCACCAAGTAGCTATCGCCCTGGTGCAAGTACACTGCGCCCAGGTGGACGCGCTGACCGGCTGTGCTGGCCTCGATCTCCTCCAGTGTGCGATACTCTCTTGACTCGTCCAGGATGGCAAAGCGGCCGCCGCCCAGTGAGCGCAGGCTAGCCTTCTCGGCCGGGTAGTCGCTGCCTTCGTAGGTCCAACGGTCGCCGCGAAAGGCCAGCCGGCCAGCCTCTTCCAGCGCTACCATAGCCGGCACGAAGCCAGGGCCAAACAGCGCTTCGTCATCGAAGCGACCGGCCGCGGCCGTGTTCATCAGCGGCGCTTCGTGCGCGGCACACGGCAGATGGCGCAGCAGCACGTAAACGTTGTCGGGGTCGATGAGTGCGTGTTCGTGTGGCCGGCCAAAGAGCTCCGCCGGATGGCGCATGAAATACTGGTCGAGTGGGTTGTCCAGGGCAATCAACACGGCGAGGGAAGGTTCATTGCCACGGCCGGCGCGGCCCGCCTGCTGCCACAGGCTGGCGATCGTGCCGGGGTAGCCCACCAGGAGAGCAGCATCCAGCCCGCCCACGTCGATGCCCAGCTCCAGCGCGTTGGTGGCCGTCACGCCCAGCAGTTGGCCGCTGAACAGATCGCGCTCGATCTGCCGCCGCTGTTCGGGCGTGTATCCGGCGCGGTAGGCAGCGATGCGGGCAGACAGAGGGAGAGAGGAGGAGAAGGAAGGCAAGGAAGGCAACGCAGGAGAAGCGTCAGAGGCTTTCCCTCTTTTCCCCTCTTTCCCTTCCTTTCCTCCTTTCCCTTGCTTCCCTCCCTTCCCTTCTTTCCCCCCTTCCCCTTTCTCCAAGTCCTCCCGCGCATAGCGCAAGATCAGCTCGGCCACTTTGCGCGCCCGCGTGAAGGCGATGGTGCGGATGCCCCGGCGGACGAGGGTTGTGAAGAGGGCAGTAGCTTCGCTGTTGGCGCTGCGCCGCAGGCCGGCGGGCTGTGGCCGGTCCCTCTGCCCCTCCGAGGTACCGCGCAAGGACGGTTGCCCTGCTCCGACGGAGCGAGGGGCAGAAGCTAACAAAGGGGGGTTCCACAGCACGAAGCTGCGCGGGCCGGCCGGACTACCGTCGTCGTCGATCAACACGAGGTCATCCAGGCCGGTCAAGGCAGCGAAATGCTGAGCCGGGTTGGCAATAGTGGCGCTGGCGGCGATGAACTGCGGCTCTGAGCCGTAGAGCGCGCAGACACGGCGCAGCCGGCGCAGCACACACGCCACCTGCGAGCCGAACACCCCGCGGTAGGTGTGGGCTTCGTCTAGCACGACGTAGCGCAGATGGCGGAAGAAGCTGCCCCACAGCGCGTGGTTGGGCAAGATGCCAACGTGCAACATGTCGGGGTTGGTGAGGATGATCTGGGCAGCCTTGCGCAGATGGCCGCGGCGGCTTTGGGGGGTATCGCCGTCGTAGGTGGCAACGGCGATGGGGAGGGAGGCCTTCACCCCGGCCCTCTTCTCCCTGCCGGAGAGGGAGGCAGTAGTCTCGAGCTGCTTGCCGCCCACTTTGCACCCCAGCACTTGCAAGCTGCGCAGTTGGTCTTGCGCCAACGCCTTGGTGGGGAAGAGGTAGAGCGCCCGCGCCGTGGGTTGTTCGAGGATAGCTGCAAGCACTGGCAGGTTGTAGCAAAGCGTCTTGCCGCTGGCGGTGGAGGTCACGACTACCACATGCCGACCGGCGAGAGCGGCGTTCACAGCCTCTGCTTGGTGCGAATACAGCCGCTCGATACCCTCGCTGCGCAGTTGCGCCTGCAAGTCGGGATGTAAGGGCGAGCGCAGCGCGCCGAACTTAGCCGAACGCCGTGGAATCTGCTCCACATGCACGATCTGGCCGGCGTAGAAAGGCTGGCCGGTAAGATCACGGAAAAACGTTTGGACATCCATCGCTACTGCAGAAAAAAGCGCAGCATGATCCCGTGCACGATCTGCTCGATGGGGGCCTTGTCGTCGGTGAGGATGACACCTGAGGTATCGGCAAGACGGGCGGTCAGAGCAGCGCGGCGGGCCATCTCGGCCAGCAACGGCTGCGCCGCCGGATCGATAGCCGCCGCATTGGCAGCGAAATCGGCTAGGGTGGTTGGCTGAACGGTCGCCACCAGCAGGGAGTTGCCGAGGCTGTAGCCATCGTCGGGCGGGTCAACGACGTAGACGGCGGGAAAGACCTGGGCCATGGTTGCCGCCAGGGCGTTCACCAGGCTGTAGTCGTCGCGGCTGCGCGCGGCATTGACCGCTACGACGCCGTTTGCAGCCAGGTGATCACGCACCAACTGGAAAAACTCCACCGTGCTCAGGTGAAAGGGGATGTACGGCGGTCGGTAGGCGTCCACGGCGACCACGGTATAGCGCTTGCCGGCCGGCTGGCGCAGCAGAAAGTTTCGCCCATCGGCGGCCACAGCGTTGACATTGGGGTACTCGTCCAGGTGAAAGTAGGTACGCGCGGCCGCGACAATGTCCGGGTCCAGCTCGGCGCCGTCGATGGGAAGTGGCCCATAGACTGTGGTGTACAGTTGCGCTATCGTCCCGCCCGCCATGCCCACCACGTACAAACTGCTCTCCTCTTCACCCTTGGTTGCCTTGTTTCCTTGCTTTCCCGCCTCTCCTTGGGCAAACAACGGCGCCACCAGAAAATAGTCCCAGATCCCTTCGCTGAGAGGCGACTGGGGGTGATAGACCGAGTGCAAGCCGATGCCCTCGTTAAGCTTGAGCCACGTCTCCGGCCCCCGCTGCACGACTTGGTAATAGTTGTACAGCGATTCGCCCTCGTACAACAGGCCGGCCTCAGGCTTGATCGGCCCTTGACTGCTCAGCCAACCGAACACGGTCAGCAACGGCAACGCGGCCAACGCCGGCCAGGCCGCGCGCCCGCGCTCCAAAAACAGGCCCACCAAGGCCGTCGTTGCCAGAAGGAGACCCAGCACCACGAAAGTCAGCCGCGTGCCAAGGGTGGGGATCAGCACCAGCACCGGCAGAAAGGTGCCGAGCAGGCTACCCACCGTGCTCAGGGCATACAGACGTCCGGCGACTTGTCCACCTGTGCGAACATCGGCCAACGCCAAACGGATGGCGAAAGGGGAAACCATGCCGAGCAGCACAGTAGGCACGCTGAAGAGGAGGAAGATGGCCAGGCCGGCCGCCGCTAAGACGCCTATTCTCACGTATTCCAGGTTCAGCGAACTAAGCGCAGCCGTGCGCAGGATAGGGCGCGAGGCCACCGGGATCGACGCCACCAGCAGGGCTGCGACCAACGCCAACGTATAGAGCAGCGACGCCGACGGCCGCCGATCCGCCACCTTGCCGCCCAACCAGTAGCCCAGGCTGAGACAGGCTAGCACCAGCCCGATCAGCGCCGCCCACACCAGGATCGAGTTGCCGAACCAAGGGTCGAGCAATCGCGCTGCGCTTAGCTCCATACCCAGCGTAACCAAGCCGGCGATGAACACCAATAGGTTCAAGTAGCGCGGTCGTCGCACGATCACTGCGGTTCTTGCCTCGCCAAAAAGCTGTGCCCAGCCACAGCCGCCAACACCCTTTGTAGTGGCGGCTTCAGCCGCCTCCGCCACTGCACCAGAGAGCAACTGAAATCGCTACTACCACGACAGATGCCGGAGGGTTAGCGCCAGTGTAGCACACCCCTCACCGAGCGTCAAAGGCGTTGTGCTCAGCCGTTTGGCAGCTTGGGCGGGCGCGGGTAGAATGCAGTGGCATTTTCCGCAGGCATGAGGTGAGTAGCGTGTACAAATGGCTGTGTGTTGTCTTGTTGATGGCGCTGATGATCTCGCCGGGCCTAACGCCGCCGGCAACAGCCGGCAGCGCGCCAGCATCTGTCCCTGCCCAGCCGAACGCTGGCGCCGACGTGCAGCTCCTGTCCGCCGACGCCGCCGGGGTGACAGTCGAGTTGACGTTGCCGTCCTATCAGGTGACGACCGTCGCGCGCGACGGCGCCACCTTCAACCAGGTGCTTGTGAGCGCTGAGGGTTGGGCGCAAGCTGGCGCAGCGGGAGCGCCGCAGCTGCCGGAGCGCGGCCTGCTCCTGGCCGTTCCGCCCAGCGGTGCAGTGACCGTGGCGGTCGAAGCTGAGCAACCATTGGCGGTGGCGGGCAGCCTGTTGCTGCAGCCTGCGCCTCACGTAGTCTTCTCGCCTGAGGCCGCCGCCGACCAGCCCTTGCAAGAAAGCTGGCAGGCCGATCCCACCGCCTATGCCGCAGACGCCTGGCTGCCGGCCGCGCAGGCCGAGATCACGGAGGAAGGCTGGCTGCGCGGGGTGCGCTTCGTGCGCCTGGCGCTGCGGCCCTTCCAATACAACAGCGCTCGCGGCGCCTTGCAGGTCACGCCCACCTTGCGCGTGCGCGTTTCCTTCGCCGAGCCGCTGCCCACGGTCGCTCCCCTGCCGCCAGACCCTACGTTCGATGCCATTCTAGCCGCAACATTCCTGAACTATGAGCAGGCCGGCGCCTGGCGCACTCGGCCTCAGCCCCTGGCAGCGCCGGCCACGGCAGCAGCGCGCCAGGTCAGCGGCGGCCCTTGGGTCAAGATCACGGTCAAGCAAGACGGCCTGACCAAAGTCACCTACAACGACTTGGTCAACGCCGGCGTGGCTGTAAGCGGCATCGACCCGCGCACCTTCCGCCTGCTGGACGAGGGGCAAGAGCAAGACATCTACGTCAGCGGCGAAGCGGACGGGGTCTTTCACAGCGCCGACGCCATCTACTTCTACGGCCGCCGCACTACAGCCTACTTGACCAACGACAAGAACGTCTACTGGCTGACCTGGGGCGGGGCTGCGGGGAGACGCATGGCCAGCCAAAGCGCCGCGCCCGGCTCGGCCCCCCTAGCAACCTTGGTCACCACGGCGCGCGCCGAGCAGAACAACAGCTACTACAGCTACCGCCCCTTCGCCAAGTGGCTGCAGCCGGTAGATCACGACCACTGGTACTGGGAACAGGTCAAGACCAGCAAGGACATTACCTTAACCGGTATGCAGGTCGCAACAGGTTCCAGCGCCCAACCGGAGTTGTCCGTCTTTCTGGTTGGCCAAAAGCAGACCGCCGGCGCCTACACGGTGGATGTCAAGCTCAACGGCCAAGCCGCAGGCACGCTGAGCTGGAGCAGCGCCACCGTGCTCACCGGCGCGCTGACCCTGCCGTCCGGCGTGCTGCTCAACGACGCCAACACCGTCACCCTGCTCCCCCGCGACCTGGCTTCTGGCGAGGACGATACCGTGTGGCTGGATTGGATCAGCCTGGAATACCCCTACAACGGCCAGTTCATTTCAGGCGCTCTCTTCCGCAGCCGCACGGCAGGCACCCAACGCGTCCAGATCACCGGCGCGCCCAGCAGCGCACCGTGGATTCTTGGTTTGCCGGCGTCAGGGCAGCCCAGGCGCATTCTGAACGCTGCGGCGTCCGCCAGCGGCAGCAGCTATACGCTCACGTGGGAGTTGCAAACGAGCCCGGATGAATACTTTGTGGTCGTGCCCGACGCCAACATCAAAGCGCCGCTCAGCGTCGAACAGTTCAGCGATGCCGGCCTGTTGGACGTCAACCAGCAGGTCGATTACCTGGTGATCTCGCACAAAGATTTCGTGAGCACGGTGCAAGCATTGGCCAACCTGCACGCCAGCCGTGGACTCACGACCCGCATCGTGGACGTGCAGCAAGTGTACGACAACTTCAGCGACGGCACGATGAGCTTCCGCGCCATTCGCGACTACCTGGCCTACGCCTACAGCAACTACCAGTGGCCGCCGCCCACCTATGCCCTGTTGGTCGGGGACGGCACCATCGACTTCCGCGATTACCAATACGACGCCGGCTCCGTACATCTGACCAACTGGATCCCGCCCTACGTCGGCGCCTTCGACTACTGGGAGGGCACCAGCGTGGCCGAGGGTGCGTTTGGCTTCCTACAGGGCAACGACGTGCTGCCGGAAGTGTTGATCGGCCGCTTGCCGGTCAACAGCACCAGCGAAACGCAGCTGCTGGTGGATAAGATCACCGGCTATCTGACCGGTGCGGCCGGCGATTGGACCAAGCGCACCCTTTGGGTGGCCGACAACCCCGACGACGCCGGCGATTTCCATGCCGCCAGCGACCAGACCATCACTCACCTCTTGCCGCAGTTCCAGGTGACGAAGCTCTACTACACGCCGGTGGCGGGCTCGCCGGTGGGCAGTTGTGGCTACAACCGCAGCCAGGCCGTTTGCCAGATCAACCAGGGCATCATCGACGCCATCAACCAGGGCCAGTTGTTGATCAACTTCAGCGGTCACGGCACCTACGGCGCATGGGCGCACGAGTGGCTGTTCATCAATCCGGACGTGAACAAGCTGACCAACGGCAACAGCAAGCTAGGCTTCACGGTCATCTCGGCTTGCGACACGGCCTACTTCGCCCGCTTCGACAACCACGGCCTGGAAGAGCGGCTGATGCGCCATACCAACGGTGGCATCGTCGGCGGCTTCGCCCCCACCACCTTCGACATCCTCAGCTCCCAGGCGCTCCTGGTGCAGAACTTCTACGACGCCATCATGCAGGATCGACTGACGGAGGTTGGTGTCGCCGGAGCCATCGCGCGCGCCCGCACCTACGCAGCGCTGCCGTGGCCGTTCTCCGAGATCACCGCCGTGGGTCACGCGGTGATGGGTGATCCCGCCTTGCAGTTGCCGCAGCCCAACGCCAATTGCGCCACCGGCGACCTGGACTGCGACGGCGACATCGACATCATCGATGTGCAGAAAGTGGCGGGCGCCTGGAACAGCGCGGCCTGGAGCGATCCCGGCTTCAACCCGCGCGCCGACCTGGACGGCAACCGCCAGATCGACGTGCTCGACATCATCGTTGTGGCCAGCCTGTGGGGCACAACGCCGTGACACAATCGCCTTGGGCGCACAGGGTGCTTTTGCTCAGAAGCCGTCGACAGATGCCGATCCCCAAGCTCGGCAGTGGTCGATCGTCGAGAAAAAACCAGGCTGCATCGCAATTGGACCACGCTGGCCTAGGCCAGTGCCGGCGCCCAGCACGGAGGGCCTTGGCCGGGTTGACGCGCGGGGCGGCAACGGGCGCAATCGCAGGCTGAGCGGTTGCGTGCGCAGATAGAGGCAACGTAGAGGCCGGTGCATGCGCATCCTTTTTGTCGACCTGGCCCCTAGCCCTGGCGGCTCGGTGCTGAGCTTACACCAACTGGTGAGCCACCTGGACCGGCGGCGCTTTGAACCGGTGGTTGTCCTGTCCCACGTTCTGCCCTACGAGCGCTTCAACGAGCTTGGCCCGGTGATTCGTGTGCGCACCCCGTGGTGGGAACAGCCAAGCGGCGGCCTGATCGACCGGGTACGCGGCGGACAAGTTGGCGACCACCTACGCCACAGCCGTCGGCAGGCCCTGCGCCGGGCATGGCATGGGCTGGGCAACGTGCGGCGTTTGCTGCGCGACATGCTGCCAACGACGCTCGCATTCACCCGCCTGCTGCGCCAGCTACGGCCCGACCTTGTTCACCTTAACGATGCGCTGCCCCTGGTGCGGCCGGCTCTGGCTGCTTGCCGGCTGACCGATACGCCCGCGGTTGCGCATGTGCGCTCGTTTCTGTTGCCCACCGGCGGCGATCGGCGTTGGCTGGCGCCGGGCCTGCACGGCTTGATCTTCAACTCGCAAGCGATAGCCGCTGCTCAACTGGCCGCGTTGCCCCCAACCTTGCCATATCAGGTAATCCCCAACGCCGTCGATTTGGCCGAGTTCGATCGCCCGGTGGACGTGACAGTCGTGCGCAGCGAGCTAGGCGTGCCCGCTGAGGCGCCGCTGATTGGCATGTTCGGCCGCCTTGCCCCCTGGAAAGGACAGCATGTGTTTGTCGAGGCGTTGGCCTTGCTCACTACGCAACATCCCGCCGTGCACGGCGTCATCGTCGGTGCAGCCGAAGGTGAGAGCGGTGCCGCCTATGCCCGCGACGTGCGGGCGCGCGTCCAGGCCCTGGGGTTAGAGGACCGGGTGCACTTGGTAGGATTTCGCCATGACGTGCCTCGACTGCTTGCTGCCGTGGACTGCGTGGTGCATTGCTCGGTGGAGCCGGAGCCTTTTGGCCGCGTGATCATCGAGGGGATGGCCGCCGGTCGGCCGGTGGTGGCGTCGGCCGCAGGGGGCGCGCTGGAGATCGTCACGAACGGCGTGGATGGGCTGTTGACGCCCCCCGGCGACGCAGCAGCGCTGGCTCAAGCGCTTAGCCGGCTGCTGGCAAACCCAGACGAAAGATGCCGCCTGGGTCAGGCCGGTCGAACCACCGTCGCCGCGCGCTATGAAGTCACGGCCCACACAGAAGCCGTGCAAGCGTTCTATGCGCGTCTGTTAGCGCCGCGGCCCGAGGTGTAGCGTGCGCGTAGCGCTGCTTGGCCCCTATCCCTTGCAGGGTAATCGCATCAGCGGTGGGCCGGAGGCCGTCGTTGTACAACTGGCGCAGGGCTTGCGTCATCTACCCGGCGCGGAGGTGCACGTGTTCACCGCCAGCAGCCGCGTGGCCCAAGACAGCGTGCAAGAGCGGGACGGTGTAACGGTGCACACCCTGCGCCTGCGCCGTGTGCCACGCTGGACATTGGTGCGCGCCAACGCTTACCTGTTGGCACGAGCCGTGCGCCGGATTGCGCCTGACGTGGCGCACGGCCACAATGCCAGCACTTACGCCGATGCTGCCCTGAGCAGTGGCGTGCCGACCGTGATCACCATCCACGGCGTGATCCGCCAAGAGGCGCAAGTCTTTCGCCGGCACGGCCTCACCTGGCGCGAGAACTTGAGCTGGCGCTACGAGGAGTGGTACGAGCGCCATTGCCTGAGTCGCGCCACCGATGTTATCGCCATCAGCCCGTACGTGGCCGATTTCTACCGCAGCATGACCGCCGCGCGCATGCACCTGATAGAAAACCCGGTGGCCGACGCCTACTTCGATCTGCCTGACACGTCCCAGCCGGAAACGATCCTGTGCGCCGCGCGCATCATCCGGCGCAAGAACGTGCTCGGCCTGCTGCAAGCCTTTGCCCTGGTTCACCAAGCCCTGCCAACGGTGCGATTGCGCCTGGCCGGCGAGGAGCATTCAGAGCCCGACTACAGTGCCCAGTGCCGCCAGTTCGTGGCCGAGCACCGGCTGGAGGACGCCGTGACTTTCCTGGGCTGGCTGGACGAACCGGCGCTGCAGGCGGAGTACAGCCGTTGCGCCTGCGTGGTCTTGCCGTCGTGGCAGGAGACGGCGCCGGTGGCCGTTGCGCAAGGTATGGCGGCCGGTAGGGCCATCGTGGCCAGCGACGTAGGCGGGGTTCGCTTCATGCTGGCGGACGGTCAAGCTGGGCTGCTGGTCGCTGCCGGCGACACCGATGGTCTCGCCGATGCCATCAGCCGCGTGCTGCGCGACCACCGGCTATGCCAGCAGCTTGGCGCAGCCGCCCGCCACGAGGCTGAGCGTCGATTTCGCACCAACATCGTCGCCGAGCGGACGGCGGTGGTCTATCGTGAAGTCATCGACCGTTCGTCTACTCTGCCTTAGGCGCCGTGCGCTTGCATCTGCCTTGGCAAGCGTGCTCACAGAGCCAAGTTGAGCTGCAAATCGGGCAGGCCCGGCGTTTCCATCCTTTCCCTGTTCTCCTTTGCCCCTTACGGCGCGAGCCTGTGCCTACCGGCCCAACACCTCTTCCGATGCGCATCGCCCTTCTTTGCCACTACCCCAACGATGACGCTGCGCCTGCGGGCGGCGTGTGGGCTGTCGGCCGCAACCTGGCCGCCGGATTGGCCGCCGCCGGCGCCGAAGTCCATGTCGTGCGCTACGTCGCCGCGCCCGGCGCGGGCGCGCCGCAGTTGAGCACCGTCAGCCGCAACGGGCCCACGGGCACAGAGCTGTTCGTCCACACGATCGAGTTGCCGCGCAGCCGCAGTCAGCCCCTGCGTCGGCTGGCCAGTGTGCCCGCGCTCATCGCGGCGCTGCAGCAGATTCGGCCGGACGCCATCACTGCGCACGAGTCGGAGTATGGCTTGGCGGCCGTGCGCAGCGGTTTTCCGACCGCGGTCACGATTCACGGCATTCCACGGCGCGAGTTTTGGGCTTTTCGCACCCTGCGCAATCGCGTCGACCTGGCCCTGACGGTGTGGCAGGATTGGCAGTTGGCCCCGCAGGTGCAACACATCGTCGCCATCGCCGACTACGTGATCCAGCAATATCGGCGTCGCACGCGGGCGCAGTTTCACCGCATCGACGTGCCTATCGGCGATGTGTTCTTTGCCGCGCCGCCGCGTGAGCCTGATCCGCATACCCTGTTGCTCGTCGGCGGAATGAACGAGCGCAAAGACCCCCTCACCTTGCTGCGGGCGCTAACCTTGCTGCGCCAAGAGCCAGACTTGGCTGCGCTTGAGCTGCGCATCGCCGGCCGCGTGAGCGAGCGTGGCTTTGGCGGTCGCTTGCGCCGCTACATTGCCACCCATGGTTTGAGCGCCAACGTGCGCTTCCTGGGCACCCTCGACCAGCCTGCGCTGGCGCTGGCCTACGCCGCCAGCGCCGTGACCGTGCTCAGCAGCCGACAAGAGACCTCCCCCGCCGTGCTCATGGAGGCCATGGCGGTCCGGCGACCGGTGGTGGCCACAGCGGTCGGCGGCGTGGGCGAGATCGTGGCCGATGGCTACACCGGCTTTGTCACGCCGCCCGGCGACGCCCAGGCCCTGGCAGCGCGCATCGCTGAGCTGCTGCGCCAGCCAGAGCGCGCTGCGGCGATGGGCCGCGCTGGGCGTGACCTGGCCGAGGTTCGCTACCGCCGCGACTGGGTCGGTCGGCAGTATGTGGCGTTGCTTAAGCAGTTGGCGCAGGGCGGAACCCACGCGGTCGTCGGTGCGTCAAGCGCGTAAGCAGCGCAAAGGCTGAACTGCCGCGCTTGTCGCAGAATCGAACCCACGAAGGCTGTGAACGGTGATATGGTTGGATCAGCGGGTCAGCAAGAAATGGCAGCTGTGGTTGATGATGCTCGCTTGATCGAGCGCATACGACGCGGCGACCTGGCAGCGTTTGAAATCCTTTACAACAAGTACAAGAGCCAGGTCTACCGCACGGCGCTGGCGATCACCAATGACGCTGCGGCGGCTGAAGACCTCTTGCAGGATTGTTTCGTGCGGCTGCACGCCAACATCGATCGGCTAGATGGTTCGACGCCGCTGGCTCCGTGGCTGCACCGTGTGACCGTCAACCTTGCCTATAACTTCGTCACTCGGCGCAAGCGTTCTCTAGGCGCTCTCGAAGCGCTTTGGGAGAACTTCGCCGCCAAGGCCAACACATCGCCCGAGCGCGCCCTCGAGCACAGCGAACTGCGCCGGTTGGTCGAGAAGGCCCTTGACGAATTGAGCTTCGAGCACCGCGCCGTGGTCATATTGTTCTACCTGAGCGAGTTCAGCATCGAGGAGATCGCCTACATCATGGATTGTCCGGTCGGCACGGTGAAATCGCGCCTGCACTATGCACGCCACAAGTTGCGCGCCCGGCTGCTCAGCACAGCGGAGTCGGGGTACGAGGCCCTGTATGGACTGGCAGGATCAACCGCCTGAGAAGCACGAACCGGACATCGACGAGGCGTTCCGGCTTGCGTTACGACAACAGATGAGCGCCGCCGAGCCGCCGGATCACGTCTGGCAGCGCTTGCGTAGCCAGATAACGGCTGATGGGCGGCAATCGCAACGCCTGCAGCAGGCCCGCCATCTCAGTCGGCTGCTTGCCCCGCTCGCCCAGGGCCTGCTGGCGACCTTCCTGTTGCTGTTGTTAGGCGTGGGTATGCGTGTCAGCCTGTGGGAGCAAGCCTATCGTTTCAGCGCCGTCGACGCCCGACGACCACCCCTCGCTGCGTCCCTGACACCTCAGGAGACATTGTCGTTGACCGTCGAGACAACCGACGCTGCAGAAACCGCAGACGACCACGAGAGCTTGCGCACCTTGCTGCGGACAGAGGGGAGTCGTGGTGGTCGCGACGCCACACCGGTCGCCAAGCCGCACGTGCACGACGCCGACCAGCGGCTGACAGCGCTGGATAGACTCGATGATCGGATCGACACGCGCGACGTGAGCGCTCCCGCCGTTGTAACGCATCCGGTTGCCGGCGCAAAAGCAGGCTCGGCACCGCGCGTGCACGGTGCAACCCCACCTGAAACGCTGTCGCCAGAACGCGTCCAGCCGTTCTGAGCGCTTCCCATGTCTTGAAAGTCGCTCGGTCCGGTCGCGCCTAAGCCCGTCTATGAGGGCCTATAGGGACGCTCGTACCTCTTTGTAGTGGCGACTTCAGTCGCCATCCCCTATCAACTTGATCCCCACCGGGCAATGATCGCTGCCCATGACCTCGGGTTGGATAAACGCGTCCACCACACGCGGCATCACCTCGGCTGCGGCGAAGAAATAGTCGATCCGCCAGCCCACGTTGCGCTGGCGGGCGAAGGTCACCTGATGCCACCAGGTGTATTGACCAGGAAGGTTGGGGTAGAAGTGGCGGAAGGTATCGACGTAGCCGGCCGACGTCACCTGGTCGAGCCAGGCGCGCTCCTCCGGCAGAAAACCGGTGACCGTCTGGTTCTCTTTGGGTCGCGCCAGGTCGATCTCTCGATGCGCCGTGTTGACGTCGCCGCAGAAGATCACTGCCTTGCCTTGGCTGCGCAGCGCTTCGCACTTGGCCAGGAACGCCTCGTAGAACGCCAACTTGAACGGCACGCGGCTGTGGTCACGGCCGCCGTTGGGGAAGTAGCTGTTCAGCAGGATGAACGCGGGATATTCAGCGATGATCGTGCGCCCCTCGCAGTCGAACTCCTCTACGCCCAGGCCGAATTGCACGTCCAACGGTGCCTGGCGCGTCAGCAGGGCCGTGCCGCTGTAGCCCTTCTTGCTGCGCGAGGGGTTCCAGAAGGCGTGATAGCCGGCCGGGCTGCGCAGGTCGTCGGGGAGCTGATGTGGTTCAGCGCGGGTCTCTTGCAGGCAGACGATGTCCGCAGCAGAGGCGGCCAGCCAGTCCATGAAGCCGTTCTTGTACACGGCGCGGGCCCCGTTGACGTTCCACGAAAGCAGGGTAAGCTGTGCGGGCATCATGACCGCTCACTCAGATCGACCACCAGCAGCTCGATTGCCAGATCGTCGGGTAACTTGCCGGTCTTGATGGCCAGATCGATCTCCAGGAGGCGCTCGTAGACGGCTTCCAGCTCGCTCATGCGCCACTGGCTGCTCTGCTGCATGGCCTTCTGGGTGGGATAAGGGTGTAGGCCGATGGCGCTGGCAATGGCGTCCTTGCCCAACCCTCGGCCCATCTGATCGGCTACCTGGACCAGAATGCGAAACTGGCGCACGATCATGGACAACAGGTAGAGCGGAGCTGCGCCATCGCGCTCTAGTTCTCGCAGCAGGCGCAGGGCGGTCGGCCCATCGCGCCGGCCAATCGCATCGACCATGTCGAAGATGTTGGCTTCCTGCACATAGGGGGTCAGCAGACGCACATCCTGGCGTGTGATCGCCCCCTGCCCGGCGCGATAGGCAGCCAGTTTCTCCAACTCGTTGTCGATGAGGCGTAGGTTACGGCCGATGTAGGCGGCCAGTTCTTGCGCCGCAGCGCGCTCGATAGCAGCGCCCTTCTGCTGCGCGCGCTGCACGATCCACCCGGCCAGCTCGTTCTGCGGCGGCGCCTGGCACAACACGATCTCCGCCTGGCCGTGCCGGGCCAGTTCGATCAGCTTCTTGACCACAGGGTCGGCCTTGGCGACCTCTTCTGTTTCCAACAGCGCTAGGTCGGTCGTGGCGGGCATCTGCGGCAGATACGCCAGCAACGCCTGACGCTCTTTGCTGCCGGCTGAGGGCGAAGCAGCGGCAGCATCGTCCGGCTCGGCGTCATCGCCCGCGCCTCCCTTGCCGGCCTGAGTGCGCCGCCGGAGGTGCATGAGCAATCCCTCCACCACCACCAAGCGTCGCGGTGTCAGAAAGGGCATCACATCGCAGGTGTGGCAGATCTCGGCCACAGCGGTCTTACGGCCATCGAACCAGGTGACGCCCAGCTCCGCCATTTCCCGCGGCCCCAGCGCCTCACGCAGCGCGTTGAGGCGCTCCGTACGCAGGAGTTCATCGGGGCCGTGCAACAGGACGATCATGCGGCCACCTCAGATGATCTCTTCCAGCCGCACGAAGTGCTGCACCCAGCGCCCGGCCATCAGTTGCCGGCGGGTGATTGTTCCCAGGCGCAAGTTGCGCACGTCGGCCAGCGTAGTGACGCGGCGTTGGAGCCGCATACCCAGCGGCCGACCGATGATCATGCCCACAATAGTGGCCATGATGGCCAAGGGCAGTTCATCCAACCAGCTGGCGCGCCGGCGCCGGCTGACGGCTGCGGTGGCAAAGGCTGCGATTCCCGCCAGGGTGCCCGACGTAACCAGGTTCGTCCCGCAGTTGGGGTGGATAGCCAAATAGGCGTCGCCGCGCTGCAAGCGCGCCAGCGCCTCGGTGGCTGCCGCAGCCAGGGCCGCGGTCTCCACATGGCCAAAGACATAGAACCCGCGTTGATTGCTACGACCAGCTACCAACTGCAAGTTGCTCTGGTAGCGCGGCAGCAAAGAGATCGTCGCGTGCTCCACCGCATGGTTCTGGCGCGTGCGACGCACGAAATGGGCAAGTAATCCACTCATGACGGGTAATCCACACTCAACATAGACGTTCGTAACTGGTCAGTTATGGACGCCGGGCACTGGGATCCTTGTTGGCAGACATGCCTGCAGAGCCAACACGGGCCGCAAGTCGCTCATGGTTCCCAATGCCCGGCACCTATGGCTGAGTAGTTACTTTCGGACGTTCAATTGCCTCAATGTCTGGACTAAGCCCAGGCGACCAATCCCGTCTCGTGCTTGTTGAGCATGTCAGGGTGGTTGGGCCGCACGCGCACGCCGTAGATCAGCGCGCCCGTGGTCCGCGGCTCGAAGCCACCGGCGTAATGGTACACACCGTCGCTATCTTTCTTCTCCAAGGTCATGGCGACCACATGCGGCCGCGCTGGCTGGCCCCCCATGTCCTCGCCGAAGACAATCTCGACGGCGATTTCGTGCGGTTTCAGCGCGCCGAGAACCACCTGCGCCGTGACTTGGGCGGTGTTGCCGATGGTCAACTGCGTCTCATCCGGCCCCTGAGCCGAGATGCGCACCTCGGACCAGTGTTGATGCACGCGGCGTCGCCAGTTGGCTAGCTGCTTCGCTACCGCATAGCGCTTCTCGGCGAAGCGTGCGCCCATTTGGGCCACAGGAACATAGAGCAGATTGGTGTAATCCTGGACCATGCGCGCCGTGCTGAAGTCCCACAAGGTGGAACGCGCAGCCTCCTTGGACATGCGGACCCAGCCATGTGGAATGCCATCGGCGTCCCGGTCGTAGAAGAGGGGAATGACCTCGTTCTCGAGCAGCCGATAGAGCGACAACGCATCGGCGGCGTCCTGCGTGCCCTCGTCCATGTAGGCGCGTTCCTCGCCGATGGCCCAGCCGTTGCGCCCGTTGTAGCCCTCCACCCACCAGCCGTCGAGCACACTCAGGTTAGGATTGCCGTTCATGGCCGCCTTCTGGCCGCTTGTGCCGCTGGCCTCGCGCGGGCGGCGCGGGGTGTTGATCCACACGTCGGCGCCCTGTACCAAGTAGCGCGCCACCGCCATGTCATAGTCCTCGATGAAGCCAACCTTGGCCCAGTACTCCGGTGAGCGCGCAACATTGACGATCTGCTGGATGTAGGTCTTGCCTGCGTCGTCGGCCGGGTGCGCCTTGCCGGAGAAGAGCATCTGCACGGGCCGCTCGGCGTCCAAGATGATGCGCCGGAAGCGCTCCATGTCGGTGAAGATCATCGTGGCCCGCTTGTAGGTGGCAAAGCGGCGGGCAAAGCCGAGGATCAGCACGTTCGGATCGAAAATGCGATCGATCTCCTCGAGCACTTCGGGCGACTCTCCTTGGCGGATGGCGCGCGCCCGCGCGCGACGGCGCACGAACTCCACCAGCCGCCGCTTGGCGGCCTGGTTGGTAGCCCACCACTCCTCGTCCGGAATGTCGTAGATGCGATCCAACACTGCTGCCTCGTGGCAGCGCTCGGCCCAGCCCTCGGGCAGGTAGCGGTTGAGCAGATCGAGCATGTCGGGGCCTAGCCAGGTCAGCAGGTGAACCCCGTTGGTGATGTGGGTGATGGGCACCTCATCGATCGGCGTGCCGGGATAGAGCCACTGCCACATCTCGCGCGACACTTCGCCGTGCAGACGCGCCACGCCGTTAACCTGGCCGGCGCAACGAATGGCCAGCACGGTCATGCTAAAACTTGGCCCCCACGTTTGTTCTTGGCGGGCGAAGTTGAGGAAGGTCTCGCGATCCACGCCCAGCTTGGGCCAGAAGTGCCCAAAGAAGCGGTCCATCTGATCCCAGGCGAACACGTCGTGCCCGGCCGGTACCGGCGTATGGGTGGTGAAAACGGTGCTGGCGCGCACCACTTCTAGCGCTTCATCGAAAGTCAAGCCCTCCTTCTCCACCAACTCGCGCAGCCGCTCCAGGCTGAGAAAGGCCGAATGCCCCTCGTTCATGTGCCAGACCGCCGGTTTCAGGCCCAAGGCGCGCACGGCGCGCACCCCGCCGATGCCCAGGACGTATTCCTGGCTGATGCGCAGCTCGCGGTCGCCGCCATAGAGCCGTGCGCTCAACTCCCGGTCCTGCGGCGCGTTCTGCGGCACGTCGGTGTCCATCAAGTACAGGGGAATGCGACCTACCTGGATCTTCCACACGCGGGCATAGACGTCGCGGCCCGGCAACTCGCACTTGACCAGCACCTCGCGACCGTCCGGACCAAGTGCAGGGGTTGCCGGCACCTCCGAGAAGCTGATCTTCTTGTACAGCGCCTGCTGCCAGCCGTCCTGCGGGATGTACTGGGTGAAGTAACCCTGCGGGTACAGGAACCCAACGCCGACAAAGGGCAGGCCAAGGTCGCTGGCGGTCTTGCAGTGATCGCCCGACAACACGCCCAGGCCGCCGGAGTAGATCGGCAACGCCTCGTGCAGGCCGAACTCAGCCGAGAAATAGGCAATTGTGGAGTTGGCCAGCTCCGGATACGTGCGACTGAACCAAGTGTCTTTGGGGTTCATGTAGGCGTCGAAGCGGGCCATCACGGCGTCGAACCGAGCCAGATAGGCAGGGTCGGCAGCCGCGGCGTCTAACTTGGCTTGCGCCAGCTCGCGGTTGAATTTCACCGGGTTATGGTTGACGCGCTCCCACAGATCTGGGTCGATGTCGCGAAACAACGCCTGCGCATCATCATGCCAAGACCACCAGAGATTGTTGGCCAACTCGGTCAAACGCGCTAAGCGTTCAGGAATGCGAGGAAAAACCGATAACCGTCCGAGGACGTTCATGCGATGTGCTCCTTTTCAAGGGTCTCGGAAACTGTTGAAGCGCCGGGCACGTCTGTCCGCGCAGGACGTGGGCACCGACCTCCACAGCTACGTTACAAGTGGCTATTATATGGGCACCCTCGACCTCCGGCAAGAAACTTGCGGCCAGGCGCGCTGCGCGAGCGCTGCTAGACGCGCCGCAGGCCAGGCTCTGGCTCAGGCAACACCCATGAGCTCGTCGTGCCTGCGCCCGGATCGGCTAGGCAGGCCCAATGATGCCTGCCTCTCTCAGCCAAACCTCTGTGCGCCGCATGCCCTCGTCGAAATCAATCTGCGGCTGGTAGCCCAACACGCGCTGCGCCTTGGCAATGCTGAACCGACTGGGGTTGAACCGAAAGTGGTAGCTCCATGGCCCCACAGCGGGCCGGCCGAGCAGCCGCCGCGCCAGTTGGCCGGGCGCAGACGCGGCGCCGCGAGCGACCCAGGCTGGCAAGGTGGGCAGGCTGGTCCGCCCCATCATCGCTGCGTAACGCAAGTAAAACTGGCGATAGGTGACGACCTCGCCATCGCACAGGTTGAAGGTTTCGCCGACGGCGGCCGGATGGTGCAACGCCAGCAGAACGCCGTCCACCAGGTTGTCGATGTAGCCCGTGTTCACCAGGCCCTCGTCTTGGCCCAGCAGCATCAGCCGGCCGGCCTGGATCTGCTCAACGACGTTGACGGTCCAGGCGCTACCGCGTGGGCCATAGGTGCAGGCTGGGCGCAGGATTGTGGTGGCGAGGCCTTGCGCGTGCGCCGCGCGCACCAACGCTTCGGCTGCGATCTTGCTGTCAGGATAAGCTTGGCCGACAAGCGGCGTGGGCGCGTTTTCGTCCACCCAGGGAGAATCGTTAAGGCCGTAGACGGCGACGCTGCTGAAGAACACAAAGCGGTTGACCTGGGCGGCTTGGCTCGCTTGCAGCAAATGGGCGGTGCCGGCCACGTTGATCGCCCACCCCGTTTCGGCGTCGCGCGCCGTACCTCCGCCGGTCCAAGCGCCGGCATGGAGCACAGCCGAACAGCCGGCTACAGCGTCAGCCACCGTCGAAGGATCCAGCAAATCGCCGGCAACGATCTCTGCGCCCTGCGCGGCCAACCAGCGCGCGGCCTCTGGCCGCCGCGCCAAACCGCGTACAGGGACACCCTGGCCGAGCAGCCGCTCCGCGAGATGTCCACCGATGAAGCCGGTGATACCGGTCACGAGAACTGGTGCGACCATAAGAGGCGGTGACGATCATCCCCTGCGTTGAAGAGAGGTTTTTTTTACCGGCAGTGTTGTCAGAGCTGCATCGGCCTGCGGGTCTACCGGTTTGTTGAACAGAACACGTGACTATGCAGGTGCCGGGTACTTGCGACCAGTTTACAGCTTGAGCCGGCTCTGCAGACGCCCCGGCCAGCGCAGCCTTAAGTGCCCAGCACCCAGGGCTGAATAGTTGCCAGAACACTACCTTCCCATTTCGGCTTCGAGGTGAATGAGATAGCGCAACAGGTCGGTCACGGTAATGATGCCAACCAACTCCTCTCCTTGCAAGACGGGCAAGCCGCCGATCTTGCGCTCCACCAGAATGGCCGCAGCCTCAGAGGCCGACGCGTGCGGCGGCAGGGTGATCGGGTTCGGGCTCATGACATTACAAACCGGGATGTGGTGCCACAGGAAATTGTCCTGGCTTTGATCGCGCAAAACGGACGACAGGCCGGTAATGCGACGCAGGTCGCCGCTGGTCACCATCCCCACCAACCTACCATCTTCCAGGACCGGCAACCGGCGGATGTTGCTGCGGCGCATCAGCCGGATGGCTTTGGCCACGCTGTTTTGCGGGCCAATGGTCACCGGGTCGCGAGTCATGATGTCGGCAACTGTGCTTAACGCTTTTTCCATGGGAACCTTCGTGCAACTAGAAAGCCAGATCTCGTAGCCCAGGCCAGAAAGCCTGAGCCGCGTCATCTGCCTACCAGTTTACGCGCAAGCGCCCATTTCGAGTATGCGTTACATCATATTTTGGGGACGATTTTGCTGAGTTTTTTGCCTTTGCGCGCGTGATGGCCGACCAGTGTTGTGCCCCGGCGCAGCACTATCGACCACCTAATTTGACGAGGATGGTGCGAGGAACTGCTCACTCTGCGACCAAGTCAGCCATTTCGCACACAAGGTCGCTGTCCGAGATGACGGCAATTGGCACCACACGGCCATCATCCTCGCGCACAACAACCACTCGGTGAATATGGCGTTCGAGCAAGATGCTCATGACGTCAGCCAGCGTGGCATCAGGTGCAACGGTCACCACCTTCTCGGTCATGAAATGTTCCGCCGGTTCATTCGCCCAATCTGGAGACCCAAGACCGGCGCGCAGCACATCACTGCGGGTGATGATACCTGCGAGAGAGCCGTCAGCCTCCACGACAACCAGGGCGCTGACGTCGTCATCGGCCATGCGGCGAGCGATCTTCTTGAGCGGCTCATGGCGGCCGCAGCTCAGAATGCCCAGACGCTTTGCTTGTCCTACGAGTCTGTTTTTCATCTCCGCTGTCTCCTTCTGCGGCGCATCGGCTACTGCATTGCGAGCAAATCAACACCCGCTCTGCGCTAGACAAGACACAACTACCCAGGCGCCAGGCGCTTGCAAGCAATTGGAGCTTGAGGGCGCCCTCCGAACACGCTTGCCAGCGCCCATGCTACGTATAACGCCCGGTATCGATGGCTGATCAAACGCGCGCCGACACAGAGTCGCGTGTGGCGCTGGTGGCCGCAGACACCGGGGGAGTGACGGCGTCTAACGATGTCACGCGGCCGCTGAGAGCAGCCGCAATATCCTGTCCATAAGTGATCACGTGCGTCGGAATACCGCTGGCCAGCAGCTCAGCGACGACTTCGTGGTGGGGTGGGCCGTCGCCAAAGGATTTGGGCGCCAGCTGAACCGCCAAGCTGCGCACTCCACGGCGGCCAACGCCGCGCAAGGCAGCAACCCAGGTCAACTCACAGGATGGCGTAATCGCCACCAGCGTGGTATGACGGGCGAGGTGTTCACCTTCTGTCGCCAGCACCTGAGCAAACGGCACCCGCCCGCCGGCGTTGATGACGGCCAGCGTTTCCAGAATTTTCGTCAGCTGCCGCTCCCCGCGGTCGGCTTGGATCAGCTCGCGGTGCGTGCTGTGGCCGATTAGGCCGACCGAGCGGTTCTGTATGAGGAAATGGCGGGCCACGCTGGCCGCCACCGTGACCGCGTATTCCAAGGTGCTGGGCGGCAACTGCACTCTGGGCCGTTCTTGCCAGAGGGCCGCCGGGCCCATGTCCAGGTCGGGCGGCGTCCACGGCTGGCTGACGTGCACGGAGTTGTCCAGGTCTAAAAGAATCCAGATGTCGGCCGTTGGGTCCAGTTCGAACTCTTTGACCACAAGGCGGCCGGTGCGGGCGGTGGAGGGCCAGTGAATGCGGTTGAAGCTGTCGCCCGGCACATAGTCGCGCACACCGGCGACGTTCGTCGTAATGTAGTGCGTACGGCGGCGCATGGCGTCACCGCCGGGCAACAACCCAGCCGGCAGCAAGAAACCGGGCAAGTCTATGGTGGCGGGGTAAACAATGAGGGTGGAAGTAGCAGCGAGTTTACGGCGACGCGGAAAGAGTCCCAGCGGGTCGCTGCTGATCAACGTCAGTGGACCAAGGCGAAAACGCCCGCGCTGCTGGCAGATGGTGCGCACCATCCAGCGGCGGCTGCGCCGGGGGCCCAAGGAGTTCAACACCCGGCTGGCATGATGGTTGGGCAGATCGGAGTGATCGCGCACCTCCAGCCACAGCTTGGGCAAGCGGCTTAGGTTCGTGACCTCGAACTGCTCCTCGGCCACGCGCCCCACTTGCGAGCGCCGGGCGCGTGTATATCGACCGATGCGCACCCAGTTGACGTTGGCCCACGACCACAAGAACGAGATGACGATGATCGCCGTCAACAAGTAGGCAACGGAAAAGGCCAGGCTGCGGTTGCGCTCGGCCAAGAACAGTGCAAAGACCAGCGACAGCAGCCAAAGGAGCAGAAGCCACCACGAACGACGCATGGTTGCAGGTCACAGCTAGGCGGCGCGCACGCGCGTGCCGGGCACGGGAACGGAGTCGAGAACCTCTTTGAGCACGGCGCGCGACTCGACATTTTTGATGCGCGCCGAAGGACTGACGATCATGCGGTGGGCCAAGGTCGGCTCAGCCATGGCCTTGATGTCGTCCGGAATGACGTAGTCGCGGCCCTGGACGGCCGCGTGCGCCCGACCGGTCTTGAAGAGGGCCAGCGATCCGCGCGGGCTGGCGCCCAGGTAGATGTCGGGATGCTTGCGCGTGGCGTTGACCAGCGCAACGATGTACTCCTTGATCAGGTTGTCGACGTAGATCTCGGTGACTGCGCGCTGGGCGGCTTGCAGCTCTTCCACTGAGATCACCTGATCCAGATCGCTGATAGGGTGGGTTTGGCGCTGCGAGTCGAGCATTTTCATCTCGTCGGCCGGCAGCGGATAGCCCAACGTGATGCGCAACATGAAGCGATCCAACTGCGCTTCGGGCAGAGGGAAGGTGCCTTCGTATTCGATGGGGTTTTGCGTGGCTAGCACCAAGAAGGGGCGGGCCATCGGATAGGTGGTGCCATCGACCGTGACCTGCCGTTCTTCCATGGCCTCAAGCAACGCCGATTGGGTCTTGGGGGTGGCGCGGTTGATCTCATCGGTCAGGACGATCTGCGCCATGATGGGACCTGGCCGGAACTCAAACTCGATGGTCTTCTGATTGAAAACAGACACGCCGGTCACATCCGAGGGGAGCATGTCCGGCGTGAATTGGATACGACGGAAACTGCAGCCGATGGAAAGCGCGATGGCGCGCGCCAGCATCGTCTTGCCAACGCCGGGCACATCCTCGATCAAGAGATGACCTTCGCACAGCAGGGCCAGCAGCGTTGTCAGGATTTCTTGGCGCTTGCCGATGATCACTTTCTCCACGTTGTCGCAGATGCGGTCGGCAAGCGCTTTGACGGTTAAATCAGGCATGTTCTAGCACTCCTATTGGGACGCTTACTGCACTGGATTATACCGTGATCCAGCCCAACCGGAAAATCGCCCAGGTTGGTCGCCCGATTGCTCCCCTCCGCCGGGCTCAAAGCTCGATCGGGCAGGCATGAGGTGGGCAGCGCCGAAGCCGTGCGCCGGCGTTGCCGGACGGCTATCCGGCTGAGGAAAAGCCGCTGCGCACCCGCTCCGAGGCCGCCCCGGTGCATGTGGAGCGCTGGGGAAACCAAGGGGTTTCCGGGAATTGGAAAACGAAACGAGCGAAGCGTCCCCGTTTCATCTATCGGGTTTCGAGTTGTTGCCCCGCCTTGCGCCTGCCTAGAGTTCGCCTTTCACCACAGGCGCGGTCGTTGGGCCGGCGCTTCCCGTCCTAGGCTCGCGCGTGATTCCAATTGCATCGTAGTTCTGCATTGGCTGTGGCGCCGTGAAGATCAGCACTCCCCGACCGCCGTCACTCACTACAAACAGTCCACCGCTGGCCCGCTCTTCACCCTGGATCAGCCACACTTGATAGGCCTGGTCGGCAGGCAAAGGGGGCAGATTCTCGGCAAAAACCAGCCCAGTCCTCTGGAAGGGATCATAGACCACAGTAGCTGATGCCCCGGTTGGCGCACCGGCCGGTCCGGCGGGCAGAGTGACGCGCGCAAAGCGGCCCTCGCCCACGGCTGCCAGCAGCGCCGTCTGCTGTTCGAGCGTGGCGGCCAACTGCTGCTGTTGCCGGACTATGCCGTCTAAGCGGCTATCCCAATACAGGCTCGTGGCCAAGAGCAGCACCAGCGCCACCGCAGCCACGGCCAAGGCAGGACGCCACTGCGGCGTCTGCCAGACTTGTCTGAGCCGTTGCCAGAAGCCGGCCAACAACTGCGACCGCGCAGGAAGCGCGCGCACCGTCTGCGCTGGAGGCTGAGTAATGGCGACGCGCAGCCGGTCGGCGACTGCAGGAGGCGGCTGCACCGGAGGCGCAACAGACAGCAACGCCTCGCTCAGGGCGGCAAAGTCAGCCAAATCAGCGAGCGCCTCTGGACAATGCGCTAGCTGCGCCAGCACTACGGCAGTTTCATCAGGATCGGTGGCGCCCAGGCTATAGGCCGGGATCAAGGCGCGCAGCGCAGCGCAGTCGGTCTCTTGGGTCGGTCGTTCATCACTCTTCATCGGTGTCATGTCCATATCGTTCAAGATTGGTCAGCCATTGCTTCTTGCCACAACGCCCTTAGCTTCTCTAGACCGGAGCGGGTGCGGGTCTTGACCGTACCCAACGGCCAACCCAAGTAATCGGCCATTTGGCTGTGCGTCATGCCCTGAAAAAAGGCTAGCTGAATGACAAGCGCTTGTTCGGGCGGAATCCGGGTTAGCAGTTGACGCAGTACCTGGCCCTCGAACCAATGGGCGTTATCGGCGTTGGCCGGGTGATTCTGCAGTTCTAAGGTTAGCTCCAAGGGCTCGCTGCTGCTCGCCATCTGTCGTCGCTCGCGACGCCACAAGTCGATGGCAGTGTGCCGTGCGATAGTTAACAGCCAACTACTCAGTTGGCCCTTGCTAGGGTCCCAACTGACGCTTCTGCGCCAGACCTTGAGGAACGTGTCCTGCACCGCCTCTTCGGCCAGAGCCGAGTGCTGCAAGACACGCAGCGCCAAACCATAGACGTAGCTGCCATAGCGCTCGTAAAGAGTCATTAAGGCATCCTGGTCCTCACGCGCAACTTGCTGCATTAGCTCGATATCGCTTGGCTCTGGAACCGTGGCGGCGTTCTGGGACATGCGTCTAGTTTAGCATGAGTGGCTGCGACCGACAACTGCCCGCACCCAGGGCTAAACAGCACCTTGCAACGGTTCGATCGTCTGCCCTAGCGTGTAACGGCTGATCCTAGCATCTATGTTATCTAACGTCTGCGGCGAAGGAGTTGGATGGAAGGCGGACTACAAAATGGCCGCTATGCTGCGCAGCGGTTGGTTCTTCCGATCCAGCGGCAACAACCGCAAACAGGAAGCGCGTCCGACGTCAGTTGTGTTTTGACAGCCCTTCTAGACTCCGCTATAATGACTTGTGTTACCACGCAGTGGTTAGCAGCCTGACGGCAAGTCTGGCCGAGATGGTTCGTGTAACTGGCGCTATCGAGGAGAATTACCATCAACAGATAGCAGGTCATCACGCAACAGTTTGTTACGCCCGATTGCTTTCAGGATGCCTCACTATGTCTTGTAGTGAGGCGTTTGTGTGCCTGGAAACAGGCAAATTGTGTAATCTTCTCAGGAGGTAAGATCAAAGATGGCAAATGTCGAGCTGCGCGCCGGCGAGTCGCAGGAGCAACTGCTGAAGCGCTTCCGCAAGGAAGTGACCAAATCGCGCGTGTTGTCAACGGCGCGCAAGAAGCGCTGGTTCACCCCCCCTAGCGAAGTGCGCCGCATCAAGAAGCAAAAGGCGATTCGCAAAGCGCGCCAGGCGCAGCGCAAACGCGAGCGCTCCGTCGAATAGCCGCAGCGTTCGCATTGTGACCGGCGCACGCCAGCCCAGTTGGTAGACTACTCGGTCGAAAGGAGGTGAGATACGATGGCAGCGAACCCCAAAGACGACAAGCTGATCCTGGAAGGCAAGATCATCGAAGCCTTGCCCAACACTACATTTCGCGTCCAACTGGACAATGGCCACGAAGTGCTGGCCTACCTGTCGGGCAAGATGCGCAAGCATTACATCAGGGTGCTGCTAGGTGATAGCGTACGTGTCGAGCTTTCTCCTTACGACCTCACCCGCGGACGAATTGTCTACCGTCACAGAGCACCGGGGGGGCACATCGACGAGGAATAGAAGCCATCAGTTCTTTCTCCCCGCACGTCATCATTGCAAGAACGGGCGTCCCGATGCTGGACGCCCGTTCTTGTTTGCCTGTGGCTTTTGGTTTTGAGCGCCAAGCGTTATTGCTGCGAGCGCCCAACATCTATCTGCATTTGGCGATATTTTGTCTACATTCCGGTCGGCAAGTCAATGAACACCGTCTCCAAACCGAAGCGGCCGTTCAGGTGCCGCCCCAGCGCCTTCAGTCCCACCGTCTCAGAAGCGTAGTGCCCGGCAAAGATGACATTCAACCGGTGGTCGATGGCGGCATAAAAGTGACTGTGTGAGGTCTCACCGGTGATGAACGTGTCAACGCCGAGCGCCGCTGCTTCGGCGGCATGGCTGATGCCAAAACCAGACACAATCGCTACCCGCCGCACGACTGTCGGCCCATGCGCCAGCACGCGCGCCGTCACCTCCAGCTTTTCGTTCAACGCTGCGGTCAGGCCGGCCAGCGTGGCGCCCTCCGGCGCTGCGCAAATTACCCCAACGTCGAGGCCCTTGACGCGACAAAACCAGCTCTCCACCGATAGGTCAAGCATGCGGGCCAGCTCCACGTTGTTGCCGACTTCCGGGTGGGCGTCGAGGGCCAGATGGGCGGCATAGAGATTCGTGTTGGTCTGAATTAACTTGCGCACGCGGCGACCAAAGGGACCACGCAACGGCTCTACCTCTCCCCAGAACAGCCCGTGGTGCACAATGAGCATCTGCGCGCCGATCTTCGCAGCAGCCTCAATGCAGGGCAGGCCGGCGTCCACCGTGAATACGACGCGCGTCACCTCGTCGGCGCCCTCCACTTGCAGACCTTGCGGCCCATAGTCGTCGATTTCGGCAATGCGCAGATAGTGATCGAGATATTGTACGAGTTCGTTGCGGTCCATAGAGAGCTCCTAAAGAGACCAACGGAAGAACGAGCGGACTGTTCAGCCACAGGTGCCGGCTACTTGAGGCTGCGTTGGCAAGGGTGTCCGCAGAGCCGGTCTACGTTGCAAATACCGGTCGCAAGTGCCCGGCGCCAAACTAGTCACGAACGCAATGAGAAAGAAGGTATGCGGTAACTGCTCAGGTGCCGGGCATTTGTAGGCGATTTGCGACCTAGGTTGGCTGCGCAGACACGTTTGCAAACCAAATGCCCGGCACCTATGGCTGAGTAGTTACGGTATGCGGCCTAAAGCGGGCTGCGCAACTGACGTCGCTCGATGTAGAACGTGGCCGTTAGCACAGCCACGACGCCCAAACCAACGCCTACAAGAACCTGGGGGATACCGATCAGATCGGCCAAACCAGCAATAGCCAGCATGGGCGGAATGCCAACCAGGTTGTTGAGCATGAACTGCACGGTGAACACGCGGCCGCGCAGGCGCTCAGGCGATCGCTCTTGCAGAATCGTTTGCGAGAGAATGTTCACCCCGGACATGCTAAAGCCCAAGAACAAACTCAACAGAACCGTTGCCACGATCAAAGCAGCGCTGGCCGGCGGCATTGTCATCACCGAAAGGTCGAGGGCCATTTGAACGTTGGCGGCCTGGAAGCGCCAGGCGATCCAGCCAAAGGCCACAAAGCCGGAAGCAATGGCAGCCAAGCCAACCTTGGCCAACCGGCGCTTTGACAAGCGATAGCCCCAGCGCCCTAACGCCACCGCCGCCAACAGCATTCCGAGGCCCGCCGGTGCGAACACCACGATGGCGTCCTCCGGCGCCAGATGCAACACGCGCGAGGCAATGCCTGGCGCCAACATCGCTACCACCATCACCAGACTGGCAATCGTGGTCAGGTGTATCATCGCCACCAGGACAGGCGGCCGGGTGACAACGAACTCGGCCCCCTCGCGCAGCTCCATGCGGGCGCGCTCCCAGCCCGTCTTGGCCGGTTGCGGGGTACGCGTCGGCTCATCGCGCGGGATGCGACTTACGGAGAGCGCCGCTACCAAGTACATGCCGGCAATGAGGACAAAAGCTGCTTCGACACCGATGAGCTTGACGCTCAACGGGCCCAGGATGACCAATCCCATGACCTGCGCCATGGCCAAGGTCAGCGTGAACAACGAGTTCGCCGGAATGAGCAAATCGCGTCCCACCAAAAGCGGAATCGTGGCGGCCTCTGCGGGGTTGAAAAACTGGCCTACCGTAGCGGTCAAGAAGGCGATGATGTAGACCGCAATCAGCAGCCACCACGTCGAATGGCCGGGCGAAAGCTGGAGCACAAAGATATAGCTGAGCACCGAGACCACACGCAAGGCGTTGGAGCCAACCAGTATCCACTTCTTCGGCCAACGGTCAATGACAATCCCACTGACAGGAGCAAACAAGATTGCCGGCAAGGTGAAAGCCAGGATCATCAACCCTTGGTGTAAGCTGGCGCCGGTGAGCCGTTCGATGAGTACGATCAGCACGAAGTTGATCGCGTTCTGAGCGGTCTGGGCCAGAACTTGCGCAGCCCACAGGTTACGAAACGGCTTGTTGCGTAAGACAGGGGCAAACCCCTGCGAGGTGACGACAGTACCGGACATGGTTGGAGAGGTCAAGACGTCGGCGGGGTAGGCCGCAAGGTCGGTGCAGGACCGCTGGCCGGATCGCCGCGGCGCACGAACGTCTTGACCCGGCGCTCGAACTGGCGGCGCGTGAGCAGCACCCGACGGCCGCAGGTGTTACACTGCATGCCAATGTCGGCGCCCAACCGGAACACGCTCCACTCGTAGCCGCCGCAAGGATGGGGTTTGCGCAAGCGAACAACATCACCAACGCGGATTTCGAAGGACATAGCAGGATGCTAACCAGTGGTGAGATAAGCGGTGGCCTGGCAACCGCTCAGACTAGCCGCCATTGTATCACAGCAACAGGCGCGAGGCAACTAGCCGCCTGACACACCAATTGGCAGGCGCAAGGGCCTATGCTATAATGCCGCCGCTCATCGGAGCTGACTGCGTCCGCGGCCCGGCGCGTGTTCACCAGACTCGGCGCTGGCAGCGGCCAGGGAGTTTCTTGCCGAACGGAGGTACCATTGCGTGGCAGAAGCCAAGCGTAGTCCCACTCCGCCGCGCGCCAAGACCATTGGGCTAGGCGTAGGCGCAGTGTTGATCGTTCTTTTGTTCCTTTACTTGTTGCCTGTAGCGGTCACAGGGCGTGTTGTGGATATCGAGACGGGAGAACCGGTGGCCGGCGCCCAAGTGCAGCTGAGCAACGGCGCCGAACTGCTCAGCGCCGCCGACGGCGCCTTCAGCACTCGCGCCAGCCGGGTGGGTGGCCTGAGAGCAACGACGAACGCCGCCGGTTACCAACCTGGGCAGGCCCAGGCCAGCTTCAACCTCTTACCGCTGGTGCCGGCATCGTTGGAGGCCTCCTTACAGCCCACCATTGTGCGTGGCCAGGTGATCAACGCGGTGGACGGCCAACCCGTAGCCGGCGCCACGGTGCGCGCTGGTGAGCAACAGGCTACTACGGATGCCGAGGGCTATTTCGAGCTCCGCCGTGTCGCCAACTCAGCTGTGCAAGCGACCCTCATCGCCAACGGTTACATCTCGCACGTCTGGGAGCTGACTGACCGGTCCACCGACGGTGGACAGCTGCACAGCGTGCCGATTTACCCCCACGGCTTGCACGGCTATGTGACGGACGCTACCACCGGTCAGCCCCTGGCCGGGGCAGCGCTCATCCTCAATGGTCAGAGCAGTACGAGCCTGGACAACGGCTTCTTTTATTTCCCCGGCGACGTGGGCGCCGGCCAGATCAACGTGACCTTGCCCGGCTTCTTGCCGGCCACAGCCAACGCTTCCTCAGATGCAGCGCTCAACGGCCAGGAGAGCGTGGACATTGCCTTGCAGCCCACTGCGCTCACCGGCGTGGTCAGCGACTACCAGACCGGCAAGCCGCTGGCCGGCGTCACTGTGACAGCCGGCGGCCAAACGGCCACTACCGATGAGGCCGGGCAGTATCGTCTGCTGCGGCTGCACGGCGCCGATCTGAGCCTGGCGGCTGAGCTGGCGGGCTACGAGCCGGCCAGCCAGCCCATCGACGAAGAGGCCAACCTGCTGGGCGGCCAGCCGCTGGACGTGACCTTGATGGCGCCGCACCTGGCCGGCCGGCTGGTCAACAACGTGACCAACAACCCGATCGCCGACGCCAAGATCACCGCCGGCAGCCTGAGCGCCGTCAGCGACGACGACGGTCGCTTCATCCTGTGGACCACCGACCTGCCGCTGGCCATCACCGTGGAGGCGCCGGGCTACGAAGCCGCACAGGCCCAGTTCACGGAGGACGTGGAGTTGGCCGTGGCGCTGGAGCCCAAGGGGCTGGTGGTGACGGTGACCGACGCTGCGGGCCAGCCGGTGGCAGGCGCGCAGGTGGTCAGCCAGCGCAGCGAGGCTACCACGGACGCCCAGGGCATCGCCCTGCTGCCGCTGATCGAGGCCGGCGACACCTACACCGTGACCATGCCCGGCTTTGCGCCGGTGGCTCAGGTCTTCGACGGCGCGGCCCAGACGGCGCTGGCCTTGGCGCCGGACACCATCGCCGGCCAGGCCGTGGACGCGCAGACCGGCGAACCGATCCCCGGCGTGGTGGTCTACGCCTACGACCGCGACGTTTGCCAGGGCATTGCCTGCCGCGGCACGATCCCGGTGGTCTACGGCGACGCGGCCGAGGACGGCAGCTTCCAGCTCAGCGGCCTGCCGGCCAACCCGCAGATCATGCTCAAGGCGCCGGGCTACAGCCTGTACTTCCCCGAGACGCTGGCCGGCGGCGACTGCGGCGCGCCGCTGTGCCTGACCGCGCAGATGGAGCCGTTCGAGGCGCGCGGCTTCTATGTGCCCTTCCACTTTCTCTACGACCGCAACCTGATCCGCTCGCGGCTGGACCTGATCGCACAGTCGCCTGAGCTCAACGCGGTGGTTGTCGACATGAAGAGCGACTATGGCGAGATCGCCTGGGAGCCGCAGAACCCCATCGCGCGCGAGATAGGCGTCTTTCAAGACAAGATCATGACTGCGCAGGAGTTCTTGGAGGAGGCCAGGCAGCGTGGCATCTACACCATCGCCCGCTTCGTCACCTTCAAGGACGATGCGCTGGCCGAGGGCAAGCCGGAATGGGCGCTGCGCCGCAAGTCCAACCCCACGGTGCTGTGGAAGGACGGCGAGAACCTGGCCTGGGCCGACCCCTATCTGCCAGAGGTGCGTCAGTACGAGATCGATCTGGCCAAGGAACTGTCGACGCTGGGCTTCGACGAGATCCAGTTCGACTATTTCCGCTTTTCCGGCCTGCGCGACCACAATCAGATGACCTATTCCGTAGAGAGCACGCCGGAGAACCGCCGCGAGACCATCAGCAACTTCGCCCACGAGCTGATGCGTGAGCTCAAGCCTTACGGCATCTTCACGGCCATCGACGTCTTCGGCAGCATTATCCTGAATGGCAACGAGCCCTTCATCGGTCAAAACCTGGCGGAGATGGCGCAGGGCCTGGACTACCTGAGCCCCATGATCTATCCCCAGGTGTGGTGGCCGGGCACTTTCCCGGGCTGCGACGAGCCGGTGCTCTGTCCGTACAAGGTGATCTACGACAGCACGACCACGGTGCGCAATATCGTACCTCTGCCCACTCGTATCCGCCCCTGGCTGCAGGGCTACCCCAACAACTACCGCAGCGAAGGCCCGGCGCGCGGCTACAACTACGACGTGCCGGAGATGATGATCCAGCGCCAGGCGGCCGAGGACGCCAACGCCGAGGGCTGGCTCTTCTGGTCGGGCGGCGGCCGCTTCCCGGACGAGATCTTCGGCCCTATGCCGTCGCTGGCGCAGTTGGAAGCGCAGATCCGGGCGCGGCAGGGCGGCCGGGCCGGGCCGTATTAGAACCGCGGATGAGCAGAAGGCGCGGATCAGAGGATGTCGTTCCTGGTCTGCGCCTGCGCATATGCGGCAACTCCGATCCGCATCTTCACCCAATCCATGGCTCCATGACACCAGGCCCCTCCACCCAATCCGTCCACGCCGGCGAGCAGCGCGCCAAGGCGCACGACAGCATCACCCCGCCCATCGTCCAGAGCTCGACCTACACCTTTCGCGACACGGCGGCGCTGGTCGAGTACATGGAGGAGCGCATGTTCTGGGATGCGCCGCAGCGCGAGGAGTATGGTCGCTACGGCAACCCCACCGTGCGCGCGGTCGAGGCGCGGCTGGCAGCGCTGGAGGGGGGCGATGACGCCGTGCTGGTTTCCAGCGGCATGGCGGCCATCACCGGCACGCTGCTGGTCTTCCTGGGCACGGGCAGCCACCTGGTCCTCACCGGCGACAGCTACCGCCGCACGCGCGACTTCGTCCACGGCTTCCTGGCCCGCTTCGGCGTCGAGACCACCATCACCCCGCCCGGCGACCTGGACGCGGTCGAGGCCGCCATCCGCCCCACCACCCGGCTGATCCTCTCCGAGTCGCCCACCAACCCCTTCATGCGCTGCCTGGATTTGGACCGGCTGGGCGAGATCGGCCGCGCCCAGCGCGTGCGCACGGCCATCGACAGCACCTTCGCCACGCCGCTCAACCTGCGGCCGCTGGCGCACGGCATCGACCTGGTGATCCACAGCGCGACGAAATATTTGGCCGGCCACAACGACGTGCTGGCCGGCGTGATCATCGGCAAGGGCGGCTTGACCGCGCCGCTGCGCCAGATCCAGGGCATTTTGGGCAGTGTCATCGATCCCCACGCGGCTTACCTGGTGGGCCGCGGGCTGAAGACGCTGGCGTTGCGGGTCGAGCGGCAAAACGCCAACGGGCTGGCCGTGGCCCGCTTCCTAGAGCAGCACCCGCGCGTGCGCCGCGTGTGGTATCCCGGCCTGCCCAGCCACCCAGAACACGCCATCGCGGCTCGCCAGATGACCGGCTTCGGCGGCGTCGTCACCTTCGAGATCGACGGCGACAGCGCCGCGGCCGGCCGCTTCGTCGACGCGCTGCGCCTGCCCTACATCGGCCCCAGCCTGGGCGGCGTGGAGAGCCTGGTGGAGCAGGTGGCGCTGGTCAGCTATTTCGACGCCGACCCGGACAAGCTGGCCAGCCTGGGCATCTCGCCGTCGTTGATCCGGTTGTCGTGTGGGATCGAGGACACGGCGGATCTGCTGGCTGACCTCGAGCAGGCTTTGTCGAACCTATGAACCAAAGCTCCGATCAGACCCACCTTGATGAACTGAATGCTGAGCTGGCTGAGTTTGAACGGCGCTACGGCATGACCTCCGATGAGTTCCACCAGTTGTATCAGGCTGGCCAGACCGATGATCGCATGGACTTCGTCGAGTGGGCCTCGCTGGCGCAGATGGCAGAGAACCTGCGACGCAAAAGCACGGACCGGTAGGCAGTAGCGTAGGTGCGCCCATAGTTACCGCTCCGGCCGGTTCCGTGAACCGGCGGCGTTGGGGGCTAGACCCCGCCGGTTCATGGAACCGGCTAGAGCAAAATACATCGGTTAGCTTATGACAACCCCCAACCTCTCCCGCTACGCCCGCCAGATCATCTTCCCCGACCTGGGCGAGGCCGGCCAGCGCCGGCTGCTGGACTCGACCGTCGTCTTGGTCGGCTGCGGCGCGACCGGCACGGTGATCGCCAACCACCTGGCCAGGAGCGGCGTCGGCCACCTGCGCATCGTCGACCGCGACTTCATCGAGCCCAACAACTTGCAGCGCCAACTGCTCTTCGACGAGCAGGACATCGCCGAGGGGTTGCCCAAGGCCGAGGCTGCGCGGCGCAAGCTGAGCCGCATCAACTCCGAGATCACCGTCGAGGGCATCGTGGCCGACGTCACCCCCGACAACATTTTGGGGCTGCTGGCCGGCGCAGACCTGGCCATGGACGGCGCGGACAACTTCGAGACCCGCTTCCTGCTCAACGACGCCTGCGTGCAACTCGGCCTGCCCTGGATCTACACCGGCGTCATCGCCAGCTACGGCATGACCATGACCATCCGGCCGGGGGAGACGGCCTGCCTGCGCTGCCTGCTGGGCCAGATGCCCGCGCCCGGCACCGCGCCAACCTGCGACACGGCTGGCGTGCTGGGGCCGTCGGTGGCGGTGGTGGCCTCCATCGCGGCCGGCGAGGCGCTCAAGCTGCTGGCCGGCTTCGGCGAGCTGAACACCGGCAGCCTGCTCAACTTCGACCTGCTGGACAACAGCCTGGAGCGCTTCGAGGTGCAGCGCCGGCCCGATTGCCCCACCTGCGTCCGGCGTGATTTTGAGTTCCTGCACGCAGCGACCGGCACGCGCACGGCCACCCTCTGCGGCCGCAACGCAGTGCAGATCAGCATCGCCGGCCGGCCGACGGTCGATCTGGCCACGCTGGCCGAGCGGCTGCGCGCGGCCGGTGAGGCCGATGTGGTTGTCAACCCCTACCTGCTGCGCGCGACGCTGGGCGGCATGGATGTCACCGTCTTTCCTGACGGCCGCGCGATCATCAAGGGCACGGAGGACGAGAGCGTGGCGCGGACGGTGTATGCAAAGTATGTCGGGATGTGATTGGACAACTGCGGGAGGGCCCCAATGCCGAGATTGTTGAAGCCAGGTTGGTGCAGAGATCACCGGATGCAGAGAGGGTAGAAAGGTGATGATGTGCTCGACATCCTGATTGTGATCGCACTCATCGGTTTCATGCTGTTAGCAACCTTGATACGTCTGCGACATCGGTTGGCTATACTTGACTCTGTGGTGGACCCGGTTCTTTAGGCTAGGCTGCCAGGAGATAATCCGTTGCCAGTGGAGTACGTCTGCGCCCGATAGCGACGCACAACGGCCGGAAGGCACTCGATGATCCGTCTCCAACGCTACCACCTCGACCACGCCACCGAACTGCTCAACTTCTGGAACGCCGCCTTCGCCGGCCAGCGTACCTTTCGCGCGCTCACGATGCAGGAATGGCAGCGGCGCATTGTCGCCGCGCCAGCCTTCGATCCCCAGGGTCTGATCCTGGCCATTGCCGACGACGGCCAGGTGATAGGCGGCGTCCACGCCCTGCGGCCCGCGCCCAACCGGGGGGTCTACCAGCTCTACGACCTGCGCCACCACATCGCCTGGCTGACGGTCGCGCCGGCCTGGCGCGGGCAGGGGATCGGCCGGCGCCTGCTGCGGGCCGCGGAGAACTACCTCTACTACTGCCCCGTGCATTTCGCGACCGAGACAACCCCGCTCTACGGGTCAGTGGAAGGGCCGCGGCCGCCGCTGTTCGGCTCCAGCCAGCGCATGGGGGTGTCGCTGCGCACGGACCGGCCGTTGATCGACTGGCTGGCCCGCCGCGGCTACCGCGTGGTCGATCCGGGCGATGTGAGCCTGGCGCGCGAGCCGGACGAATCGCTCGCGCCGCCGGCCGAGCCGGACTGGGACGCCCTGGGCCTGCGCCCGCGGGCCATCAGCCACCAGCAGCCGTGGACCGGCCCAGGCTACGATGAGCTGCGCCTGTGGGATGCGGACAACGGCTGGCCGTATGGCGGCGCAGTGCTGATGGACGCGGCAGGCGCGGCCGTGGCGCGTGTCGTGTGGCGGCCAGACGCTGGTAGTAACGACTTTAGTCGTTCAGCGTCCTCCGAAGCGACTGAAGTCGCCACTGCCAGGGAGGTCTCGACCGGTGCGGCCATCGTGCGGCTGGACGTGCAGACCGCCTGGCAAGGCCGCGGCCTAGGCAGATATTTGCTGGACAGAGCCTTGGCCGAGATGGCAGCCGCCGGTTATCGCCGCGTCGAGGTGCAAACCCACGTCGCCAAACATCGCCGCGCCTACGAGATGTACATGCGTCGCGGTTTCACCCTTGAAGACGCCTGGGCCAGCCTGGTCAAGACCTGAGCGGTGCGGGGCGCGCAGGCGCTGTAGCCCGGTGGGCTACCCTCACGCCAGGCTCTTCCCCTCGATGGCCTCCGGATGCACGAACAGGAAATGGTCCTGGTAGTAGTGCATCCATAAGAAGCTGAGCACGGCGATGTAGTAGCCGCGGTCGAAGGCTGCGTCGAACGAGAAGCCCACCACCTGCCACAGGATCAAGAAGATCACCAAGGCCAAGCCCACGTCGGCGATGGTGAGGCCGATGTTGAAGGCGTAGTAGCGCTTTGCCGCCTTGTTGTCCACCGCCATCTTCTCGACAAATGGGGAGTTCTTGAGCCCGCCTCGTTGGCTGCGGATGTGGATCAGCAACCAGGTCAGCGCCAGGTACTGGAACGAGTGCCAGACGTTCATGCCCTGAAAGGCCGTGTCCAGGTTGCCCAGCGCCGGCACGAAGAAAGACGCGGTCACGGTGACGGCGATGAACAGCGTCTTGGGCTTGTGCAGCGTTCCTGCGCGGTACTCGGCCAGCGACTTGGCGATCCACACCACCAACGCGATCAGAAACGCGCCGCCGGCCAGCATCCACATCCACGGGCCGGTGCTCAAGCCGACTATCCCCAGCACCTGGTTGACCATCTCGCTCAGGTTGTTTTGTCCGATGGTGAACTTGTTGTTGGCGATCTTCCAAGCCGCCAACGGATAGAGCGCAGTGAGGATCACAGCGTAGTCGGACAGCCGCGAAAACAGCGACAGGTTGAACTGCTGGCCGGTCTTTTGGCGCTCGTTGTACATCGACGTGATGTAGATGATCTGGTGTAGGACGTGGATCGAAGCCCAGAAGAAGAAGATGGTCAGCAGCAACGGCAGGTTGAACAGGGCCAAGGTCGTGACGACAACCGGAATGATCAGCCCGGCCAGCAGAAAGCGCTTGTGCTTGGACGCAAAGTCGCGGTCCAACCCGGTGCGTGTCCAGGTGGCATACATGTGCGGGCCGCCCACCAACAGCGCCACCGACGCGTTGACGAAGTTACGGCTTAGATCATCGACAGTGGTGCCCAGCGCGCTGGCCAGCGGCCCCAAAATCAAGCCCAGGTTGAGCAGCAGCAGGTAGACCGTGTACGGAGCAGCCACCAAAATGACGCTCAGCGAAACGTATCTCAGATCCCAGGTGCGGCTCCACAACCACAAGCGTTGCTGTGTGGTTAGGGTGGAAGAGGCAGCAGTCGATATAGCCATTGCGATACCTCCTTATCGTAGATCTAAAAAAGGGTGTACCTATTCAGGTGCCGGGCACTTGCGACCGGTTCCCAGCTTGAGCCGGCTCTGCAGACGCCCTGGCCAGCGCAGCCTGAAGTGCCCGGCACCTAGGGCTGAATAGTTACAAAAGGGTTAGCATGACTAGCAAAGCTTCCGGGCGCTTGAATCTGCGTTGGCGACGATGTCTGCACTGCCAACCTCGGGCCGCAAATCGGTCGCAAATGCCCGGCACCTGAGTAGTACGGATTGGCTTTCAGTCAAGATGGTCTGACGGTCACGACACGTCAGCAACGCAGACGTCAGCGAACCATGCGCGTTGGAACTGGGACAGGCGAGAGTATAGCACATGAAGTCGGCTCTGTGCAACCATCCAACCGGCGCTAGTGACGCCCTAAATTGACAGCTTCACGTTTGATGCTACAATGGCGAGCAAGCACGCTGATGCTGCACCTCGATGGATGCCAGATGCTCATGGGCCGGCGGCCGCTGAGACAGTCCTCGATGTGAGTACCAGGACTTAGCTAGGTTCGCATCGACGCTCCTCGCCCAAACCAGCCCGGAGACGTGAGTTCCACCCGTGCACGCTACGACCCACCAAACCCCTTCCTGGTTGTCTGTTGCCGCCCTGCGGGCTCTGCTGGTGCTGTTATGCTTTGTGCTGGCTACGCCCGCTGCTTTGGCTGCACCTGAGCTGCAAAGTGCACTGTCTTGCGCCGAAGTTACGCTGAATCCCCTCACGGACACGCCCGCCACCCTGCGCGCTTGTCGCTCCGCCGGTGCGCAGTCAACGGATTCAGTCGCTATTGCACGTGCTTTCTTGAATGAACATCATCAAACGTTCGGCATGCCGGCCGAGCTAAGCGACCTCCGGCTGATTGCGGTCAAACACGGCCTCGGCAGCAGCCATGTCCTCTTCCAACAAAGTCTCGGGGGCATCCTGGTAGTCGACGCCTATGTCTCAGTGCACCTCGACCGTGCGGGCCAAATTCAGGCCTTGCACAACCGCTACCTGCCGGCCCTGCCCCATGTAGCTCCTCAGCCGGCGATCAGCGCTGAACAAGCAGTTGCACTGGCCAAAGACGCGATCAGTTTTCGCCGCGAGCGCAGTCCAAGCCCGCCGCCGCAGCAGGTCGTTCTGGCGCAACCGGGTAGCGTCGTTCGCTTGGCGTGGTCGGTGACTCTGGCAGCGGCAGAGCCGCAGGGAGACTGGGAGGTACTCATCGACGCAACGACCGGCGATGTCGTCAAGCGCTACAATCGTCTCATCCTTGACCGCGCCCAGGTGTTCTTGGCTGGTCAATCCCGCTCGGCAGATCACGACGCTGTTGCCGCGCCGGCATGGCCAGAGCTGCGCACTGTGACCCTGGAAGGGCTGGACGGCAGCGGCTGGCTGCGCGGGCAGTACGTGGACCTCACCTCGCCCGTTGGCTACACCGCTCCCACAGCCTACGCGCCCGACGGCAACTTCGTGTACGATCCCTCTGACCCTCGCTTTGCCGAGGTCATGGTCTACTATCACATCGACGCTACCCAACGCTACATCCAGTCGCTGGGCTACAGCAACGCCAACACGCCAGCCAACGGCATTCGCGATCGGGTGACGCACGCTAGCGCACACTGGTTTGTCGAGGACCAGTCGTTCTACAGCGTCAGCGACGACGCCCTACACTTCGGCGACGGCGGCATCCAGGACGCCCAGGACGCCGACATCATCGTGCATGAATACGCCCATGCGTTGCAACACGATCAGGTGGCTTGCTGGGGCGGCGGCGAGATGGCGGCGATCGGCGAGGGCTTTGGCGACTATCTGGCAGCCAGCCGCTTTGCCGACGTCAGCGAGGACCCGGCCTGCATCGCCGAATGGGACAGCCGGAGCTACACGACCACACCGCCTTACTGTCTGCGCCGCGTGGACCGAGACCACCAGTACCCGATCGCTGTTTCGGGCGACGCACATCGCGATGGCGAGCTTTGGAGCCGCGTGTTGTGGGATGTACGTCGCAGCCTAGGCCAACGCATCGCCGACACGCTGGCCATCGAGGCCAACTTCTATATGCCCTGCGGCGCCTCGTTGCGCGATGCCGGCTGGGCCTTGCTGGATGCCGATCATAACCTCTACGCTGGCGCGCACCGGGCTGTGATCACAGAGGCTCTGATGGCGCGGGGCCTGTTGCCACTGCCTGCGCCAACCATTATCTCGCCCGGCGAGAGCCTACATCTGTTCCCCGGCACAGCGGTCAACATCATCTGGGCCGACAACCACGGTTTGGCGGCGACTTATGAAGTCGAGTATAGCTTCAACGCCGACAGTGTCGGCGAGCGCCGCGACAGCTTTGACAGCAAACAGTTGCCCGTCGACTACAACACCTTCGGCCACACGCCCTGGCGCATTGTGGACGGAGCCGCGCAGGCCGGCGCCATCGGTCACCGCCAAAGCAGCACCTTGGCTCTGGCAGTGCAAGCGAACGAGGTCACGCCGTTCAGCTTCCGCTACCGCGTGAGCTCGGAAGCGGGCTGGGACCTGTTCGAGGTATTCATCGACGATCAACTCGCCGTGCAAACCAGCGGTGAGGTCGACTGGACCGACTTTGTTGCGACGCTGCCAGCCGGCGAGCACTCCATCCTTTGGCGCTATCGCAAAGACAACACGATCAGCGCCGGCGCCGACAGCGCGTGGATCGACAACGTGTATGTCGGCCGGGTAAGCACGGCCACGTGGCGCGCCATCGACATCGCTCCGGGCAGTCAGCAGCCCAACAGCGTGGTCTGGTTGGTTCCTGAACTGCCGGCGACAGCTCGAGTGCGCCTGCGCGCGCACCTAGGCGCCGTGACCAGCCCTTGGACCGTTGGCCCTCACACGTTCGTGATTGGTGAGCCGACAGCCGTGCGCCTGGGCGAGTTTGCGGCTGGGTCCGGCCAAACCAGGGCGGCCCAACCGATGGCCTGGCTGGCCGGCCTGGCTGTTCTGTTGGCGGCGGGGGGCGCAGCGTGGTTGCGGCGGCAGAGTAGTCAGTAGAAGTGGTGGGCGCGACGCTTGCCTGTTAGCTGCCGCGTACCCCAGAACAGATCGCCAAATGACAACAGCATGCCGTAGCGGCGCAGTGTTGCAGCGCCGCTACGGCATGCTGTTTGCTGGCGAAGGTGGTGGCAGCGCAGAGCTGCCAGGCATAACCGGCTCAGGCGGGGACGGGGGCGCCAACCTGCTGCTTGATGAAGGCGACAATATCCTGGGTGCTGGTGCCGGGGCCAAAAACGCCGCGAATGCCGGCCTGTCGCAGGGGCTCGATATCCTCATCGGGAATGATGCCGCCCACCAGCACGATCACGTCCTCCAGGCCGTTCTGGCGCAGCAGCTCGACCACGCGCGGGCAGAGCGCCAGGTGCGCGCCGGACAAAATGCTCAATCCCACCACGTCGACATCTTCCTGCAGAGCTGCCTCGGCGATCATCTCCGGCGTCTGACGGATACCGGTGTAGATCACCTCGAAGCCGGCATCGCGCAGCGCGCGTGCCACCACCTTTGCGCCGCGATCATGGCCATCGAGACCCGGCTTGGCAACCAAAACACGAATCTTGCGCTCCGACATAGGTGCGTGCTCCTTGTTCTATAGTGCGGGTGACGGGATTGTACCATCAGGCACGAGGGGTGTCAAAGCGTAACACGCAACGAGTAACGAGTGATGCGTAGCCCGCAGGAGCGCTTCGCATGCAGACTGCTGGGTTGCGCATGACGCATGACTCGTTACGCTAGAGTAACTGTTCAGGTGCCGGGCACTTGCGACCGGTTTCCAGCTTGAGCCGGCTCTGCAGACGCCCTGGCCAGCGCAGCCTTAAGTGCCCGGCACCTAGGGC